>DATBTC010000072.1:0-67275 GCA_036559465.1 Xanthobacteraceae bacterium
TGAAGGAAGTCGCCAACCCCTCCGAGCTGTTCCTGTCCGAGCGCGATCTGGGCTCGCCGGGCACCGCAGTGTTCGCCGGGATCGAGGGCACACGGCCGCTGCTGGTCGAAATCCAAGCGCTCGCCGCGCCAACGACACTGGGCACGCCGCGCCGCGCCGTCGTCGGCTGGGATCCGAACCGGCTGTCGATGATTCTGGCCGTGCTCGAAGCCCGCTGCGGGGTGCGGCTCTCGGGTCACGACGTCTATCTCAACGTAGCGGGGGGCCTGCGCATCGTGGAGCCGGCCGCCGACCTGGCCGTAGCCGCCGCGCTGGTTTCGGCGCTGACCGGCACGCCGCTGCCGGCCGATGCCGTTTATTTCGGCGAGGTGAGCCTTTCCGGCGCGATCCGGGCCGTACCGCAGGCCGCCGCGCGGCTCAAGGAGGCCGGTAAGCTTGGCTTTACCCGGGCCGTGGTACCCGATAGCGGTCGGGGCACGGCGAGCGAGGGCCTGCAGGTCGTAACCGTAGGTTCGCTGGCAAGCGTCGTCGCCGATCTCGTAGCCCGGGCGCCAAGGCTGCGCCGCTCGGTCGCAGGTGGCGCGGAAGACGGGTGACTGAGACAGTAGTCAAGGCTATACAGCGCGCGGTCGGATGCCGCGACTCAGGCCGCCGCGGAGCTTTTGAGGAATGCCCATCACCCTTCTCGACATCGTACTGCTCGGGGTCATGCTGATTTCGGGCCTGCTCGCCATGGTCCGCGGCTTCATGCGCGAGATCCTGTCGATCGCTTCGTGGGTGATCGCGGCGGGCGTCACGCTCTATGGCTATTCGCGCACCGTGCCCCTTGTGAAGCAATATGTGAGCAATGACCTTGTCGCCAACGGCATCGCCATCGGCGGTCTCTTTCTGTGCACGCTGCTCATCGTCTCGCTGGTCACGGTGAAAGTCTCCGATGCCATCCTCGACAGCCGCGTGGGCGCGCTCGACCGGACGCTCGGATTCGTATTCGGACTCGCACGCGGGCTGGTGATCATGGTGGTCGCCTTCCTGTTCTTCGCCTGGCTGGTGCCGGCGAACAGCCAGCCGGACTGGGCCAAGAACGCCCGCTCGCGCGTGGTGCTGCAGGGAACCGGAGACTGGCTGTTATCCATGTTGCCGGACGACCCTGAAACCGCCATCTTGAAGCGCTTGAAGCGTCCACGTGACGACGATCCGCCCGAGACTACCGCTCCTGCTCCCGGCCCGCGCTCCGAGCGCGATATACAGCCGAGGCTCGCGCAGCGGACGACCGAAAACGGGTACAAGCGTTCCGATAGGCAGTGGTTCGAACAATTGCTCGAGAGCACCCGCGGCACGGGCCGCTGAGCTTTAGAGCCGGAGGGCCGAATGGCCAAAGTCGAAGACGGGGTAAAGGCGTTGCCGCGCGACCTCGACGACGACCGCCTGCGCGAGGAGTGCGGCGTGTTCGGCATTTTCGATCATCAGGACGCCGCTACTATCACCGCGCTGGGGTTGCACGCGCTCCAGCACCGCGGCCAGGAAGCCGCCGGCATCGTCACCTACGATGGCAAGCAATTTCATTCCGAAAAGCGGCTCGGTCTCGTGGGCGACAACTTCACGCGGCGCGAGGTGATCGATCGTCTGCCTGGCCGCATCGCCTGCGGCCACACCCGCTACTCCACCACCGGCCAGAACATCCTGCGTAACGCGCAGCCGCTGTTCGCCGAGCTCGACGGCGGCGGCTTCGCCATCGGCCATAACGGGAACCTGACCAACGGCCTGTCGCTGCGCCGCCAGTTGGTGCGCGAAGGCGCCATGATGCAATCCACCAGCGACAGCGAGGTGATGCTGCATCTGGTCGCGCGCTCGAAAATGCCGCGCTTCGTCGAGCGCTTCATCGACGCCTTGCGCCAGCTCGAAGGCGCCTACTCGTTCGTGGCGCTGACCAATAAGAAACTGATCGGCGCCCGCGACCCGCTCGGCATCCGCCCGCTGGTGCTCGGCCGGCTCGGCAAGTCCTATATCCTCGCGTCGGAGACCTGCGCGCTCGATATCATCGGCGCCCGCTTCGAGCGCGACATCGAGAACGGCGAGGTCGTGGTCATTACCGAGGAAGGGCTGCAATCGATCAAGCCGTTCCCGCCGATGCAGGCTCGGCCCTGCATATTCGAATACGTCTACTTCGCCCGTCCGGATTCGATCGTCGGCGGCAAGCCGGTCTACGACGTGCGTAAGGCCATGGGCCGCGAGCTGGCGCGCGAAGCGCGCGCCGGCGCCGACGTGATCGTACCGGTGCCGGATTCGGGCGTGCCGGCCGCGGTCGGCTACAGCCAGGAATCGGGCATCCCCTACGAACTCGGCATCATCCGCAACCACTATGTGGGGCGCACCTTCATCGAGCCCTCGCAGCAGATTCGCGAACTCGGCGTGCGGCTCAAGCATTCGGCCAACCGCGCCGCGATCGCCGGCAAGCGCGTGGTGCTGGTGGACGACTCGCTGGTGCGCGGCACTACCTCGGTGAAGATCGTGCGCATGCTGCGCGAGGCGGGCGCTACCGAAGTGCACATGCGCATCGCCTCTCCGCCGATCAAGCACCCGGACTATTACGGCATCGACACGCCGGAGAAAGACAAGCTCCTGGCGGCGACCCACGATCTCAAGGGCATGTGCGACTATATCGGCGCCGACAGCCTAGCGTTCCTGTCGGTCGACGGCATCTACCGCGCCATGGGCGAGAAGGGCCGCAATGCCGAGCGGCCACAGTTCACCGACCATTGCTTCACCGGCGAGTACCCGACGGCGCTGACCGATCGAACCGGCGAAGTCGGCCCGCGGCAGCTTTCGCTGCTGGCCGAAGCGAGCTGATGCCGATCCTACTTTGATCGCAGGCCGGTTTCGCACCTGCAGCAAATTTGAACCTGTACAAAATTGAACAGTGACCGCGCCGGGCCAACGCTACGTTATTGTCGTGTTTCGCTGACTCTTGCTCTGGCTAATCTCGGCACGACGTTCAGCAGCGGCGGCGGGTTACGAAATGTTCTCCAAGCTGAAGCATTTCCTGCGCTCGCGGGGCCGAAAAGCGCCGTCACCAACCTATCTGCATCAAGGCATACCCTACCGCCACGTTCTTAGGGCTATCCATGATCGGCTAAAACCGCGCTCTTACTTGGAGATAGGCACAGCAACTGGCGCCACTCTGAAATTCGCGACTTGCCCTTCGGTGGCGATCGATCCCCACTTCAGTCTCGATCGAGATACGTTGGCTCAACGCAAGAAGACGTTTCTGTTCCAAATGACGTCGGATCAATTCTTCGCAGACAACGACTTGCGCAACTATTTTCCTCGGGGTTTTGATCTTGCATTTCTCGATGGCATGCACCGATACGACTATCTGCTGCGGGACTTCATCAATGCCGAGAGATACGCTCACCGGCGCTCGCTAATCACGATGCACGATTGCTACCCGGTCAATACCGAGATCACGGAGCGGGAATACAACCCGAACCGCGTCGAATACCGCACACGTGGCTGGTGGGCCGGCGATGTCTGGAAGCTGCTGCCAATCCTTCGCTTCTATCGTCCGGACCTTGATGTGAAGATACTCGACTCGCCGCCCACCGGCTTGGTTCTGGTGGCCGGTCTCAACCCTGCGTCAAGGGTTCTTTACGACGCCTACCAATCGATCATTACCGAATTCGAGACAGTGGACCTTAACGACTACGGCTTCGATAACTTTCGTAAGGAGTTCTTGCTTTCCGACAGCCGTGCTTATATCGCCGATCCAACCGCCGTTGAGCCTGTGGCACAGGAACTCGCTGCCTAATCGTTCATCAGCAGGACTGGCTGGTCACCGGCGCCTCGCGCGGCATCGGATATGCCGCCGCTCTGGCATGATCGTCGTCTTTACTCCGCGGCCATTGCGTACAGCCTATTCACGGTATTCCAGTTGCGCGTCGTCGCTCTAACGCCGAGCGTCTTTTCGTGCGCATTGTTTGAGAGCTTTGTCCGGCCGTATCCATTCGGGCAATGGATATAAATATTCTCACCGGACAGGTGGAACTCGTCGTCGCCCGCAGAGATCCCGGTTAACGCACTGCGTGCGGTCTTACTGGGCTCCTGCATGAGGAAGGTGACATGTAGCTTCGTGGTGTCGATACCTCGCCGCTTTAAAAAGGGGTTTCGGGAAACGATGATGCGCATCTCGGCCGGCGTACGTACAATGATCGAAACCGGCAAACGGACTTCTGCCGCCAACGCCCGCTCGAACTTGCCGCACCAGCGCGATGGCACCCCGGTTGCCTCAAAGACGACATTCCCACTCTGCACGTAGGTTCGCACGCTCCTGAAACCGAGATCCATGCACACCTCGCGCAAACGCTCCATCTTCAGGGAGTTGTTTCCGACGTTCACGCCGCGAAGCATTGCGATATAGACAGGCATGATCTAGCCGTGGTTTGCGGTTGAGGTATGAAGGACCGACCGCAAACTAGCGCCAACGGTCATCGACCGCCATTATCCCGCGCCCTGAGGTTTCTGCTCCCATGTCTTCTCCTCTCGCTGGCCGCACCGCGCTCGTGACCGGCGCCTCGCGCGGTATCGGATATGCCGTAGCACTCGCGCTGGCCGAGGCCGGCGCTCATGTGATTGCAGTCGCGCGTACGGTCGGCGGCCTCGAAGAACTCGACGATGCGATCAAGAAGGCCGGCGGCACGGCGACGCTCGTTCCGCTCGATCTCAAGGATTTTGAAGGCATCGACCGGCTCGGCGCGGCGCTGTTCGAGCGCTACAAGCGGCTCGATGTACTGGTCGGCAACGCGGGCCTGCTCGGACCGATCTCGCCGCTCGGCCACGTTGAACCCAAGGCCTGGGACGACACGATGGCGATCAATGTCACCGCCAACTGGCGACTGATCCGTTCGCTCGATCCGCTGCTGCGCGCCGCCGAGGCCGGACGCGTGGTGTTCGTGACCTCGGGCATCACAGCGCACGCGCGCGCCTATTGGGGCCCCTACTCCGTCTCCAAGGCCGCGCTCGACATGCTCGCGCGTATTTATGCGGCGGAGACCGCCAAGATCAATGTGAAGGTCAATGTGTTCGGCCCAGGCCCGATCCGCACCAAGATGCGTGCCAACGCCATGCCCGGCGAGGACCCGATGACCCTCGATACGCCCGAGCAGGTCGCCGGATATATTCTGAAAATGTGTCTGCCCGAATGGCAGGAGAGCGGGAAGTTCTACAGTTATCCGATGAAGGCGTTGCTGGAGTTCCAGCCGCCGAAGCCTGTCTGAGCGCTCGTATGAACACAGCCGCGCCCACGCGCGCTATCGAACTCGCGCGCGTATTGTCGAAGCGGCTCGTGGATGCCGCGCCCGGGCGAAAGACGCACGCCGTCGAGGCGCCGTTCACCGGCAAGCCGATCGGCGAGATTCCACTCGCTACGCGAGAGGACGTGCTCGCTGCGGTCGAACGCGCACGCAGCGCGCAGAAAAGATGGGCCGCGTTGCCAGTCGCCGAGCGAAGCGAAGTGCTGTTGCGTTTCCACGACCTCGTACTCGACCGGCGCGATGAGATCCTCGACCTGATGCAGCTTGAAGCCGGCAAGGCGCGGCGGCATGCCTTCGAGGAAATCGTCGATGTGGCGATCACCGCCCGCTATTACGCGCGGCGCGGCCCAAGGTTCCTGCGTTCGCGCCGCCGCCGCGGCCTGATCCCTTTCCTCACCCGCGTCACCGAGCACCGCCACCCGATTGGCGTCGTGGGCATTATCTCGCCGTGGAATTACCCGCTCACACTCGCGGTAACCGACGCGCTGCCGGCGCTGCTCGCGGGCAACGCCATTGTGCTGAAGCCGGCGGAGAAGACCTCACTGCTGGCCCGTTTCGCCGTTGATCTTTTGATCGAGGCGGGCATTCCCGACGATCTGTTTCAAGTCGTCACCGGTAGTGGCGAAATCGCCGGCGGCGCGCTGGTCGATGCGGCGGATACGATGGCCTTCACGGGGTCGACGGAAGTTGGCCGCAAGATAGCTGCGCGCGCGGGCGAGCGCCTGATCCACGTGTCGCTCGAGCTCGGCGGCAAGAACCCGCTGATCGTACTGGCGGACGCCGATCTCGACCGCGCCGCAGAGGGCGCGGTGCGCGCCTGTTTCACCAATGCCGGCCAGCTCTGCATCTCCGCTGAGCGGCTCTATGTGCAAAGCGCGCTCTACGATCGTTTTCTCGATGCCTTCATCGCGCGCACGCGCGCCATGCGGGTCGCCGCGGATTTCTCCTTCGACACGGACATGGGATCGCTGGTCGGACCCGAGCAGCTCGCAAAAGTCACGGCGCATGTCGCGGACGCCGTGGCCAAGGGAGCGCAGGTGCTTACCGGCGGCCGCGCGCGGCCGGATATCGGGCCCTATTTCTTCGAGCCGACGATTCTGGCCAAGGTGACGCCGGCGATGCTGGTCGCGCGCGAAGAAACCTTTGGTCCGGTCGTCGCGGTGAACCGTTTCGACGACGTCGAGGAAGCGATCCAGCTCGCCAACGCGAGCGACTACGGCCTCAGCGCCAGCATCTGGTCGCGCGACATCGGACGCACCGCCGTGATCGGCGCACGGATCGAAACCGGCGCGGTCAATATCAACGAGGCCTATAGCGCGGCGTGGTCGGCCATCGACTCGCCGCTCGGCGGGTATAAGGCTTCCGGGCTCGGGCGCCGGCACGGCCGCGAAGGCATATTCCGATTTACCCAGAGCCAGACCGTCGCGTCCCAGAGCCTCATTCCGCTGGCGCCGCGGCCCGGCCAATCGCCGCGGGCGTTCGCCAATATGATGACAACGATCCTGCGCTGGATACGCCGAATTCCGGGTGCGCCCTAAGCCACCGCTGCGCGCGGCCGTGTGACCTGCCAGGCGAGCATTCCTGCCGCCGCCAACATCAAGCTCGCCAGCAGGAACGAGGCGCCCGGCACTTGCCATGCGCTTCCGGTGCCTATCGCGTAGGCGAAAATCGAGGCGAAAATCGCCGGCCCGATCAGCGAGGCGATGCCTTGAAGCGAGCCGTTGGCGCCCTGTAACTGCCCCTGTTCGGATTCACTCACCTTCCGGCTCATCATCGACTGGAGCGCTGGGCCCGCGAAGCCCCAGGCCGAGGTCACAGGAATTCCGATCCAGGCCCAGACGCCGTTCGGCGCGAGGCCGAGAATCACGAAACCGATTACGCCGAAAAGCAGGCCGACGAGCAGCATGGTGCGCTCGCCGAAGCGCTTGACCATGCGTCCGGTCAGCACTGCCTGTACGATCATGTAGGAGACGCCGTAGCCGGCAAGCGACAGGCCGACGTCGCGCTCGTTCCAGCCATAGCGATAGCCGGTATAGAGCACAAAGATCGCCGGCAGCGAGACGTGCGCGAGGTTGGTGAGGAAATTCACGGCAGCGAGGCCCGTAAGCTCCGCGTGCGAACGCAAGAGTTTGAGCGATCCCACCGGATTGGCCTTGCGCCAATCGAGCGCCGCGCGGCGTTCGCGCGGCAAGGACTCCGGCAGAATGAAAAAGCCGTAGAACGCATTGACGAGGCTCAGGCCGGCGGCGACCCAGAACGGCAGCCGCGGATCATAAACCCCCAGCACGCCGCCGACGGCCGGGCCGAGCACGAAGCCGACGCCGATCGCGGCGCCGAGCAGTCCGAACTTTCCGGCGCGCTGCTCCGGCGGCGTCACGTCGGCGATATAGGCGAACGAGGTCCCGATGCTCGCGGCGCAAATGCCCGAGATCAGCCGACCCGCGAACAACCACCAGAGGTCGGGCGCCAACGCCATCAGGATGTAGTCGAGGCCGAGACCGATATTGGAGAGCAGGATCAACGGCCGGCGGCCGAAATGATCGGACAGCAGGCCATGCACCGGCGAGAAGAGGAACTGCATCAGCGCCCAGGCGGTGCTGAACAGGCCGAAAATCTCCGCCGCCCGGGCCGTGTTGCCGCTTAAAAACGTCTCTACGAGCTTAGGCAGCACCGGGATGATCATCCCGAGTGCGAACATGTCGAGCACCAGCGTGATGAAGATGAAAACGACCGCAGCGCGGCGCGGGCCTGTTGGTGTTGGCTGATCGGTCATGGGATTGGCTTCAGGCGAGGCGTCTCATTTAGCGCGGGCGCGCTTGTTTTGCTTCTGCCAGTCGCGCTTGCGGCCGGCAAAGGGATTCTTCGCCTCGCGGAACGACAGCCGGACCGGAACGCCTGGCAGATCGAAGGCTTCGCGTAGACCGTTCACCAGGTAGCGCAGGTAGGATTCCGGCAGCGCATCGGTGCGCGTGCCGAACAGCACGAAGCTCGGTGGCCGCGCCTTGGGCTGCGTCATGTAGCGCAGTTTTATACGTGCGCCGGAAACCGCGGGCGGCGCATTAGCCTCGATCGCGCCTTCGAGGAAGCGGTTGAGCGAGGCAGTCGGCACGCGGCGGTTCCACACTTCATGAATCTTTACGACCGCGTCGAGCAGGCGGTCGAGCCCTTCGCCGGTCAGACCCGACACCGGCACGACCGGCATGCCCTTGGCCTGCGGCAGCCAATGGTCGGCCTCGGTGCGCAAATGCTTCGGGGCGAGATTCTTCGGTGCCGCCAGATCGGATTTGCTGATCGCGAGCACCAGCGCGCGGCCTTCCTCGATCACCAGATCGGCCAGGCGCAGGTCCTGCTCCTCGAACGGGCGCTCGGAGTCGATGAGCAGCACCACGACCTCGGCGAAGCGGATGGCGCGCAGCGCATCGGCGGCGGAAAGTTTTTCCAGCTTCTCCACAATGCGTGCGCGCCGGCGCAGGCCCGCGGTATCGAACAGATCGAAGGCGCGGCCGCGCCGCTCGAGCCGGACGGTGATGGTGTCGCGGGTGATGCCGGGCTCGGGCCCGGTCAGCAGTCGATCTTCGCCGAGCAGATTGTTCACCAACGTGGATTTTCCCGCATTGGGCCGGCCAACGATGGCGACCTGGATCGGTTTGTCGCCCGCAGGCTCGGCTGCTTCTTCGGACGCGGGCAGCGTCTCGCGGATCGCCGCGTACAAATCCGAAAGCCCTTCGCCGTGCTCGGCCGAGAGCGCCACCGGATCGCCGATCCCCAAGGTGTAAGCTTCGAAGGCAGCCTCGAAGCCGCGCGTGCCTTCGCTCTTGTTGGCGACGAGGATTACGGGCTTGCCCGACCGGCGCACGATATCGGCAAAGGCGTGATCGGCCGGCGTGATGCCGGTTCGCGCGTCGACCAGCATGAGCACCGCGTCGGCGTCGCGGATCGCGGCCTCGGTCTGGGCGCGCATGCGGCCCTCGAGGCCCGGGCGCGGCACTTCCTCGAAGCCGGCGGTGTCGATCACACGGAACGAAAGATCGCCGAGCGTTGCTTCACCCTCGCGGCGGTCGCGGGTGACGCCGGGGGTATCGTCGACGAGGGCGAGCCTGCGGCCGACCAGGCGGTTGAACAGGGTCGACTTGCCGACATTGGGTCGGCCGACGATGGCGATGGTCGGTTGCATCGATTGGCGCGAGGGGGCGGGCCCCTCAGCGGGTGCCGTCCCAGGCGTCGGCTGGGTTCTTTGGCTGCTGGGCGGTGCGCGGTGCGCGCGGAGCAGGCTTGCCCGGCGTGGCTTCGGGCTGGGTAGCGGGGACCTGCGGCGCCATCGAGAGCGGAACGTTGGTGTTGGTGGGCTGGGCCGGCGCGGGATTGGTGTCGATTCCCGGAACACCGGTGGGGAAAACCGCTCTGCGCTCACCGACTATCGGCTTCTTCTGCGAGCTCATGAAGTCGAGCTTGTCGAGGAGGTCGAGGCCGGTCTCGCAGCCGGCGAGGCCGAGCGAGAGCGTGGTGGCTAGCAGGAGGTTTCGAGCGGCGCGCATCGGTATCTCCTACTGCGTCGCCGCTGCCGCGTCGACCGGCAATAGCGCGAGCATCAGTTGCGCGCGCGAACGCAGCGACGGCGGGGTTTCCGGATCGGCCACGATCTCGACAAAAAGCTTGCGCGCGACCTCGCGTTCACCGGCGCGGAAGCGGGCAAGCCCGAGAATTTCGCGCGCCGAAGCCTTGAATGCGGAATTTCCAGCGATCAGCGGATCGAGCCGGCGGGCAATCTCGGAGGCGGAAGCGGTATCGACCAACGCAAGCGCGGCACGGACCCGGGCCAAGTCGCGGAAAGCGGATTCGATGGACGTATCGTCGGCCAGCGCGTCATAGGCGGCAGCACCGGCCGAGCGGTCGCGCTGCGAAAGTTCGGCTGCGATGCGGAAACGGGCGAGCGTGCGGTAGCCGCGCGGCGCGTCCTTGGTGAGCGTGGTGAGGATTTCCTCGGCCTCGGATTGTTTTCCGGCGGTGTCGAGCTCGAGCGCCGTCTCGAAGCGCGCGCCGGCTCTGGATGCCTCGCGCGTCACGTACCATTCCCACCCGCGCCAGCCGGCGACCGCGAGGACAAGCACGAGGGCGGCGCCGATGACATAAATGCCGTAGCGCTCCCAAAGTTTGTGGTAGCGCTCTCGCCTAAGTTCCTCGTCTACTTCGCGGAGTATGTCGGACATTGATTTTCCGGGGATTCACCGACGCATTGCGGTGAGCGGCGTACCGTATAGATGTGTGCAGATCGTGGCAAACCCCTCTCAGGGCTTGGCTTTCAGCTGATAAACGTTCGCCGAGCCGGGGAACTCGCGGGTGCGCACTTCGCGCGCGTAGTCCTTCACCGCGGCCTCGATATGGGAGGCGAGCTCGCCATAGCGCTTGACGAAGCGTGGCACGCGCGGCGACAGCCCGAGCATGTCCTCAAGCACCAGCACCTGACCGTCGCAGGCCGGCGAAGCACCGATGCCGATGGTCGGAATCGCGACCTGGCCGGTGATTATCCGTGCCAGCGGCTCGGCCACCGCCTCGATCACCATGGCAAACGCGCCGGCTTCGGCCACGGCCTTGGCGTCGGCGACGATCGGCGCCCATTCGCTCTCGTCGCGGCCGCGGGCGCGGAACGAGCCGAGCGTATTGATCGCCTGCGGTGTGAGCCCGACGTGACCCATGACCGGCACGCCGCGCTCGGCGAGGAAGCGGATGGTATCGGCCATACGCACGCCGCCTTCGAGCTTCACGGCCCCGCAATGGGTTTCCTTGAGCACGCGCGCGCAGTTCCGGAACGCCTGCTCGCGGCTCTCCTCGTAGCTGCCGAACGGCATGTCGACGACGACGAGCGCACGCTTGGAGCCGCGCATCACCGCCCTGCCCTGCAGAATCATCATGTCGAGCGTGACCGGCACCGTGGTCTCGAGCCCGTGCATGACCATGCCGAGCGAGTCGCCGACCAGGATGACATCCACGTAGCGATCGATCAGCGCCGCGGTGTGCGCGTGATAGGAGGTGAGCGCGACGATAGGCTCGCCGCCCTTGCGGAGCTTGATCTCTGGCGCGGTGATGCGGCGGACTTCTTCGTTCATAGCTCAGATCGCTGACACGCCGACGACATAGGGATGGAAGATATAGAGCAGGAACAGGTAAAGCGCGAGGCCGGCGACGACCGCGATGACATCGCCGAGCCAGCCGCGCGGGCCGGGCTTCGGCGCGTCGTCGCGCCGTTTCATCGAAATGCGGGCATAGACCGCCCAGGCGAGCACCGCGAGCGAGAGCACGATGGAGGCGATGTCGCCGTTCGCTAGCAGATGCGCGAGCGCCCAGATCTTGATCGCGGCCAGCATCGGGTGCTTGAGCCAGAGCCGGATGTGGCTCGGCACATAGGCGGCAACCAGCAGGATCGCCGCCGGGATCATCAGCAGAAGCGCGAGGTGGCGCGTCCAGAGCGGCGGAAACCAGAGCTGCGCCGGTCCGTCCGCACGCCACATGCCGTAGCCATACGCGATCATCAGCAGGCCGGCGAGCGAGATGACCGAATAGAGAATCTTGTAGGGGCCCTCGCCGATCTTCGTGATCAGCGCCGCGCGGGCGCCGCGCTGCGTGGTGAAGACGTGCATGCCGATGAAAACGACGAGGCCGGCGAGCATCAGGGTCATTGGTTCACTCCCATTCTATCGTCCCCGGCGGCTTGCTGGTCACGTCATAGACCACTCGGTTGACGCCCTTGACCTCGTTGATGATGCGGGTGGCGACATGGCCGAGGAAGACCGGCTCGAACATATAGAAGTCAGCGGTCATGCCGTCGGTGGAAGTGACCGCGCGCAGCGCCACCACCTGATCGTAGGTTCGCCCGTCGCCCATGACGCCCACGGTGCGCACCGGCAGGATCACGGCGAAAGCCTGCCAGATTTCGTCATAGAGCCCGGCGCGGCGGATTTCCTCCAGAAAAATCTCGTCGGCCAGCCGCAGCACGTCGAGTGAGGGGCGCGTGACTTCCCCCGGGCAGCGGATCGCGAGCCCCGGCCCCGGAAACGGATGGCGGCCGACGAAGGCCTCGGGTAAGCCCAGTTCGCGGCCAAGCGCCCTCACCTCGTCCTTGAACAGTTCGCGCAGCGGCTCCACCAGTTTGAGATTCATCCGCTCCGGCAGGCCGCCGACATTGTGGTGCGACTTGATCGTCACCGACGGGCCGCCGGTGAAGGAGACGCTCTCGATCACGTCGGGATAGAGCGTGCCTTGCGCGAGGAATTCGACCTTGCCGATCTTTTTCGCTTCGGCCTCGAACACGTCGATGAACAGCTTGCCGATGATCTTGCGCTTGGCCTCGGGCTCGATAACGCCGGCGAGCGCGGCGAGGAATTTATCGGCCGCGTCCACGTGCACGAGCGGGATGTTGTAGCTTTTGCGGAACAGCGTCAGCACTTTCTCGGCCTCGGCGAGACGTAACAGGCCGTGGTCCACGAAAACGCAGGTGAGCTGGTCGCCGATGGCCTCGTGGATCAGCACCGCCGCGACCGCGGAATCGACTCCGCCGGAGAGGCCGCAGAGCACCCGGCCCTTGCCGACCTGGGCGCGGATTTTCGCGATCGCCTCGTCCTTGAAGGCGGCCATGGTCCAGTCGCCACGGGCGCCCACGATGTTGCGCACGAAATTGCGCAGCAGCGCCGCGCCGTGCGGCGTGTGCATCACTTCGAGATGGAATTGCGTGGCGTAGAACTTCCGCTTCTCGTCGGAAATGATGGCGATCGGCGAATTCTGCGCGCTGCCGACCGCTTCGAAACCCTTGGGCAATTTCGTCACCCGGTCGCCGTGGCTCATCCAGACCGGATAGCGCTCGCCGACCTTCCACACGCCGTCATAAAGCGCGGACGGCTTCTTGATCTCGACCTCGGCGCGGCCGAACTCGCGGTGGTGTCCGGCCTGGACCTCGCCGCCGAGCTGCTGCGCCATGGCCTGCTCGCCGTAGCAGATGCCGAGCACAGGCACTCCCGCTTCATAGATCGCCTTGGGCGCGAGCGGCGCGTCCTTGTCGAGCACGGAGGCAGGGCCGCCGGAGAGGATGACGCCCTTGGGCTGCATCTCGCGGAACGCGGCTTCGGCCTTCTGGTAGGGCACGATCTCGCAATAGACCTTCTCCTCGCGCACGCGCCGCGCGATGAGCTGGGTCACCTGCGAGCCGAAATCGACGATGAGAATCTTGTCGTGGGCGGGGGCCGTCATGACGAGGGATTAGAGGATCGGGGTTCGGGCGGCAAGGCAATCATGCGGCCCGCTTCAGGATGCTCACAAAGAACCCGTCGGTCTCGGTGCGCCGCGGCGTGAGCAGCAGCCCCTCGCCGCTCAGCAGCGCCGCCTTGCCGAGCATGAAACCGCGATCGCCTAAGCCGCGCGCGACTTCGGCAGGCGGCACGACGGCGAAGCCGGGCGTGCGGGCGGTAAACGCGCGCACCTGCGCGCCGTTCTCGGCGTCCAGCAACGAACATGTGACATAAGCGATGCGGCCGCCGGGCTTTACGTAGCGGACGGCCGCATCGAGAAGGTCGGCCTGTTCCTTCACGCGTTGTTCGAGCGCACCAGGGCGCATGCGCCACTTGGCATCCGGGTGGCGGCGCCAGACGCCGGTTCCAGTGCAAGGCGCGTCGAGTAGCACGAGGTCCATTTTGCTTTCGAGATCGGAAAGCACGTCCTGCTTGCCGCGCGGGCTTTTCACCTGAACATTGTGCGCGTCGGCGCGGTGCACACGCTCGTGGATCGGCGCCAGCCGCCGCAGATCGGAATCGTACGAGAAAATCTGCCCGCGGCCCTCCATCAACGCCGCCAGCGCCAGCGTCTTACCGCCGGACCCGGCGCACAGATCGAGCACATGCTCGCCGGGCTTGGCGCCGGTGAGCAAGGCCGAAAGCTGCGAGCCCTCGTCCTGCACCTCGAACCAGCCCTTGAGGAAGGACGGCTCGGAGGTGACCGGCGGCTGTTTGCCTTCGGCAGTGAGCATGATGCGCAGGCCAAGTGGCGACCAGCGCGTGGGTTTGGCTTCCAGATGCGAAAGCGCCTCGAGCGCTTTCTCGGACGTCGTCTTCAGCGTGTTGACGCGCAGATCGAGCGGCGCGCGGGCGGCGAGTGCCGCGCCCTCGGCCGCGCGCTCGTCGCCGAAGGTTTGCGAGAGATGCGGATCGAGCCATTCGGGATAATCGCCGACCACATGCGGCGGCGCGCCTTCGAGGCTCGCGCTTGTTAGCCGCTCGCGCTCGGCGTCGGTCAAAACCTCCGGCGCGTAGCGCGAGCCATCGCAGAGCTTGGCGACTGCCCCGGCGTCGAGTCCGCGCGCGAGCTTCATAGTGCCGAGCAGGATCGCGCGTGGCGTGGCCTCGCCCAAAATCCAGGCGGAGGACGCCTTATGGCGCAGGGCGTCGAACAGGAGACTGCCGATCGCCGAGCGGTCGCCGGAGCCGGCGTAGCGGTGCGCGATGCCCCATTGCTTGAGCATGTCGCCCGCAGGGCGCGAGCGCGCTTCCAGCTCTCCGAGAATTTCGATGGCGGCAGCCAGGCGCGCCGAAGGCGTCATTCAGTCAGCCAGAATGCGAAGCGCGAAGATCACCCACATGATCAGGAGCGTAACGGTGCCCACGCTATAGGCGAAGAAGCGCCGGCTCACGCGGTTGGACGTAGTGTGGATGAATGCGTGCACCAAGCGCGACAGCACGAAGACCCACGACAGCACCACGAATACCAGATCGGCCTTGCGCGTGAGCAGCGCGAAGGCGACCAAGACATAGAACAGGACCGGAATTTCGAACTGGTTCTCGAAGGCATTGCTGAGCTTGGTGGCCTGCTCGGGCCAGTTGGCCTGGCGAAGCGCGATGTCGCGGATTTTCACCTCGCCGCGCCGCGTATGGCCGACGCGGACGTAGCCCTGCCAATAGAGTAGCGCGAACGTCAGCGCGACCTGGACGAAGACGGGAAGCAGGACGGCCTGGATGGACATGGTCTCGACCCTGGAAAGGCTGCGGCGAAATGCGCGATATAGGGTTAGCGGCGATTCGGGCCAGTGTCGACGGTACGCGACGACACGGCCAAACGCGCCGGCACCGGCGCTGGTGTTCGCTCTGTTTACGGTGAAGCAATGTCTGACGCTTCAAAACTCGGCGCATCCGCTGTGCGAAACGCGCAACTGATCCGCACGCTCGGACTGGTCGCGGTCCTCTGGATCGCTTCGGACGTCGGTTACTACCTGCTGCTTCCCGCGCTCGGATTGCGGCGCGGCTACAACGCCGCGCCGATGGAGATCGCCGCGTATTACGGCTTCTGCTCCGTGATTGCGCTCATCGCGTTCCGGCGTCTGTACCGCCAATGGGCCACGTTCGAGAGCCGGCTATCGGCCTATATCCTGCTGTCGGTATCGTTCGGAATTGTCGTCGTCTTCGTCGCCTTCCTGCATCCCTTATTGCCACCGATCAATTGGAGGGAATCCTGGGAACCGCCGGAACTCATGGTGACGACGCCATGGTATTTCCTGCCGAAATCCATCGAGATTCTGTTTCAGCAACTGCTCATCGTTGCCGCAGTGCTCGCGCTCTCGGCCCAGAACTACAGCTTGCGGACGATATCCATTATTTGCGCGTTGCTGTTCGGCGGCACGCACGTTCTGCTGGCTTATGGAGGCGTGCCGTTCGGGTACGTGGCCCGCTTCATCGCCGCGGCGATGGCCTTCGGGTTCGTGTTCCCCTATCTCATCCTGCGGCTGCGCAACGGCTTCGCCTATTCCTACCTCACCCATTGGCTCTACTATGCGATCACCGTGATATTGGCGCACACGATATCGCCCTATGCCACCTGAGCGCACTTCAGGAACCAGCACCTCGACCTGGATACGATTCCCGGGATACTTGCTGATCGGCGCCGCCATCATCGCGCTGCAAGCACTCGTGCTGGTCGCGATGGGACAGCCGCCGATCTGTGCATGCGGCACGATCAAGCTTTGGCACGGGCTGGTATCGAGCGCGGAGAGTTCCCAGCAGATATCGGACTGGTACACCTACTCCCACGTCCTCCATGGTCTCATTTTCTACTTCCTGCTCTGGCTGATCGCTCCGGGCATGCCTTTCGGCCTGCGCTTCGTACTAGCAATCGGGATCGAGGCGAGTTGGGAAGTGCTCGAGAACACGCCTTTCATCATCAACCGCTATCGCCAGTCGGCGCTCGCGCTGGGCTATGTGGGCGACAGCGTGATCAATTCGGTGTTCGATACGTTGGCGGCGGCAATCGGCGTCGCGCTCGCGCGGATCCTGCCGGTGTGGTCAACGATCGCCCTCATCGTTGCGACGGAGTGGTCGCTGGCCTACGCCATTCGGGACAATCTCACGCTCAATATCGTTCAACTCATCTACCCGTTCGAGGCGATCTCGCGCTGGCAGACGGGGAGCTAAATCCAACGCGCCTTCACATCCGCCCCGGATAATTCGGACTCTCGCGCGTGATGGTCACGTCGTGGACGTGGCTTTCGCGCTGGCTGGAACCGGAAATGCGGACGAACTGCGCCTTCTCGCGCAGTTCCTTCAGGTCGCGCGCGCCGACATAGCCCATCGCAGCGCGCAGCCCACCGGCGAGCTGATGCAGCACATTGGCGAGCGGCCCCTTGAACGGCACCTGGCCCTCGATGCCCTCGGGCACGAGCTTGAGATTGTCCTTGATGTCCTGCTGGAAGTAGCGGTCGGCACTGCCGCGCGCCATGGCGGCGACCGAGCCCATGCCGCGATAACTTTTGTACGAGCGGCCCTGATAGAGATAGACCTCGCCCGGGCTTTCCTCGGTGCCGGCCAGGAGATTTCCGATCATCGCGCTCTCGGCGCCGGCCGCAAGCGCCTTGGCCAGATCGCCGGAGAACTTCACCCCGCCGTCGGCCACGACCGGTGTATCGCTCTTCTTGGCTTCCTCGACCGCGTCGAGGATCGCCGTCAGCTGCGGTACGCCGACGCCGGCGACCACGCGTGTGGTGCAGATCGAGCCGGGGCCGATACCGATCTTGAGCGCGTCGGCGCCGGCATCGATCAGCGCCTTGGCGCCCTCTTTGGTCGCGACGTTGCCAGCGAGCACTTGCACCGCATTGGAGAGCCTTTTGACACGCGTCACCGCTTCGAGCACGCGCTTGGAATGTCCGTGCGCGGTATCGACCACGACCACGTCGACGCCCGCATCGACCAGCATTTCGCTCCGCGCGTGGCCGGCGTCGCCCACGGTGGTGGCGGCGGCGACGCGCAGACGCCCCTGCTCGTCCTTGCAGGCGTGCGGATATTTCACCGCCTTCTCGATGTCTTTGACGGTGACGAGGCCGACGCAGCGATAGTCCTTGTCGACCACCAGCAATTTTTCGATTCGGAACTGATGCAGGAGCTTCTTGGCTTCGTCCTCGCTCACGCCCTCCCGCACGGTAACGAGCTTTTCCTTGGTCATGAGCTCGGAAACCGGCTGATCGGGATTGGTGGCGAAGCGAACGTCGCGGTGGGTGAGGATGCCGACGAGTTTGCCGGCGCGGCTGTCAGCCTTTTTCTCCACCACGGGAATTCCGGAAATCTCGTGCATCTTCATCAGGTCGAGCGCTTCCTGCAGCGTGGCGCCCGGGTGGATGGTGACCGGGTTCACCACCATGCCGGATTCGAAGCGCTTTACCCGACGCACGTGCTCGGCCTGATCCTCGGGCGAGAGGTTGCGGTGGATCACGCCGATGCCGCCAGCCTGCGCCATGGCGATGGCGAGGCGGGCCTCGGTCACCGTGTCCATAGCGGCCGACAAGATCGGGATATTGAGCGTGACCGTGCGCGTGAGCCGTGAGCGGATGTCGGCCTCGGACGGCAGGATGTCCGAGAGCCCGGGCTTCAAGAGGACGTCGTCGAAGGTGAGCGCTTCCTGCGCGAGGCCGTCGGATAGACGGTGCATCGCCAACTCCTGTTCCGGCAATTCCGGAAAACGTTACGGCGCGGGGGTGAATCGAATGCCGCGGCGGGTTGGCGAGGGTGGTTAGCATGCTCTCCCCCGCCTGCCTAGAGCCGGAGCATGGCGGCGCACCACTTCGTAAATGGCAGAAAATGGTACAAGAAAGGCAGATGTTACCGGGGACCGAACCATGACCGAACATGTCCGCGTTGCGCTCGATTCCGGCATTCTCACGCTCACCCTGGCGCGGCCGGAGAAGAAGAACGCGCTGACCAACGCCATGTACGAGGTGCTGGTGCGGGAGATGAAGCGCGCGGAGACCGACCCGGCCGTGCGCGTCGTGCTGTTCCAGGCCGAAGGCGACGCCTTCACGGCCGGCAACGACATCATGGATTTCGCCGCGGCCGCCACTGGCGCGGCCAAGCAGCGCGAGAGCCTGGGCGCCAGCCCCTTCCTGCAGGCGCTCGCCCATTCGACCAAGCCCTATGTCGCCGCGGTGCAGGGCCGCGCGGTCGGCGTCGGCACCACCATGCTGCTCCATTGCGACGTGGTGATCATCGCCGAAGACGCCCAGCTCACGACGCCGTTCGTCAATCTCGCGCTGGTGCCGGAAGCGGCCTCGACCTGGCTGATGCCGGCCCGCATCGGCTATGCGCGGGCTTACGCCATGTTCGCGCTCGGCCAGCCGGTCGACGGCAAGACGGCGGTGCAGATCGGGATTGCGACCATGGCCGTTCCCGCGGCCGAGGTGCAGAAGCGCGCGCTGGAAGCTGCCCGCACGCTCGCGACCAAGCCGGCCGGCGCCTTGAAGACGACGAAGCAGCTGATGCGCGACGCCGCAGCGATCGTCGCCGTCATGGAACGCGAAGGGGCCGAGTTCGCCAAGCGGCTGAAAAGCCCCGAGGCGATGGAAGCGTTCCGCGCCTTCACCGAGAGGCGGCCGCCGGATTTCACCAAACTCGGCTGAGCGCTACTCCGCGGCGGCCAAACCGCCCCGGCCCCGCCGGCGCAGCAGCAACAGGACCAAGGCGATCCCCGCGAGCGCGAGGAACGGCAACGCTATGACGTTGACCCCGGTCCAGCCGAACCCGTGCAGAAGCGCACCCGAGGCGAACGAGGACGCGACCACCGTTACGAAGATGGTAAAATCGTTCACGCCCTGCACCAGCGCCTTCTCCGAAGGTCTGTAGGCCTGGGTCAGTAGCGTGGTGCCGCCGATATAGGAGAAGTTCCAGCCGACCCCGAGCAGCGTCAGCGCCGACAGGAAGTACAGGAACTCGATGCCCGAAAACGCGATCGCGACGTGAACGCCGAGCAGCGCGATCCCAGCCAGCATTACCTTCGGAGACCCGAAGCGCGCGATTATCGCGCCGGTAAAGAACGACGGCACGAACATTCCGAGCACGTGCCATTGGATGACGAAGGCGGTGGCCGCAATTCCATGATCGTGTCGAGCCATGGCGAGCGGCGTCGCAGTCATCGCCAAGTTCATCACGCCATAGCCGATGGCAGCGACCAGCAGCGCCACGATGAATACCGGCTGGCGCGCGATCTGCGGCAGTGAGCGCGCGGGTTCGGCGGCGCGCTCCTCGGTCGGCGGCGGAATCTCGATCATCGCCACCACGGCCGTGGCGGCGAGCCCGAGCACGATCAGTGCGGCGTATGACAGGACGAACGGTGTCCCGACCGTAAGATCGCGAGTGAAGGCGACCAGGTTCGGGCCGACGATCGCCGCCACGACGCCGCCGGTGAGTACGTAGGAGATGGCGCGGCTCTTGAACTCGGCGCTCGCCGCGTCGGCGGCGGCGAAACGATAGAACTGCGCGAAGCCCTGGTAGCCGCCGTGCAGGAGGTGGGCCAGCGTAAAGATCCAGAACGAGCCCAAGATCAGCCCAATCACGGCGAGCGTGCCGGCCGCAGCTCCGAGCAATCCGCCGATGGTGAAGCCCACCTTGCGCCCGAAGCGCCCCATCAGGAGCGAGGCCGGGATCATCGTCGCCAGCGCCCCGATCATCCAGACCGAGATCGGCAGCGTGGCGAGCGACTTGTCGGCGGCCAGCAGGTGGCCGACGAGCCCACTTGCCGTGATGATCACCACGCCCCCGGTCTGGAACAGCGCCTGGCAGATGGCGAGCAGGAAAACGTTTCGCTTTTCGCGGGGGGTCGGCATTAGGGGGCTCCGGTGCGGAGCCTTATTGCACATTTTTCCGGTGACTACCTCGGTCCGAAGGTCGCATTGTCGCCCAAGCGGATGACGCGACCCTCGCCGGGCGCTATGACATCGCACCCACCGACTCGTGCCCATGATCCCCAAATACGCCGTCGCCCCGCTCATCGTCGCCAGCGCGCTGTTCATGGAGAACATCGACGCGACCGTGCTCACCACATCGCTGCCGGCGATCGCCGCCGACCTCAAGGAAGACCCGATCGCGCTGAAACTGGCGCTGACGTCATACCTGCTGTCGCTCGCTGTGTTCATCCCGGTATCGGGCTGGATGGCAGACCGTTTCGGCGCGCGCACCGTGTTCCTTGCCGCCATCGTCGTGTTCACGTTGGGCTCGGTCGCCTGTGGCTTCTCACAATCGCTGCTCGATTTCGTGCTGTACCGGATGCTGCAGGGCCTGGGCGGCGCGATGATGGTGCCGGTCGGGCGGCTGGTGATCGTGCGCACGGTGCCCAAGCACGAACTGGTGTCCGCGCTTGCCTGGCTCGTGGTGCCCGCGCTGATGGGCCCGCTGATCGGCCCGCCGCTCGGCGGCTTCATCACCACCTATTTCCACTGGCGCTGGATTTTCTGGATCAATATTCCGATCGGAATCCTGGGGCTAATCCTGGCCTCGCGCTTCATCGAAAACTTCCGTGAGAAAAACCCTCCGCCGCTCGATTTGCGCGGGTTTATGCTGCTCGGCATCGGCCTGGCTGGCATCGCATTCGGCCTGACGACGATCGGGCAAGGCCTGCTTCCGGTGAGCGTGGCTGTGTTCATGCTTGCAGTCGGAACGGCGCTGGTCGTCGCCTATGTGCTGCACGCGCGGGGGACAAAAGCGCCGGTGCTCGACCTGAAGCTGCTGTCGGTACCCACGTTCCGTGCCAGCATCATCGGCGGGTCGCTGTTCCGGGTCGGTATCGGGGCGATGGTGTTTCTGCTGCCGCTGCTGTTTCAGCTCGGTTTCGAGCTGAGCGCGTTCGCGTCCGGCGCGCTCACGTTCGCCGGCGCCATCGGCGCGATCCTGATGCGCGCCACCGCCGCGCCGATCCTGCGCCGTTTCGGCATTAAGCGCGTGGTGGTCTATAACGCCGCAATCGCCGCCGGGATGATCGCCGCCTGTGCGCTGTTCGTGCCGGGGGTGACGCACGCGTTCATCATCGCGATGCTCCTGATCGGCGGCTTCTTCCGCTCGCTGCAGTTCACCAGCATGAATTCGTTGGCCTATGCCGATCTCGAAACCAAGTCGATGAGCCAGGCCACAAGCTTCACCAGCGTCGCACAGCAGCTCTCGATCTCGGCCGGCGTCACGGTGGCCGCGCTCGTGCTCGAAACGCTGCGCTACAGCCGCGGCACCAGCGCGATCCTGGTCTCGGATTTCCAGATCGCGTTCCTGATCGTGGGCGCGATTTCGCTCTCATGCATCCTGTTCGTGCTGCGGCTGCCGAAGGATGCGGGCTCGGCGCTCACTCGCCGGGTCGAGCAAGCGGAAGCCGCAGCGAGCGAAACCGACCGTCAGATCTGAGACGCGCCGCGGAAGCCTTTGGCCAGCACGTAGAGCTCGGCGGAGCCAGTGCGGCTTGCGGGCGGCTTGACGTGCTTGACGCTCTCATATTCGCGCTTGAGCTCGGCGAGCAGCGTGGTCTCGGTGCCGCCCTGGATGACTTTGGCGAGAAAAACGCCGCCCGGCGCCAGCACCTCGCGGGCGAACTCGGCCGCGGCCTCGATCAGTGCCACGATGCGCAGGTGATCGGTCTTGCGGTGGCCGGTGGCGTTGGCGGCCATGTCGCACAGCACCACGTCGGCCTTGCCGCCGAGCATTTCCTGCAATCGCCCGGGCGCGGCGGGATCGAGAAAATCGAGCCGCAGAAACTCGACGCCGGGCATCGGTGCCATTTCCTGGATGTCGATAGCGACCACGCGGCCCCTGCCCTCGGCGGCGCCGGTGCGCTCGGCGGCGATCTGGCTCCAGCCGCCCGGCGCAGCGCCGAGATCGACCACCAGCGCGCCGGGCTTCAGGAGACGATGCTTGTCGTCGATTTCCGCGAGCTTGTAGGCCGCCCGCGAACGCATTCCTTCGCGCTTGGCGCGACGCACATAGGGATCGTTTATCTGGCGTTGCAGCCAGGCGCGCGACGAAACGCTCCGCCCGCGCGCGGGGCGCAGTTTGGTGCGGCCGCGTTCGGCGCTCATTGCGCGGCCCGCGGCGCCCAGGCGCCGGCGGCGCGCATAAGCTCGATCAGCATGCCCTCCCGCAGGCCGCGGTCGGCGACCCGAAGCCGTTCATAGGGAAATACGTGGCGGATCGCCTCCAGAATCGCGCAGCCAGCCAGCACCAGGTCTGCACGTTCAGCGCCGATGCATGGATTGGCCACGCGCTGCTCGTAGCTGCTGCGCGCGAGATGCTCGACCACGTCGGTGACCTGGCGCGCGTCGAGCCACAGGCCGTCGACGCGCTTGCGGTCATAGCGCTCGAGCTTGAGATGCACGCCGGCGATGGTGGTAACCGTGCCGGAGGTGCCAAGGAGATGCATGCCGTGCCCGCCGTTGGTTCCGGTGCGGGCGGCGAACTCGGCAATGGCGGGCTCGGCCTCGCCGATCATGGCGGCGAAGGTTTCGGCGGTTACCCGCTCGCCGCCATGACGTTCTGCCAGCGTCACGACGCCGAGCGGCAGCGAGATCCAGTCGCGCACCGAGGCGCTGGGCGGCCCGCGATCGATCGCGCTGGCGCGGCCGAGCCAGGCCAGTTCCGAAGAGCCGCCGCCGATGTCGAACAGAATGGCACCATCTGCCTCGGGGTCGAGAAGGGAGGCACAGCCGCGCGCGGCGAGCGCCGCCTCGGTGCCGCGGTCCACAATCTCGAGCTCGAGCCCGGTCTCCTGCCGGACGCGGGTTAGGAATTCCTCGCCATTTTCGGCGGCGCGGCAGGCTTCGGTAGCGATCAGGCGGGAGCCGATGACGTGTTGCTGCTTGAGCTTGCCGGCGCAGACGCGCAGCGCTCCGATGGCGCGATCCATCGCGCCGTCCGCGAGCCTGCCGGTGCGCGAAAGCCCCTCGCCCAGTCGTACGATGCGCGAGAACGAGTCGACCACGCGGAAGGCTTCGCCGGTCGGCTGCGCCACCAAGAGACGGCAATTATTGGTGCCGAGATCGAGCGCCGCAAAGAGCCGACCGTGTCCGCCATGGCCGCGCGCCGCGCCGTGACGCGCATGCTCGCGCCAGCGCCGATGGCGCCTGCGCCTTCGCGTCGATCCGCTAGGCGCGGGCACGCCCGCGCGCGGCTCGTCCGTCATGACGGTCCTTTCCCGCGGGACCGGAGCCAGGGGCTCAACGGCGTGCGCGGTAAGCTCTGTTTCTCAGTTGGAGTCAGTCTAACAAGGGCGGGCGATTTCGCAACTCGCGCGTTGAGCCCGGTCCTTGCAACCGCAGCGCGGGACCCATAGTTTGCCGCGCGCGAGGCCCGAGGCGCTTCATGGCGATGGAATTCACCGGCAAGATCGTCGTCGTCACCGGTGGCAGCCGCGGCATCGGGCGCGCCATTGCAACGGCCTTCGCCCGCGAAGGCGCGCAGACGGTGATCGCCGCGAAATCCGAGCAAAACCTCGCAACCGCCGCCGACGCGATCGAAAAGACCGGCAGCGCGCGGCCGCTGACCTTCGCCGGAGACCTGCGCAAGCCCGAGACCTGCGAGGCCTTGTTTCGTCAGGTCGAGCAGCAGTGCGGTCGCTGCAACATCCTCGTGCATTCGGCGGGCGCGACGCGCAGCGGCGCATTTCTCGAACTCCCCGACGAGGCGTGGACCGACGGCTTCGCGCTGAAATTCCTGTCCGCCGTGCGCCTGTCGCGACTGTTCTGGCCGATGCTGAAACAGAGCAAAGGGCACGTGCTCGCGGTGGTCGGCAGCGCGGCCCGCACGCCGGACCCGATGTTCACGATCGGCGGCTCAGTGAACGCGGCGATGGCCAATTTCGCCAAGGCGCTGGCCGGTCTCGGCAAGCGCGAGAGCGTGAACGTCAATGTGATCCATCCGGGAATCACAGAGACCGACCGGGTGACGGACCTGTTTCGCGCCCGCGCCGCAGCCGAAGGCATCTCGATCGAGAAAGCGGTGGAGAAGGCCCTCGCCGCCCAGGGCATCGCGCGCATCGGCAAGCCCGAGGACGTGGCGGAGCTTGCGCTGTTTCTGTGCAGCGAGCGGGCGCGCCATATCCAGGGCATTGCGATCGCGGTGGACGGCGGCGCGACACCGGGGTTCTACTGAAACGAAAACGGCCGGCCCGAAGGCCGGCCGCTTTGCTCAGATACGCCGCACCTTATTCGCCAGCGCTGCTGCCGCTGCCGCCAACGGCCGTAGCCTCGGCGCGGCGGAACTGATTCTCTTCCGTGCTCACGAACCGCTCGGCGATCCACTGCGAAGCCGGAACCTGGAATGACCCGGCGGTCGTCACGGTCTGCGGGGCATAGATCGTGGCCGTGTCGAACCAAGCGCCGTAGACCGGCTCCTGGTTTGCGATAGAATCCGGCGCCGCTTCCTCAGCGAGGCCGAACGCCGATGTGCCAGCCGCAAACACCATGGCGAGGGCAAGGGTTTTGATGGATTTCATTTTCTCTCTCCTGCACGTTATGAACAACAACGCAGGCAACCTAGGCGGGGAACTAGGAATGAAAACGTCCGCGGCTTGACGAACTGGGAGTGTCGGCAACAATCCGTTGCCATCGCAGCGACGATTGAAGAAAATTTTCGCGCGAATGGTATCGACGATTTTATCATTTCAGCGGGTCATTACCCGACTGCCAAAGGAGAAACCCATGCCCCACTCCATCATGTTTCACGAGGGCAACCGGCGCCTGCAGGACGAATTCGACAGCCGCAAAATCTCCGACCGGCTGGAGGAAAAGCTAACGCGCGCCCGTTTCAGCGACGAGGACAAAGCATTTGTCGAAAATTCGATCTTCTTCTTCATCGCTACCGCCGACGCGGAGGGCCGGCCGGACTGCTCATTCAAGGGCGGCAGCCCCGGCTTCGTGCGCGTGAGCGCGCCCGACGAGCTCGTGTTTCCCGACTATGACGGCAACGGCATGTTCAAGAGTCTGGGCAATATCGAGGTCAATCCGAATGTCGGCTTGCTGTTCGTCGATTTCTTCAAGCCCAAGCGCCTGCGTATCAACGGCACCGCCTCGGTGCGGCGTGACGATCCGCTGCTGCAGCACACCGTTGGCGCGCAGCTCATCGTGCGTGTAAGAGCGCGCGCGATTTTCCCCAATTGCCCGCGCTATATCCCGACGCTGCAGCTGGTGGAGCCTTCGAAATACGCGCCGCAGCCCGGCACAGAGTTTCCGGAACCAGGCTGGAAGAGCTTCCCTGACTTCGCGCCGGTGATGCACCCGCGGCAGCCGACCTATAAGGGCTAGGTCCCAACCCTCAGCGGCGCGGCCAACTTGCGTAGCGCCGCCAGCACCGAGAGCGCCGTGATCCGGCCGGTCTTTGGGTTTTCCGAGGGCACGTTCTCGATCGTCATGCTGAAGCGGGCGGAGTCGGCATCGACCTCGATCGTGTGGCAGTTGCGGTTGATCGACGGATCGGCCCAGATCTCGACCATGGTACGGTCGGGGCCGATGCCGGCGAGCGACAGCGCAGCGGCGACGTTCAGATTTTCGGGAAAGCCAGAAGCGGCCTCGCGCGCGCTGCCGCTGAAGACGCGTTTGGCTTCCGTCAGGCCCTCGACCGAAATTCCGTTCGTTACAAGGTAGGTCGCGCCGGCGAGGCCGCGCGGCGGCTTGCGTGTGGTCATGCGGATGGAGTGGATAGTCCCCTCGGCAGCCGCGGTGACGGCATCGAGGCCCAACAGTGCGCCGGTCGGCACGATGATCTGGCCGCCGCGAGACTTGGCGAGCTCGATCAGCTCCGGGCGCAGAAGCAGCGCGCCGCAGGAGAGAACCATCACGCGCTTGCCGGCCTCGAGCATCGGCCGGCATACTTGCTCGAGAATCTCAGGCGGCGCGCATTCGACCACGAGATCGGCGCGCGCGGGGATTTCGACAAGCCCCACGACCGGGCATGCGATATGCTGGGCCTCGCGCCAGGCTTTCGCCTTCGCTGCGTCGCGCGCAGAAATGCAAGCGAGCGTCAGGCCCGGCATGCCGTCCGCGAGCCGGCGCGCGAGCACGCGGCCGATGGCGCCGAGACCGGCGATTCCGACACGGATCGTAGTCATGAATGACTCCGGCCGAGTGTGACCTGCATATGCGCGCCGGTCCCGAGCCACAAGCGGCGGCTTGACCCTGCCCGCCGGGCACGCAAATCTCAGTCAAACGAACGGGAGGATGTTATGCACAAGACCATTTTCGGCGCGGTGCTTGCATCATTGCTCACACTCACCGGCATCGCTTCGGCACAGGAATGGCCGTCGCGAGCGGTGACCATGGTGGTTCCCTTCGCCGCCGGCGGGCCACAGGACACGATCGCGCGCGTTGTCGCGGCGGGCCTCGGTGAAATCCTTGGACAACAGGTCGTCATCGAAAATATCGGCGGCTCCGGCGGCATGCTGGGCGGCGACAACGTCGCGCGCGCGGCACCGGACGGCTACAAGTTCGGCCTCGGCACGGTCGGCACCCACGCTCAGGGCCAGACACTTTACAAGAAGCCGCTCTATAACTCGGTGACCGATTTCACTCCGGTCGGGCTGATCGCGGAGACGCCGATCGCGCTCCTTGTGCGCAAGGGTCTGCCGGTGAGCAACCTTCAGGAATTCATCGCTTACGCCAAAGCGAACCAAGCGAAAATGTCGTTCGGCTCGGCGGGTCCGGGTTCGGCCACTCATCTCGGCTGCGTCGTGGTCAATATGGTGCTCAGCCTCAAGGTCGAGCACATCGCCTATCGTGGCACCGGTCCAGCGATGAAGGACCTGATGGGCGACAGCACCATCGACTACATCTGCGATATCATCAATACGGCGAAGCCCCAGATCGAGGGCGGCACCGTCAAGGGCCTCGCGATCATGACCAAGGTGCGCTCGCCGGTGCTGCCGAATCTCGCGACCGGACTCGAGCAAGGCGTCAAGGATTTCGAGGCCTATACCTGGACGGCATTCTTCCTGCCCAAGGGCACGCCCGATGCGATCGTGAAGAAGCTGAATGCCGCTATCGTGAAGACCATCAACACGCCGGCGGTGCGCGAACGACTACAGGGCATGGGCGCGCAGGTAGTGTCCAACGACCGCGCCACGCCGGAATACCTCGCGAAGTTCGTCCCCTCCGAAATCCAGAAATGGGCCGCGCCGATCAAGGCGAGCGGGGTGACGGTGGATTGACGCGTGCGCGATCGAGCGCCGCTGAGATTCCAAACCTCGGCCTGAACATCTCCTGCGGCCGGCCCCTGTCGGGCCGGCCGTCGCGCGAAACAGAGCGGAACCTCCATGCAACTCCAACGCAATTCCTTCAAGCAAGCGCTCGCGGCGAGCCGGCTGCAAATCGGGCTCTGGTGCAGTCTTACCAGCAACGTTGCGGCCGAGATCGTCGCCGACAGCGGCTTCGACTGGCTGTTGCTCGACGGCGAACACGCACCGAACGAAATTCCGGGCTTGCTGTCGCAATTGCAGGCCGTCCGGCACGGCCCGGCGGCGCCCGTGGTGCGCGTGGCGTGGAACGATCTGGTGATGATCAAGCGGGCGCTCGATATCGGCGCGCAATCCTTGCTGGTTCCCCTCGTCGACAATGCCGAACAGGCGAAGCGAGCCGTGCAAGCGACGCGCTATCCGCCGGGCGGCAACCGCGGAGTCGCGGGCAGCACGCGCGCCGCCGGCTACGGCCGAATTCCCAACTATCTGAAAACAGCGAACGAGGAAATCTGCGTCATCGTTCAGGCCGAGACGCGCAGCGCGCTCGACCGGATCGAGGAAATTGCGAAGGTCGAGGGAGTCGATGGAGTCTTTATCGGCCCCAACGATCTCGCTGCTTCGCTCGGCCATACCGGCAACACCCAGCATCCCGATGTTCAGAAGGCGATCGAGGACGCGGGCCGGCGGTTGCGGGCGGCTGGTAAGGCGGCCGGCATCCTCGCGTTTCCGGAGGAAGAAGCGCGGCGCTATATCGGCTGGGGCTACAGTTTCGTCGCCGTCGGCGGCGACACGGCGCTGCTGGCCAATGGCGCGGATGCGCTGGCGAAGAAATTCAGGGCCTGATGGGGCTCACGGACTTTTGACAAGCTCGTCGAAGGGCGCCTGCAATCGCGCACTATACTCTAGGATCATTCGCGCGGCGCAGCCGCTGCCCAAGGGAGGCCCCTATGAAATCCATCGGTCGGCGTGACTTCTTGGCCGGCGGCGCACTCGGGGCGGCTGCGATCCTCGACCTCGCGCTGCAGCCTGGCGCGTCCGCGCAGGTCCGTGCCGGCGCACCGGCGCCCGCGTTCACACTGCCGGCCTCGAACGGCCGCACCGTTTCGCTCGCCGACTTCAAAGGCAAGACGCTCGTGCTCGAATGGTCGAACCATGACTGCCCATACGTGGGCAAGCACTACCGCGGCAACAACATGCAGGCGCTGCAGAAGAAGTGGACCGCGCGGGATGTCGTGTGGCTGACGGTGATTTCTTCGGCGCCGGGCATGCAGGGTTACGTAACGGCGGCTGAGGCGAACAAACTCACAGTCGACCGGAATGCCGCGCCGAGCGCAGTGCTCCTGGACCCCAAGGGTGTAGCCGGCCGGGCCTATGGCGCCCGGGTCACGCCGCACATGTTCGTCATCTCGGGCGACGGCACGATCGTCTACGCGGGCGGGATCGACGACAAGCAGTCGGCACAGGTCGAGGACATCAAGACCGCGCGCAATTTCGTCGATAGTGCCCTGACGGAACTGTCGCAAGGAAAGCCGGTTTCCGTCTCCGGCGCGCGAGCCTACGGCTGCACCGTCAAATACGGCTCGTAAGCGGGCCGGCAACGCGGATGCGGGCGAAGAAATTCAGGGACTGACGTTCAGTTCAAGCACGGCGCCCGTCTCCGCGCGCCAGGCGGCGAGCCATTTCTTGAAACGGCCGCCGTCTTTGGCGTGCTCTCGGGCCCCACCGTGCCAGGCTGCGAACACAGCACCCTCGCCGGTGAACATCAGCACGGCGTCCATGCCCTTTGACCGGCGCAGCGTCTCGACCGCCTGACGCGCGGTCTGGGCGATCGGTCCGGAAACGTTGAATGACGTATTCACGGAAACCTCGACACCGATCCGGCGGCCGAGCGCCTTCAAGAAAGCGTGGGTCAAAGGATCGGTATGCTCGCGCACGATCTGCAGGCGGCCGGTGCCGTCGGCGTGAATCACCGCCGGGATACGCGCACGCGCCTCGGGTTTGGCCTGGGCCGTCAGCACCATGTAATTATAGACGTTGTAGTCGGCGTCCGAGGCGCCGACGGACAGCTCGAAGAACTGCTTGGCGGCTTCGAGCGTCATCATGGGCGCCAGCGGACGGATCGCCTCGCGGAACTTCACCCGCTCGTTCAGCGTCTGGCGCGTCGCGGGATTGCATGGGTTGGCGACGATCGAGCGATGCCCGAGCGCGCGCGGGCCGGTCTCCGCCGGACCTTGGCAGATCGCGAACACGCCGTCCTGCGCAACCATATAGGCCATGAGATCGGCGATCGCTTCGCGCTTGGCGCGCGTGGAGACGTCGCCGAGCCGCATCCACGCAACGTCGGGCGCGCGCGCCAGCGCCGCGAGGATTTCCGCCTCGTCCGGCGGCGAGCCGCAATAAAACGCGTGATCGAACGGGGGGCCGATACCGGCGCCGGCAAGATGCGCGAACATATAGGCGGCGCCGATGGTGACGCCGGCGTCGCCCGGCGTCGGCGGCACCCATAGGTGCAGGCGCGTGCGACGGCCGAGCGTGCGCTCGAAATAGGCCTCGTCGAAATGCTCGAGCACGCGCATGCTGGCGAGCGCGTTGAGCGCGATGCCGCCGGTGAGAATCAAGCGGTCGCTGCTGGTCGTGCGGATCAGGTGGTCGATGATGTGGAACAGCGCATCCTCGAGCACCATTTGGGTTGCGGCCGCCTTGTCGAGCCGCGCTTTGGTGATCTCGCTATGCTTGATGTCCTCGACGCGCAGCATGGCGTCAGGATTCCACATGTCTTTTTGCGCGATCGGCTCGCCGAGGATTCGGATGAGCTCGGGCGTATAGGGCCGGGTAAAGAACTCGCTCGGCCAATTGGCCAGCGCCCGGTTAAGCAGGACTTTGCCCTCGGCTTGCAGGCTAAAAATCTCGCGCAACCCGGCGTAATAGCGGTTGGTGTTCCGGTCGTTGTTGCCGTAGGCCGCCGCCCCCATATAGCGGCCCTCGCTGCTGAGAAAGGTCCAGCCGCCTTGCGTCGCGCTGATCACGCCGTAATAAAAGCCGAGCGAATCGAACACGCTGTCGTTGCTGGCAAGCACGCGCATCGTGTTGCCTTCGGCGAGATACAGAGAGATCGCGCCGTGGTCGCCCATGCCATCGAGCACCGCGATGGGAACCGGTCCTTGTCCGCTCGCGAAAGGAGAAACCGCATAGGAGAACCAGGCATGGCAGTCGTGGTGGCGCATACCGACGATCGGCATGGGGCGGCCGAGACTGAGCTGCCGGCCGAGGTTGCGCGGCGCGCGAAACGCCGCGCTCATGTTGCGCGTATTGAAGGTCGTGAACTCGACCGGCCGCATCATGCTGAAGCTCGCCGGGGCCTCGTCGAGCACCATCTTTACGAGCGTGGCGCTAAGGGCAACGTGGTCCCAGCTTGCGACCCAGGCATCGATCCTTTCGGGCCCCAGGCCCATGCGGCGCATCTGCGCTAGCAGCGCATCGATCGACTTTTTCGGATACTCGGAGGTGTGCTTCACCCCGGAGAAGCGTTCCTCCTCGTTGTTGCAGATCAGCTTCGGCCCGCCAGCGCGCGTTACTTCGACGAGCGCGGCCCCGGTATTGTGGGTGCCGGAGGTGCCGATGCCGACGAGATAGGCGGTTTCGCCGCGCTCGAGCTTGGCCCGCACCGCCTGGATACGCTCGGCGGCGAAGGCGCTCGACGGGCGATGGAAATTGCCGAGCGCATAAAGCGGCTCGAGGATGGCCAGCGCAGCGCGATACGCGGCGGCGCCGAGCCGGGGGTGGCGTGGTCCTGTGCGCATGTTGCTGTTAGACGCCATTACCAGGGTTTGCCGCGCCTTCAGTCGCTTGCGTCCTTGAACCCCACCTTCCAGTGCGAGCCGTCGCAGAATGGCTTGTTCTTCGAGGCACCGCAGCGGCACAGCGCATAGTGATCGTGCACAGCGCCGTCGCTCCAGTGGTCGGTGCGCAAGGGGATATTGCCCTCGACTTCGTAGGGACCGTTCTTACGGATGCGGATGCCGGGCGGGTCGTTGCGCTTGGGGCCGAGCTCGCCGTTTCTCGTATAGCGCAGCGCGCCCGAGGGGCAACTCGTGACGACCTCGATGACGCGCTCGACCTTGTCGCGGTCGGCCTGGATCCAGGGCCGCTCGCCCACCCGAAACACGGTCGTCAGGTTCTTATGGCATTGCTCGGACGCGGAACATTGCAGCCGGTTGAAATGCACGGTGATTTCGGCGCCGCGATAGTCGCGCGACTTGTCGGGAGTCCGATCCGGGTCGTTGGCGTCGGAGGCGCTGGAAAATCCGATCCGCGCGTGAGTGCCGTCGCAGAACGGCTTGTTCTTCGAAGCGCCGCAGCGGCAGAGCGCCATCTCGGGGCTCGTCCGCAGCGGCTGGCCATCCGCGCCGACAAACCGCTCCACGTTCGTCACCAGGAGCGGCCCGTTGAGCGAAGGCTTGATGGCCCGCTCCTGCGCGGCCTCGACGGCGCGGAACTCGCCAAGCTCGGCTACGGCGTTCCAGGTCTTGTCGGCGGGCGCGAACTGGAGGCTCAAGGCCTGCAGCCCGGCAGCCGCCTCCTCGACCTCAACCGGCAGCCGCCCGCTCTGCGAGGCGATGATCCGGGTCGCAACGGTCGCTAGTTCACGCAAACGCTCGCCGAAGAATACCCAGGCCGAACGCTTGTGCGGCAGCAAATGAATATCGCGGTTGTAACCGAAGCCGGGGCCCGCGGTTTTCCCCGCCAAGCGATGACCATGTCCGGCCGGCATTTTAGTGAGCGCCTCACCCAAGGGCCGCAGCACATTGGTCATGAGGTGCAGGCTCGCCAGCGAAAGTTTCCGCAGTTCGCCCTCGCTCTCGTCGGTGTGCGCAAAGAAGCGCAGCAGGATCAGAAGCATCGTGTCGTAGCCGACATTGAACAGCTCGGCGACCTGGTGCGTCAGCGGATCGGAGATCGGCGTGCCGCCGGTGGTGTCGTCGTAGAAGCGGGTCATCGGGTTGGAGACGACCGGGCGAACCGGATCGAACGCTGTGCCGCTCGCTTTAGCCTGATCGAGTGCCTGCTTGTACTCATCGTGGATGGCTCGGAAGACCCAGAAGTGAGCGTCCGGATGCGCCTTGGTCGGCGCCTCGCCCTGCTCGATCACCATCTGCAACGCTGCCCGCGCGCTGGCGCGGTCAGAAACCGGCAACAGCTTGTCGGCAAAATGAACGAAGCGCGCGTTGGCCTGCGCCTCGAGTGGGCCGATGAATAATTCCTGCTCCGGAATGCAATCGAAGCCGCTCATGATTTTGTGGTAGAATTCGCCCTGGGTCTTGAAGTCGATGTCGAAAGGCTCGCAGCCTTCGAGGGCGAGTTTTTCGGCGGTTGCCAAGCCCGGCGACTTGTGCGCACCACGCCGTGCCGTGACCCGCGCGAGCACCGTTTCAGCCTCCGCCTGCTCCTCAGGTGGAAGCACGCCGCCCTCCGGCATTTCCACGCACATGAGACGCTCCATCGTCTCCAGCGAGAACGGCTCGAGCGTCATGTGATCGTCAATCGGGATCGCCGAGCGCGGCACCGGAAAATTGGTGCGCCGGAAATGCGGCGCGCCGCCGATGGCGGTGATGATGTTGGTGAGTTGCGTCAGGTGCAGCATTTCCTCGACGCTGACCATGACCAGCCGCCGCTTCCAGCGCTTGACCATCTCGGCTTGCGCCGCGGTGATGCCGCCCTCGTCCGGGTGACTCTTCAGCGAATAAGCGGCGAACAGATAGACGCAGGCAACGCCATGCTCGAGCTCGCAGGCGCGCGACAGCAAATAGATCAGCTCCTCGCGCGTACGCACCGGCGCAATGTGGGAACGGTCTAGTGTCTGGGCCTGCTTGTGCTGCATGCGGCTTTCTCGGGAGAGCGCATTGATCTCCGCGAATTGTGCAATCTTTGAGCGGACGGCGGAAGCGCGCGGCGGTTTGGCTGGGGGACTAGGATTCGAACCTAGATTGACGGAGTCAGAGTCCGCTGTTCTACCGTTGAACTATCCCCCAAGCGGCAAGCGAAGTCGCCGACGGGTGCATGAGCTTGGCACAAGCGCGGGCGCGGCGGCGCGGGGCCGTACCTAAACGACACATCTGGGCGAGGCAAGGATCGGCCCCGAAAGCGTCGCGGGGCTGGCGAGCGTGGCCCCGTTTGCTCTTAGCCCTTGAATCGGCAGAGTTTTCCACATGCGCGGCCAACAATGCTGCTATGCGGTAAGTCTTAGTGATTACACTGTAATACCAGCCTATATGGCTATCAACGCTTCCTCCAATGAGGTCCCCATGACCACAATCACATTCCCGACCCTGGCCCGCGCCACGCCGCGGCTGAAGGCAATCGGCCGTTTCTTTGCCGACATTTCGCAGGGCATCCACGACGCCCGCGAAATCGAAAACCGCTACGAAACCCTCTCGCGCATGAGCGACGAGGCGCTGGCCTGCCGCGGTATCAGCCGCGAGGACATCCCGCGAGTGGCTGTAACCGGCCGAACAGGTTCCTAACGTTTCCTGCCGGACCGATTCAAGCGCTTCAGGTTTCGATTCAACAAGCGCGGTTTCGGAAGGTTTGAACGACGAATTCGCGAGTCGCGACGGCCGTTTGGCCGGTGCAGCTCGCGTTTCGATTCAGGGCCGCCTTACTTCTCCTCGCCGCGAAATGCGGGGCGGCCGGCCTTGAGCGCCCGCTTGATCTCTTCGGTGTGCTCGCCCAGCCGCGGCGACGGATGATCGTAGCGCAGCGGTGTCGCGGACATATTGATCGGCGTGCGCACACCTGAAATCGTCACCCCGCCCTCGGCGCCCTCCGGCAGATCGACGCGCATCTTGCGGTGCTTTATCTGAGGATCGGCGAATACCTCGGCGATATCTGAGATCGGTCCGGCCGGCACGCCCGCTTTTTCGAGCGCGCCGAACAGATCCGCCCGCGTGCGTTTGCTGGTGCGCTCGATCAGTGCCGGGATGAGCGTGCCTCGATTCAAATTGCGGTCGCCGTTGGTGGTAAAGCGCGGGTCGGTCTTGAATTCTGTCAACCCCAGAACGTCGCAGAAATTCTGGAACTGGCTGTCATTGCCGACCGCGATGATCATGTGGCCGTCGGAAGTCGGAAACACCTGATAGGGCACCACGTTCGGGTGCGCATTGCCCATGCGCTTGGGCGGCTTGCCGGACACCAGATAGTTCAGCGCCTGGTTTGCCAGCACGCTCGCCTGCACGTCGAACAGCGCCAGGTCGATGTGCTGCCCCTGCCCGCTCTTGGCGCGCGCGATCAGCGCCGCTTCGATCGCCACCGCCGCATAGACTCCGGTAAAGACGTCGACATAGGCGACGCCGATGCGCATGGGCTCGCGCTCCGGCTCGCCAGTGATGCTCATGATTCCGCCCATGCCCTGGATGATGAGGTCGTAGCCGGGGCGATGGGCGTAGGGGCCGTCCTGGCCGAAGCCGGTGATCGAGCAATAGATCAGCGCCGGATTGATTTTCTTCACGCTTTCGTAGTCGAGGCCGTAGTTCTTGAGATCACCGACCTTATAATTCTCAATCACCACGTCGGCATCGCGCAGGAGCGCAAGCACCATCGCGCGGTCCTCTTCCTTGCGCAGATCCGCGAGCACCGAGCGCTTATTCCGGTTGATCGCGTGATAATAGGCGGCGGAAAGATTCTCGCCCTGCTTGCCCTCGACATAGGGCGGGCCCCAGGCCCGCGTGTCGTCGCCGGCGCCGGGCCGCTCGATCTTGATCACGTCGGCGCCGAGATCGGCCAGCACTTGCCCGGCCCAGGGGCCGGCCAGCACGCGCGCGAGTTCGAGAACTTTCAGGCCGTGCAGGGGTGCGGGCATCGACTCAGTTGAAAGCTTGTATTCCGGTGATGGCGCGCCCCAGGATCAGCGCATGGATGTCGTGGGTGCCTTCGTAGGTGTTGACGGTCTCCAGGTTCGCCGCATGTCGCATCACGTGATATTCGCCGGCGATGCCATTGGCGCCATGCATGTCGCGCGCGGCGCGGGCGATATCGAGCGCCTTACCGCAATTATTGCGCTTGATCATGGATACCAGCTCGAGCGGGCAATTGCCCTCGTCCATCAGACGGGTCGCACGCAATGCGGCCTGCAGGCCGAGTGCGATCTCGGTCTGCATGTCGGCAAGCTTCTTCTGGATCAGCTGATTGGCGGCGAGCGGCCGGCCGAACTGCTTGCGGTCCATCGTATAGCTGCGCGCGGCATGGAAGCAGAACTCGGCCGCGCCCATGGCGCCCCAGGCGATGCCGAGTCGTGCGCGGTGCAGGCAACCGAACGGGCCCTTGAGACCGGAGACGTTCGGCAGCAGCGCGTCCTCGGAAACCTCGACGCCTTCCATCACGACTTCGCCGGTGACAGAGACGCGCAGCGACAGCTTGCCCTCGATTTTCGGGGTCGAGAGTCCTTTGGCGCCGCGCTCCAGGATAAAGCCGCGGATTGCCCCCTCGTGTGCATCCGACTTCGCCCAGACCACGAATACGTCGGCGATCGGCGCGTTGGTGATCCAGAGCTTGTTGCCAGTGAGCCGATAGCCGTTCGAGGTCTTCTCCGCGCGCGTGCGCATGCCGCCCGGGTCGGAACCGTGATCGGGCTCGGTGAGCCCGAAGCAGCCGACCCATTCGCCGCTTGCGAGCTTGGGGAGATATTTCTTGCGCTGCGTTTCGCTGCCATAGGCGTAGATCGGATACATGACGAGCGAGGACTGCACGCTCATCGAGGAGCGGAAACCGGAATCGACCCGCTCGATCTCGCGCACCGCGAGGCCATAGCAGACGTAGCTCAGATCGGCGCCGCCATATTGTTCGGGGATGGTGGAGCCCAGGAGCCCGAGCTTGCCCATCTCGGTGACCACCGCGCGGTCGAACTTCTCGTCGCGATAGGACGCGACCACGCGCGGCATAAGCTTGTCTTGCGCATAGGCGCGGGCAGTGTCGCGCACCTGACGCTCTTCGGCCGAGAGCTGACCTTCGAGATCGAGCGGATCGGCCCAATCGAAGGCAGAGCGGGCGGGCGCGGTGGGCCCGGTCGATGCGCGCGCTTTGCTCATCCTTGCCTCCTCGCAACTCAGCTTCCGCGATACGTAGCATAGCTCCAGGGCGAGACCAGCAAGGGCACATGATAATGGCCTTCCGGCTCGCTGATCGCGAAGCGCACCGGCACCACGTCGAGAAAAGCCGGCTGCGGCAGGCCCAAGTTCCGCCCCGCGAAATAGTCGCCGACATGGAAGCGTAATTCGTAGCGGCCGATGCGGAGCGGCCCGCCCGACATGAGCGGTGCGTCGGTGCGGCCATCTGTATTGGTTTTTGTCTTTACGAGAGGCGATTTGGCGCCAAGCTCGAACAGCTCCACCATGACGCCCGCAGCCGGCAGGCCCGAATGAGTATCGAGCACGTGGGTAGTTAGCATTCCCTCGGTCTTGGGCATCCCCGCCCCCTCCACCATTTCGGCCAGTCGCAGGCGTGCGATCAGCGAGATTTCCGCAAGCGCCGCTGAAAGTTCCGTATCGGCGTCGTTCCCGAGCCGCCGCTCGAAACTATCCAAAATCGCGTCGCGCGTCTGCCGTTTCACGCAGATCACGAACGGGAAGCCGAACTTGTCCTTGTAGGCCTTGTTCAACCGTTCGAAGCGAGCGAATTCCGCGTCTGGCAGCCGGTCGAGGCCGAGGCTGGCCTGTTCGGCCTGCGACGCCGCCGTGAGCGTGGCGGCGCGTGCGGCCTTGCCAGCGAGATCCGGGTGGTTGCGCACCAGCGCGAGCTTCTCGTCCCGGCTCGCGTTGCCGACCGCGCCGGTCATCGCGTCGAACAGCGCTGTGACAGTCGCAAACGGCGCACGCGCATGGGCGCGCTCGGCCACCCACGGCGAATGCTCGAATATGCTGCCCAGAGTGGCTACGAATTTCACCCGGTCGGCTGCATTCAACATATCAAGAGAGAAGCGCATTCTAAAAACCTATAGCGTCCGCCGAACCTGCACGCCACTTGGCCAAGAACGCTATTCTCCGATAGCCTAATAGCGACTTACAGCGAGAAGAGAGAACGCCATGAACCTCGCCCGCATGCTGCGCCAACGCGCCGAAGCCGGCCGCCCGGTCCGGGTCGGCGTTATCGGCGCTGGCAAATTCAGTTCCATGTTCCTGGCGCAAGCCCGCACCACGCGAGGCTTGCACGTGGTCGGCGTCGCGGACCTCGTGCCCGAGCGCGCGCGTCAGGCGCTGAAGAACACGGGTTGGGGTGTTCCGGGGCAGATCGCCAAGAATTTCTCCGAAGCGCTTGCGGCCAACAAGACTGTCGTGACCGACGACGCCAATGCATTGATCGACTCCGACATCGAAGTGCTGGTCGATATCACCGGCAATCCGGCGGCGGCTACGCGGCATATCCTGCGTGCGTTCGAACGCGGCAAGCATGTGGTGAACGTCACGGTCGAGGCCGACGTGCTGGTCGGCCCGCTGCTCGCCGAGCGCGCAAAGAAAGCCGGCGTTGTCTATGCGCTGGCATACGGCGACCAGCCGGCGCTGGTATGCGAGATGGTGGACTGGGCCGAGGCCTGCGGCTTTCGCGTTGTCGCCGCGGGAAAGGGCACCAAGTACCTGCCCGGCTATCACCAGTCGACGCCCGATACGGTGTGGACCCATTTCGGCATCACGCCGGAGCACGCGAAAGCGGCGGGTATGAACCCGCAGATGTTCAATTCGTTCGTGGACGGGACGAAATCCGCGATCGAGATGGCGGCGATCTCGAATGCTACCGGCTTGAACGCGCCGCGCGACGGGCTCGCGTTCCCGCCTTGCGGGTTTCACGACTTGCCCTTCATCCTGCGGCCGCGCGCCGTGGGCGGCGTGCTCGATGAGCCCGGCCTCGTCGAAGTGGTCTCGAGCCACGAACCCGACGGCCGGCCGGTGGTGAACGATCTGCGTTGGGGCGTCTATGTGGTGATCGAGGCTATGGATGCCGACGCGCGCGGCGACTATACGCGTAGCTGCTTCCTCGACTATCACCTGATCCACGATCCATCGCGCCGCTATGCCGCGATGTATCGGGGATGCCATCTGGTCGGCATGGAACTCGGCATCTCGATCGCCGCGGCTGCTTTGCGCAAGGAGGCGACCGGCTTTCCATCCGAGTTCCGCTCAGACGTGGTAGCGACCGCAAAGAAGGCGCTCAAGGCCGGCGACACGCTCGACGGCGAAGGCGGCTATACGGTCTATGGCAAGATCATGCGCGCGGAAGATTCCTTGGCGCGGCGCGGGCTGCCGCTTGGGCTCGCGCACGGCATCAAGCTCGTACGCCCGGTCGCGCAGGGTGCGACGGTTTCCTGGGACGATGTCGCGATCGAGGACAACGACGTCGTTCGCCTGCGGCGCGAGATGGAGCAGGCCTTCGCGCCCACGAGCGCGTTAAAGGGCGCGCGCAAGTCCGCTGCGGCATGAGATTTCACGCAAGACTAATTACCGGCGCGCTAGGGCTGCTCGCGGCGCTCATTCCGACCGCGTCAAAGACCGATGAAGGGGCGCTCGCAGCGCTCAAGGCCGGCGGGCACGTAATGATCGTCCGCCACGGCCTGACCACGCCGGGCACCGGGGACCCGAGGAACTTCAAGCTCGATGAATGCGCGACCCAGCGGAACCTGGTGGACGAAGGCCGCGAGCAGTCGCGCCGGCTCGGCAGACTCCTGCGCGAGCGCGGCATCGAGATCGAGCGCGTACTTTCCTCCGAATGGTGCCGCTGCAAGGAAACCGCCACGCTGATCGACGCCGGTAAGGTCGAAACGCTCCCTGTCCTCAATAATCTCGTCGGCCGTGGCGAATTCCTCGAGTCCCAGACCCGCGAGTTGCGCGCCGCGGTCGCTTCCTGGCGCGGCAAGGGCACGCTTCTGCTGGTGACACACGGCTCGGTGGTCTTCCCGCTCGCCGGCACGAGTCCGCGCGAGGCCGAAGGCTTTGTGCTCAAGCCTGCGCCGGGAACGGCGGAAGGTTTCGTGATCGTCGGAAAAATCGGCCCGTCGGGCTGAGCCAGATTACTCGGCCGCGACCGGGCGCTTGTCTTTTTCGTTGGTGGAGACCGGCCCGAGCTCGGGCTCGTCCTCGCTGATCGCCTTGGCGATCTTGCGGTCGAAGCGGTCGAGATAGAGATAGACCACCGGCGTGATGTAGAGCGTCAGGAGCTGCGACAACAGCAGCCCGCCGACGACTGCGATGCCGAGCGGCTGCCTAAGCTCAGCGCCGGCGCCGCCGCCGATCGCGATCGGCAAGGTGCCGAAGATCGCGGCCATGCTGGTCATCATGATCGGGCGGAAGCGCAGCAGCGCGGCTTCACGGATTGACTCGAGCGCCTCCATGCCCTGATGGCGCCGGGAGATAGCGAAATCCACCATCATGATCGCGTTTTTCTTCACGATGCCGACCAGCATCACGACGCCGATGATGGCGATTACCGAAAGCTCCATCCCGAACATCAAGAGCATCAAGAGCGCGCCGATGCCGGCCGACGGCAGCCCGGAAAGAATAGTGATCGGATGGATGAAGCTCTCGTAGAGAATCCCAAGCACGATGTAGATGACGATTACCGCGGCGAGCAGCAGCAACGGCTGGTTGGAGAGCGAGTCGCGGAACACCTGCGCGGTGCCCTGGAAACCGGTGGCGACACTGGCGGGGACATTGGCGGTCCGTTCGGCCTGGCGGATCGCCTCGACCGCCTCGCTGAGCGCGACGCCGGGTGCCAGGTTGAAGGAGATCGTCACCGCGGGCTGCTGCTGCTGATGGGCGACCTGCAGCGGGCCGACCGTGCGGCGGACGGTGGCGACCGAGTCGAACGGGATCACCTGCCCGCCGCTGCCGCGCAGGAAGACCCGCGAAAGATCGGAAGCGTCGCGCTGGAAGCGCGGCTCGACCTCGGTGATGATCGGGAACTGGTTGGTCGCGGTATAGAGCGTGCCCACCTCCCGCGTGCCGAACGAAGTATAGAGAACGTTGCGCAGCTCGGCGTCGTTGACGCCCATCGCGCGCAGCTTGTCATGGTCGACATCGATGGTGAGCTGCGGATTGGTGATCTGCAGGTCCGAGGTCACGTCGCGCAATTGCGGCAGCTCCGCCAGGATATCCTGCAGGCGCGGCGCCGTTTCATAGAGCACGGCCGTATCGGCGCTCTGCAGGCTGTACTGATACTGGCTCTTGGAGACAAAACCGCCGATCGAGATATTCTGCACCGGCTGGAAAAAGACGTTGACGCCCGGAGTTTGCTGCACCGACCGGCGCAAGCGCTGGATGATCTCGAAAGCGGATTGCTTGCGTTGATCGCGCGGCTTGAGCGCGATGAACAGGCGGCCGGTATTGGAAGTGCGGCTGACGAAGGTCGCGCCGGCGACCGAAATGGCATATTCGACGTCGGGATCGCGCCGTACGATCTCCGACACCTGTTGCTGCCGCTCCGACATCGCGGTGAACGAAATGTCGGTCGCGGCCTCGACCGTGCCGGAGATGAAGCCGGTGTCCTCGACGGGGAAGAAGCCCTTCGGAATCCATGCATAGAGGCCGATGGCGAGCACGAGCGTCGCGAACGTGACGCCGAGCGTGGCCGGCCGGTGGCGCAGGACGAAATCGAGGCTGCGGCGATAGCCGGAAAGCCAGGCATCGAACACGCGTTCGGAAAGCCGGAACAGCGCTCCCGGCTTCTTCTTGTGATCGATCGGCTTCAGCATGCGCGCGCACAGCATCGGCGTCAGTGTCAGCGACACGAAGCCGGAGACCAGAATCGCTACCGAGATGGTGACGGCAAACTCGCGGAACACGCGGCCGACCACGCCGCCCATGAACAGGACCGGGATGAAGACGGCCACCAGCGACAAGGTCATCGAAAGAATCGTGAAGCCGATCTCGCGCGAGCCCTTGAGCGCGGCCTGGAACGGCGGCATGCCGCGCTCGACGTAGCGATATATGTTCTCCAAGACGACGATGGCGTCGTCGACGACGAAGCCCACGCACAGCACGAGCGCCAGCAAGGTCATGTTATTGATGGAGAATCCGAGTGCCCACATCACCGCGAAGGTGGCGACGATGGAGAGCGGCAAGGCGAGCGACGGGATGATGGTGGCCCGCCCGTTCCTGAGGAACAGGAAAATCACCAACACGACCAGCACGACCGCCTCGATCAGCGTCGTCTGCACCGCCTCGACGGAGTTGCGGATCGAGACCGAGCGATCCATCAGGACCTGGAGGCCGATGCCGGCGGGAATCTGTTGCCGGAAATCGGGGAGGCGTTTTTTCACCGCATCGACGACATCGATGGTGTTGGCCTCGGGCTGGCGATAGACCGCAAGGTTGATGGAGCGGACGGCGTTGAACCAGCCTGCGATGCGTTCGTTCTCGACGCCGTCTTCGACTTTGGCGACTTCCTCGAGCCGTATCGGCGCGCCGTTGCGCCAGGCCACGATGACCCGCTTATAGGGTTCGGCGCTCGCGATCTGCATTCCCATGTCGAGAGTCAGCGTTTGCTTGGGGCCAGCCATCACCCCGAGTGGAGTACTGGAGGCGGCCGCAGCGATCGCGGTCTGAATTTCGTTGATGGAAACGCCGCGCGCGGCGGCGGCGTCGGGATTGAGACGTACGCGCACGGCGTATTTCTGCCCGCCGAACACCTGGACCTGGGCGACGCCTTCGATCTGCGAGATTTGCTGCGCCAGCAGAGTGTCGCCGTATTCGTGCACGGTCGAGAGCGGCAATGTGTCCGAGAACAGCGTCATGAACAGAACCGGCGCATCGGCCGGGTTCACCTTGCGGAAGCTCGGGGGCGCCGGCATCTGCGACGGCAGCCAGCGCTGCGCGGCCGCGAGTGAGGTCTGCACGTCGAGCGCGGCCGCGTCGATGTCGCGGCCGAGGTCAAACTGCACCGTGATCGAAGTCGAGCCGGCGGCGCTCGTCGAGGTCATCGAGGTGATGCCGGAGATGGTCGCAAGCTGCCGCTCGATCGGGGTCGCAACCGAGGCCGCCATGGTCTCCGGGCTCGCGCCGGGCAATTGCGCGGAAATGTTGATGGTCGGGAAATCGACGCGCGGGAGCGCGGCGACCGCGAGCAGCCGATAGCCGAACACGCCCGCGACGATCAGCGAGACCATGAACAGCGTGGTCATCACCGGCCGGCGGATGCAGAGTTCGGGCAAAGTCATTTCAGGCTCCCGCCGGGCGCTTGATGTCGACCCGGATGCCGTCGCGCAGCGACAACTGCCCTTCGGTGACTACGGTCTCGCCGGCCTTCAAGCCTTCAGAGACCAGCGAGACGCCATCGACGCTGCGCGCGACGCTGACGGAGCGGATCTTGGCCTGGTTGTTCTCGACCACAAATACGAACGTCCCCTTCTGGCCGCTCTGGATCGCCCCGGTCGGAACGGTCACCACGCCGTCGTCGATGCGCAGCGTCAACTGCACGCTCACCAGCGTGCCGGGCCACAGCATCTCGTCCGCGTTGCCGAAGCGGGCGCGCACCATGATGGTTCCGGTCTGCACGTCGACGGTATTGTCAATGAACGCGAGGCGGCCGTCGGCGACCTCGCGCATGCCCTGCGGGAACGCCGTGACGGCCGCTTTGTCTCCGGCCATGCGCAGACCGCCGACGAAACGTTCCGGCACGCCGAATGCGACATAGATCGGGGCCATCTGATTCACGGTCGCGAGCGGCGCCGCGGTATCCGACGCGCGAATGACCGCGCCGGGGCGAGCACCGGAAATGCCGATGCGGCCGGTAGCGGGCGCAAAGATGTCGTAATAGGTGCGGAGCACGCGCAGGTTCTGCAGCGTAGCCTCGCCCTGCGCGACCGTTGCCTTGAGCATCGCAAGGTTGGTCTTGGCGTCGGCGAGCTGCACCGGCGTATAGGTGCCGCGCTCGACCAGTCCGGCAACGCGCGCGAGGTCGCGCTCCGACTTTTCAGCCTGCGCCGCGTCGCGCGCGAGCGTCGCCTCGGCCTGGCGGATCTGGGCTTCGATCGAACGCGAGTCCAGGGTGAAGAGCTGCTCGCCTTCTTTGACCAGTGCGCCGTCGGCGAAATGGACCTTTTCGATCTGGCTGTCCACGCGGGAGCGCACAGCGACGCTGACCATGGGCTGCACGGTGCCGACGGCATCGACGCGGAAGGGAAGATCGCGCAGTTCCGCTCGCGCCACCGATACGGCGACGGCGCGCTCGGGCCGGGCCGGACCCTGCGCGGCGGCCGGGCCACCGCCGTTCATCGTCCACCAAGCGAATCCGCCGGCGGCGGCGAACAGGGCCGCGCCGATGAGGAAAGTCAGCAGTTCCGATCTGGCGGACAATTTCATCGAATCGACCAAGCGGTCCATTCGCGGTAGCGCCTTGTGCGCCAAGCCTTTTTCCGCGGCCGCCGCTTCTACCTTTCCTCGCCCCGGACCGCAATTAGCATGCGCTTTGCGGACCTGTCTTTTGAACTCCAAACATAACAGGAACCCCTCTAGGGGACCTTAAATTTCGGCAATGTTGGGCGGGGTTTTGCCCGATTTCAGCCGGTGAGCCCGCCCTGCTCCTCGACGAAGCGGGCGATCGTATCGATCCCGGTACCGGCCTTCAGGTTGGAAAATACGAAGGGACGCTCGCCGCGCATTTTCTTCGCGTCGCGGTCCATTACCTCGAGCGACGCGCCGACCAGCGGCGCCAGATCGATCTTGTTGATGACCAGAAGGTCCGAGCGTGTGATGCCGGGGCCGCCCTTGCGCGGGATCTTGTCGCCGGCCGAGACGTCGATGACGTAGATCGTGAGATCCGCGAGCTCCGGAGAAAAGGTCGCGGCCAGGTTGTCGCCGCCCGACTCGATCAGCACGAGATCGAGATCGGGGAACTTGCCGCGCATTTCCGAGACCGCGGCAAGGTTGATCGAAGCATCCTCGCGGATCGCCGTGTGCGGGCAGCCGCCGGTCTCGACGCCCATGATGCGCTCGGCCGGCAGCGCGCCGACGCGGTTCAGGATTTCGGCGTCCTCTTTCGTATAGATGTCGTTGGTGATGGCGCAAATATCGTAGCGATCGCGGAAGGCGACGCACAGACACTCCACCAGCTTGGTCTTGCCTGAGCCGACCGGGCCACCGATGCCGAGGCGCAAGGGTCCGTTGCGGGTCATGAACGGAACAGCCGCGTGTGCTGGGTCTCGTGGCGCATGGAAGCGATGTCGGAGCGCAACGCCGCGCCGCCCACGTCGTCGAGGGTCGAAACCGCGGCGCGCGCGGCGATAACGCGCACGCGCGGGGTGACCCGCGCCACGATCTTCACCGCGTCGGTCTGTCCGAGCGGGACGAGCCGAACCGCGGCGGAAACGAGATTGGTGGCCAGCGACAGGAGATAGGCTTCGAGCGTCTCCTTTAGCGCCAGGCCGTGGCCGGCAGCGGCGACCCCGACCGCGACGGGAAAGGCGACCTCGCCCTTGTAGATGCGCGCGAGGCGGTCGAGCGCCTTGCACGGCCAGGACGCGCGCACCGCCAGCAGAAACGCTTCGCCCTGCTTCAAGGTTTCGAGCCGGCGCTCCTTCGACGGGGAAAGCGCGGCGGCAAGCTCGGCGGCTTCCGCGAGCGCAGCTTCGTTGCCTTGCTCGACCGCCTGATGGGCCGCGGCAAGCAGCACTGCGTCGGACCACGGGCCGCCATGATCGAGCAGATCGTCGAGCCAGGTTTCGAGCGTCGCGGCACTCTTGATGTCGCCGGCTTCCACCGCCCATTCGATGCCGTGGCTATAGGCGAAGGCGCCGACCGGAAAGCTCGGCGACAGCCAGACCATCAAGGGCAGGAAGCCCGGGGTTTTCTCAGTGGCCATGGCCGTGCCCGTGCTTCTTGCCGTGCGTGTGATCATGGCCATGATCGTGATCGTGGGAATGATCGTGGTCATGCGCGTGGTCGTGATCATGACCGTGGGCGCGGGCGGTCTCCTCGGCATAGGCACCGCCTTCGGGGTCGAACGGCGCCTCGACATGGGAGACTTTAGCCCCGAGCTTCGCGATCATTTCTTCCAGCACGTGATCGCGGGCGATGCAGATGCGGTCGGGCAGAATTTCCGCCTGCACGTGCCGATTGCCGATGTGCCAGGCGACGCGCGCGAGCAAATGCGCATCGCCCCTGATCTCGACGATGGGCTCGGGCGCCGCGACGACTCTTACGATGCGGCCATCCTCGAGCTGCAAGCCATCGCCATGCTTGAGCATGGTGGCGTCGGCCAGATCGAGCAGGAACACCGTGTCCCCTGCCCCGCGCATTGCCACGCGCCGGCGGTGCCGGCCATCGTGCGGCAGCTCGATCCGGTCCGCCTCTTTCGAGCGATCCCAGTGGCCTGCCGAGAGCACCTTGGTCGCGCGGATCATGCTAACTCCAAGTACAAACGCCGCGCCGCAGCCTTAGAACAGGAAATAGCGCTGCGCCATGGGCAACACCTTGGCCGGTTCACAGACCAGGAGCTTGCCGTCGGCGCGAACTTCATAGGTCTCGGCGTCCACCTCGATATTGGGCGTGGCGTCGTTGTGGATCATGTCCTTCTTCGAGAGCTTGCGGGTGTTCTCGACGGCGACAAATTGCTTCTCGACGCCGAGCTTCTGGCGCAGACCGTTCTCCATCGCCGCTTTGGAGACGAAGACGACCGAGGACGCCGTGCGCGCTTTGCCGAAGGCGCCGAACATGGGCCGGTAGTGCACCGGCTGCGGGGTCGGGATCGAAGCGTTCGGATCGCCCATCTGGGCCGCCACGATCGAGCCGCCCTTGATGATCATATCCGGCTTCACGCCGAAGAAGGCCGGAGCCCACAGCACCAGGTCGGCGAGCTTGCCCTTCTCCACCGAGCCGATGTGCTTCGACACGCCCTGCGTGACCGCCGGATTGATCGTGTATTTTGCGACATAGCGTTTGACGCGGATATTGTCGTTGCCCTTCTCGCCCGGCAGAGCGCCGCGCTGCTTCTTCATTTTGTCCGCGGTCTGCCAAGTGCGGATCACCACCTCGCCGATGCGGCCCATGGCCTGGCTGTCGGACGACATCATGGAGAGCGCGCCGAGATCGTGCAGAATGTCCTCGGCGGCGATGGTCTCGCGCCGGATGCGGCTCTCGGCAAACGCCAAGTCCTCGGCAATGCCTGGGTCGAGATGGTGGCAGACCATCAGCATGTCGAGATGCTCGTCCAGCGTATTCACGGTGAAGGGCCGTGTCGGATTGGTGGACGACGGCAGCACGTTGGGCAGGCCCGCGACCTTGATGATGTCGGGTGCGTGGCCGCCGCCGGCGCCTTCGGTATGGAAGGCGTGAATAGTGCGGCCCTTGAACGCGGCGATCGAATCCTCGACGAAGCCGGATTCGTTCAGCGTGTCGGTGTGGATCATCACCTGCACGTCGAACTTGTCGCCGACCGACAGGCAGCAATCGATCGCGGCCGGCGTCGTGCCCCAATCTTCGTGCAGTTTCAGCGCGCAGGCGCCGCCGAGGATCTGCTCCTCGAGCGCGGCGGGCAGCGAGGCATTACCCTTGCCGGAAAAGCCAAGGTTGACCGAGAAATCGTCGGCAGCCTGGATCATTCGGCCGAGGTGCCATTCGCCAGGCGTGCAGGTGGTGGCGTTGGTGCCGGTGGCGGGGCCGGTGCCGCCGCCGAGCAAGCTGGTGACGCCGGACATCAGCGCGTCGTCGATCTGCTGCGGGGAGATCATATGGATGTGGCTGTCGAAACCGCCGGCGGTGAGTATCTTGCCCTCGCCGGCGATCGCCTCGGTGCCGGGGCCGATGATGATGGTCACATTCGGCTGGATGTCCGGGTTGCCCGCCTTGCCGATGGCGGCGATGCGGCCGTCCTTGATGCCGACGTCGGCTTTCACGATGCCCCAATGATCGAGGATCACCACATTGGTGATGACGGTATCGACCGCGCCGGCCGCGCGGGTGACCTGCGACTGGCCCATGCCGTCGCGGATGGTCTTGCCGCCGCCGAACTTCACCTCCTCGCCGTAGGTGGTGAAATCCTTCTCGATCTCGATCACGAGATCGGTGTCGGCCAGCCGCACCTTGTCCCCGGTCGTGGGTCCGAACATGCCGGCATAGGCGGCGCGGGACATTTTCATCGCGGACCTCAGGGGTTTAGTTCGGACCGACCCGGTGCGGCGGCAGCGACCTCGGCGACCGAGAGGCGTACGCATTTCCGGAGCACCACTCGATCCTGATCGTCGATGGCGAATTCGAGCTGGTCGCCGGCATTGAGTTCCCAGCGGCGGCGGAGTTCGACTGGAATCGTGAGCTGGCCCTTGCTGGTGAGGGTGGCTCGCATCCGGTATGGCCTGCGGTAGGACATTTTAGCTTTCTCCTTACATTTGTCTTACAAATGTAAGGAATATATCATCCAACCCGTTGTGAATCAAGAGATTCAAAGCTTCCCCATAACCCTTTGGCGGAACCCGTACACCTCCCGCTTGCCGACCAGCGCTACCAACGTCACCTCGCGGGTCTGGCCCGGTTCGAAGCGCACGGCAGTCCCTGATGGGATGGCGAGCCGCATGCCACGGGCCCGGTCGCGGTCGAAGCGCAGCGCCGGGTTGGTCTCGAAGAAGTGGTAGTGGCTGCCGACCTGGATCGGCCGGTCGCCGGTATTGGCGACTTTCAGTGTGATGGTTGCGCGCCCTGCGTTGAGCTCCACGTCTCCCTTGGCCGCGATGATTTCGCCCGGCACCGGCCGGGCCTTGCCCTTCTTCTTCGAGCCGCCGCGGATCGGGTTGTGAACCGTGACAAGCTTGGTGCCGTCGGGGAATGTCGCTTCCACCTGCACATCGTGAATCATCTCGGCCACGCCATCCATGACCTGGCTGGCTTTCAGAATCTTCGCGCCGAACTGCATGAGCTGCGCCACGGTCTTGCCGTCGCGCGCGCCCTCGACCACCGCGTCGGAGATCAGCGCGATCGCTTCGGGATGGTTGAGCTTGACGCCGCGCTTGAGGCGCTTGCGCGCCACCTCCGCGGCCATGGCGATCAGAAGCTTGTCCTTCTCCCGGGGTGTCAGGTTCATGGATTCCTCCCGAGTGCCTAGAGTGTGAAAGCAGGTGGCGGCGCGCAGTCGAGCGCGCTCAGCGCATCGAGCAACGTCCGGCGAAGCGCAAAGCCGTCTGGCGCGATAAGTCGCGCGATCAGAATTCCGTCGAACGCGCTGGCGCCGGCTTCAATCTCGTTTCCGAATGCCGCGCGCAGTGCATCGAGCCGCGTCTCCGCATCGGGCGCGACCTGCACGATGGTCGCGACTGCCGCCGCGCCCGCGGCCACCGCAGGGCGCGCCAAAAACTTCTCAATGCTTCCATCGAGCGTGAGCGCGTCGGCGAACACGAGCCGTCCGCCGTGGCGGATGCGCCATTGGTCGCGCCAGGTGCCGGAACGGACACGCTCGTCCATCGCTGTGCGGCCGAATACGACCGCTTCGCAGATGGTGAGCCGCGCATCGGCCGCGACGTCCGCGTCCAATGTTCGCGCGACGCGGGCGCGGTCGAACAGAATGGTTTCCTGCGGCAGCCAGTCGAGCCGGGCGCCGGAGCGGGCTTGCAGACGCAGCGTAATGCGCGCCGCCGGGCCGTTAGCGCGATAGATTTTCTCCGCCGCCTGGCTGGTCAGCGAGACGCGTGCGCCCTCCCCGGCTTCGACTGCGATCTCGAGCCGGTCGCCGCCAGCAATGCCGCCACCGGTATTGATCAGGATCGCTTCGAGCGCGTCTTCAGCGAGCCGCGGGAAACGCAGCCGCAGCGGTCCTGACTCTTCGACCTCGTACGCCTCGGTGCCGCCCTCGACCGTGCGAGCGACGAGACGCACCGCGCCGATGGCGCGGATCGAAGGCGGCAGGCCCGCCTTCACATCAGAGGGAGAGACGTTGACGGACATCGGTTTGCTGCATCGCCTCGCGGTCGCCGGAGAGCACGATCTGCCCGCGTTCCATCACCGCGAAGCTGTCGGCAAGCTCCTTGGCGAAATCGAAATACTGTTCCACCAGCAGGATCGCGATGCCGCCACGGTTGCGCAAGTACTTAATTGCGTTGCCGATATCCTTGATGATCGAAGGCTGGATGCCCTCGGTCGGCTCGTCGAGCACGAGGACCTTTGGCCGCATCACAAGCGCGCGCGCGATGGCGAGCTGCTGTTGCTGACCGCCCGACAAGTCGCCGCCGCGCCGCCGCAGCATGTCCTTCAACACCGGAAACAGCGAATAGACGTCGTCGGGCACATCGCGGCTGGCACGTGGCAGAGGCGCGAAGCCGGTTTCCAAATTTTCCTCGACCGTCAACAGCGGGAAAATCTCGCGGCCCTGCGGCACATAGCCGACGCCGAGGCGCGCGCGTTCATAGGGCACGAGCTTCGTGATGTCCTTGCCGTCGAGCACGATCGATCCCGCGCTGACCGACTGCTGGCCGACGATGGCGCGCAGCAGGCTCGTCTTGCCGACGCCGTTACGACCCAAGACGCAGGTGACCTTGCCCGGCTCTACGTTCAGCGAAATCCCGCGCAGTGCCTGCGCGGCGCCGTAGAAGAGGTCGATGCCTTTCACTTCCAGCATCGTCAGCGTCCCAAATATACTTCGATCACCCGCTCATCGGCGGAGACTTGATCGAGCGAGCCTTCGGCCAGCACCGAGCCCTCGTGCAGCACGGTTACGCGCACGTTGAGTTCACGCACGAAGCTCATGTCGTGCTCGACCACGATCACCGTTCGATCGCGGTTAATCTCGCGTAGCAACTCGGCGGTCTGGTGGGTTTCGGCGTCGGTCATGCCGGCGGCAGGCTCATCCACCAGCAGCAGCCGCGGCTCTTGGGCCAGCAGCATGCCGATCTCGAGCCATTGTTTCTGACCGTGCGAGAGACGACCGGCAAGCCGGCTGCGGTGATCGGTAAGCCTCACAATTCCGAGCAGTTCATCAATGCGGTTGCGGGCCTGCGGATTCGGGCGCCAGAACGCCGCGGCCCGCGCGTTGCGGTTGCCGGCGAGCGCCAGCACCAGGTTGTCGTCGACCGAGTGGTGGTCGAAGACGGTCGGCTTCTGGAACTTGCGGCCGATGCCCAAAAGCGCGATCGCGGCCTCGTCGAGCTTGGTCAGATCGATCTCGCCGCCGAACAGCACGTCGCCCTCGTCGGGCCGGGTCTTGCCGGTGATGACGTCCATCATCGTGGTCTTGCCGGCGCCGTTAGGGCCGATGATGGCCCGCATCTCGCCGGGCTCGACCACCAGCGACAATTTGTTGAGCGCACGGAAGCCGTCGAACGAGACGCTGACACCGTCGAGATAAAGGAGCGATTGGGGCGAGGTGCCGAGGGTCATGGCACTACTCCGCCGCCTTTGGCACTTGTCCAGCTTCCAGCGCGACGCCGCTCACTGCGGCGCTGCCGCCGTTCGCGGGCTCTTTGCCGAACCAGTCGGAGATCGAGCCGACGATCCCCTTGGGCAACAGCAGTGTGACCAGGATGAACAATCCACCGAGCGCGAACAGCCAATAGGGAGCAAGCCCCACGGTCGTATAGGGCGAGATGAAGAAGCCGAAGACGAGCGCGCCGAATGTCGCGCCGACCGCGAGTGGATGGCCGGCCTTCACGAGGCTTACGATCGCGAGCAGCACGGCCACGGAAAGCGGTCCGACGTAACCGGCCAGGACCCCCGCCGTGCTGGGCGAGAAAGACGCGACCAGAAGCGGCAAAGCCCAGGCTGCCGCGGCGGCGGCGGCGCCAATCAGCGCGCCCAAGATCGCTTGCCGCATCCAGATCGCAATTCCGATCAAAACAACGACCGAAATCACCCCGAACATCCAATAGGGCACGACGGAGCCGCCGGTGAAGAAGGTCTTGGCGTAATTCACCACCACGGCGCCGAGCGCGGCGCCGACCAGCGTGCCGCGGCCGCCGACCGCGACCCAGATCACGATCTCGATGGAATTGGCCGGAGAGAACTCGCTCGGATTGATGATGCCGACCTGGGGCACATAGAGCGCACCGGCGAGACCGGCGAGGCACGCCGAGAGTACGAAGGCGGCGAGCTTGTAGTTCTCGACCCGGTAGCCGAGGAAGCGCACGCGCGATTCTTCGTCGCGGATCGCGACCAGAACCTTGCCGAATTTCGACTTCACCAGCCACTGACAAAGCAGGAAGCCCAAAGCCAATGCCAGGGCCGAGAGGAAAAACAATACCGCCCGCGTCGTCGGCGCCTGGACGTTGAAGCCGAGGATGTCCTTGAAATCGGTGAGGCCGTTATTGCCGCCGAAGCCGAAGTTGTTGCGAAAGAAGCCGAGCATCAGCGCGAAGGTCAGCGCCTGGGTGATGATCGAGAGATAGACACCGGTGACGCGCGAGCGGAAGGCAAACCAGCCGAACACGAACGCCAGCACGGCGGGAACCAAGAATACCATCAGCCCGGCATAGGCGAACCAGTTGAAGCCGTACCAGTAGACCGGAAGCTCCGGCCAGTTGAGAAACACCATGAAGTCGGGCCGGATCGGATCGGCGTAGACGCCGCGGGTGCCGATCTGGCGCATCAGGTACATGCCCATGGCGTAGCCGCCGAGCGCGAAGAACGCGCCGTGGCCGAGCGAAAGAATTCCGGCGTAGCCCCAGATCAAGTCCACGGCGACGGCGAGCAGCGCATAGCAAAGATATTTGCCGAGCAGCGGCACCCAATAGCTCTGGATATAGAACGGCGACGAGGGCGGCAGCAACAGATTGCACGCCGGCACCGCTACCGCGACGATCGCGAGCACGGCGAGGAACAGCCAGCCCCGGCCATCGAGCAGGCGCGCGGTCAAGGGCTGCCTCATGCCTCGACTGCCCTGCCCTTGATCGCGAACAGGCCGCGCGGGCGCTTCTGGATGAAAAGGATGACGAGCACCAGGAAGATGATCTTGCCGAGCACGGCACCGGTGACCGGCTCAAGCAATTTGTTGGCGATGCCGAGCGTCATGGCGCCGACCAGCGTTCCAAACAGATTTCCGACGCCGCCGAACACGACCACCAGGAAGCTGTCGATGATGTAGCCCTGGCCGAGATTGGGCGAGACATTGTCAATCTGCGAGAGCGCGACGCCCGCGATGCCGGCGATGCCGGAGCCGAGCCCGAAGGTAAGCGCATCGACGCGGCTGGTGCGGATGCCCATGGAAGCGGCCATTTGGCGGTTTTGCACCACCGCGCGCATCTCCAGCCCGAAGCGCGTGATGCGCAGCACGAACAGCAAGGCCGCGAATACCGCGAGCGAGAAGAGGATGATCCAGAGCCGACCGTAGGTGATGGAAAGCTGGCCGAGTTCGAAGGAGCCCGACATCCAGCTCGGCGAGCCGACTTCGCGGTTCGAGGACCCGAAGGTGGTGCGCACCGCCTGCTGGATGATCAGCGACAGGCCCCAGGTCGCCAGCAGCGTTTCCAGCGGCCGGCCATAGAGGTAGCGAATGATGCCGCGCTCGATCAGCAGGCCGATCGCGCCGGCCACGAGGAAGGCGAGCGGTACGGCGATGACGAGCGACCACTCGAACAAAGCGGGGTTGTTGCTGCGAATCCATTGCTGGACGACGAAGGTGACGTAAGCGCCGAGCATCACCATCTCGCCATGCGCCATGTTGATGACGCCCATGACGCCGAACGTGATGGCAAGGCCGATTGCGGCCAGCAACAGCACCGAGCCGAGCGAAAGCCCGTACCAGACGTTTTGCCCGAGGCTCCATACCGCGAGGTTGCGCTCCACGGCGGCGAGCGCGTCGGTGGCAGCTTGTTTCAAACTTGCCGGCGCGTCGGCCGGGAGCGAGCGCAACAGCGCAAGCGAATCCTGATCGCCGCGCGCCGCGACAATTCCGATGGCGGCGGCGCGATCGGCCGCCGGCGCGTCGGGTTTGAACACCAGAATCGCGGCACGGGCCTCGCCGAGCGCGCGCTTGATGCGCGGATCGGATTCCTTGGCGAGCGCCGCCTCGACGGCCGCGAGCGCGCCGGAATCGCGCGACTTGAACACAGCCTGGGCCGCGTCGAAGCGGACAACTGGATCGGCCGCAAGCAGCGTGAGCGCGCCGAGCGCGGCCTCGAGCGCGCGGCGTATGCGGTTATTGAGGCGGACCGGATCGAGGCCCGCAGGCTCCGGATCCACCAACTTCTTGGTGGCCGCTTCATAGAGCTTGCCGTCCTTGCCTTTGACGTAGACGGCCTTGGTGTCGGGGTGGAACAGGAGCCGGCCTTCGGCGGCGGCGGTCACCACGGTCGCGGCATCGGCGTGGCCGCTAGTCGCCAGCTCGACGATGGCAGTCTCGGTGTCGGGAAAGCTGTCGGTGGAGAATTTGGCGAGCGCGTCTTCAAAGGGGCCGGCGTGCGCCGGGACCGCACCGATGGCCGTCAGGAGGCCGATCGAAAGAGCGAGCAAGAGCGCTGCGAGGCTTCGCATTGTCGGGCGACCCCGTTCTTGATGGACCGGGCGGGGAGCATGCTCCCCGCCCGGCCGGATCAGGTCAAGCGATGCGGCGAAGAATTAGGAGCCGCACTTCTTGGTGACTTTATTGTAGTTCCCGCACTTCAAGGTCTTCCAGTCGGCGATCAGATCCTTGGAATCCGGAAGATGGGTGGACCAGGCATCGCCGGGGACGAGACCCGAAGTTTTCCACACCACATCGAACTGCCCATCGGCGCGGACTTCGCCGATGAATACAGGCTTGGTGATGTGGTGGTTGGGCAGCATCTCGGAGATGCCGCCGGTCAGGTTCGGCACCTTAACTCCGATGACGGCGTCGATGACCTTGTCCGGATTCGTGGTACCGGCCTTCTTCACCGCCTCGACCCACATGGCGAAGCCGATGACGTGAGCTTCCATCGGATCGTTGGTGACGCGCTTCGGGTCCTTGATGAAGGCCTTCCACTTGGCGATGAACTCGGCGTTCTTCGCATCCTTGATCGACTGGAAGTAGTTCCAGGCGGCCAAGTGACCGAGCAACGGCTTGGTGTCGAGACCGGCGAGCTCTTCCTCGCCGACCGAGAACGCCACGACCGGGATGTCGGTCGCCTTGATGCCCTGGTTGCCGAGCTCCTTATAGAACGGAACGTTGGCGTCGCCATTGATGGTGGACACCACCGCGGTCTTCTTGCCCGCCGTGCCGAACTTCTTGATGTCGGCGACGATGGTCTGGAAGTCGGCGTGCCCGAACGGCGTATAATTGATCATGATGTCTTCGGCCTTGACGCCCTTCGACTTCAGATAGGCCTCAAGGATCTTGTTCGTGGTGCGCGGATAAACGTAGTCGGTGCCGGCCAGAACCCAGCGCTGTACTTTTTCGTTGGCCATCAGGTAGTCGACGGCCGGGATCGCCTGCTGGTTCGGCGCGGCGCCGGTGTAGAACACGTTACGCTCGCTCTCCTCGCCCTCGTACTGCACCGGGTAGAACAGGATCGAGTTCAGCTCCTTGAACACCGGCAACACGGATTTGCGCGACACTGAGGTCCAGCAGCCGAACACTACGGATACCTTGTCCTTGTTGATGAGCTCGCGCGCTTTCTCGGCGAACAGCGGCCAGTTCGAGGCCGGGTCGACGACGACCGCCTCGAGCTTCTTGCCGAGCAAGCCGCCCTTCTTGTTCTGCTCGTCGATGAGGAACAGCATGGTGTCCTTCAGCGTGGTCTCGCTGATGGCCATGGTGCCGGAGAGCGAATGCAGGATGCCGACCTTGATGGTCTCCTGCGCTACCGCGGGCGCGGCAGCCATTGCATACGCGGCGGCACCGAAAGCAGCGGCGCCGAACGCGCGTCGGGTGATCAGTTTCAGCATGTAGAATCCCTCATGAGGTTCACGCGCACGCGCGACCCCCGTCACGCGTGCTCGGAGCCTATATTGCAATGCACATGCCAGCGTTCGGAGGGTCGCGATGCCTTGTAAATCAAAGGCTCGGCGGCGGGCTTGCACAAAAAACGTTCAGGTGCCGACGGACTGCCAGGTTATTAGGCAGGAGCAATAGGCGGTTATACAGCGGCCAGGAGGCAGCCGGCCAATACGATAGTGCCACCGATGATACGCAGCGCCGGGCGGCCCATGGCAAGCCTGCCGAGGGCCAAGCCAAACGAGATGCCCGCTGCGTGGATCAGCGCCGTCGCCAGCGCGAAGCCGGCGATATAGGGCGCCGCTTCGTTGCCCGCCGGGAGTTCAGCACCGTGTGCATGGCCGTGAAAGACCGCGAAGACACCCACCAGCGCCATGGCCAACGTAACCGGCATGCCGAGCGCCAGCGCCACCGGCAGCGAAATTGCGACGACTGAATGCAGGATCCCGTATTCGGTGCCCGGCAAGGGCAGTCCGGAGAAGGCCGCTACTGCCGCCAGCGCCATGACCGTCACGAACGTGCCCGGCACCAACCAGAGCGCCCGGCCACCCAGCTGAGCGGCCAGCAGGCCGACCGCGATCATGGCGAGGACATGATCCAGCCCGCCGAAGGGGTGGAAAAATCCAGACGAAAAACTGAAAACCGCCGCATGATCGGCATGGGCAAACGCCGAGCCGGACATTCCAACGCTGAGAGCGACGATGGTGAGTAGCCGCGAAAGCAGGATCATATGAAACTCCAGCGCCCCCAAAGGTGGCCTTGCAATGCCCTTGCCAGATTCCGGGAAAAATTGCGATCCCTCGCCCGTGCCCGAGGATACGGCTCCACCAAGCGGCGTTCTAGGAACTCAATTCCGTCAGTTTGTCGCGATATTTTAGGAGATGATTCAGCCGATTGGCGCAGGGTATAGGATGACCTACCGAGCCGTTGTTCTGGTCTCGCTCACAGCCGCAGTCCTGTTGGTGAGTGGCCTGACGATATATTGGAACCCGCTCGCCGAGAGGAGCCATCCGATGGCAAAGTCCGACGATCCGATCCTTCTCGCGCAGAATAAGCGCAGCGAACCATTGCCGCTTCCGCGCGATCCGGAGATCGCTGTGCGCGAGGAATACGACCTGGCCAAGGGACGCGGCACTGTGGAAGCGTTCGAGCTTTTCATCGCGCGGCATCCCAACCACGCGCTAGCCACCGAAGCGCGGCGCGAGCTTGAGCGGCTAAAAGGCACGCGCTGAATTCGGCTAGGCTCTTCGCTTGAGCGCTCCGGCCAGTCGCTCCAGCGCGCCGTCGAGCGTTTCATCCTTCTTGGCAAAGCAGAAGCGCACGACGCTCTTCACCGGGTCCTCGGCATAGAACGCCGAGACCGGGATCGCCGCCACCTTGTGCTCGGCGACCAGGCGCTTGCAGAAACTCTCGTCGTCGATGTTCAGGCCGAGCGGAGCCAGATCGACACTGACGAAATAGGTGCCCTGGCTCTCCAGCACCGGGAAGCCGATTTCCTTCAGCCCCTTGGTGAAGCGGTCGCGCGAACGCGCCAGATCGCGGCGCATCTCCTCGAAATAGGAATCGTCCTTGCCGAGCCCATAGGTCACCGCCGTCTGCAGGTTCGGCGGCGTGGTGAAGGTGATGTACTGGTGCGCCTTGGCCAGCACCCGCAAGATCTCGGGCGCCGCGCAAACGAAGCCGACCTTCCAGCCGGTGAGCGAGAAAATTTTCCCGGCCGAGCCGATCTTCACCGTGCGTGAACGCATGCCGGGCAGCGCGAACATGGAAACGTGCCGGCGGCCGTCGAAAACGACGTGTTCCCACACCTCGTCGCACACGACGATGCTGTTATGCGCCATGCAGAAATGCGCGAGCAGCGAGAGCTGGTCATCGCCATAAACGGTGGCGGTCGGATTGAGCGGATTGTTAAACAGCACGACCTTGGTGCGTGGGGAAAACGCGCGCGACAGCATTTCCTCATCGAAGCGCCAGTCGGGCGGCTTCAGGCGCACGAGCTTCGGCACACCGCCGGCGCGCAGTACGAGCGGCAGGTACGCGTCGTAGAGCGGCTGGAACAGCACGACCTCGTCGCCCGGCTCGATCAGCGCCAACATCGCGCCGGCGAGCGCTTCGGTGGCGCCTGACGTGATCATCACTTCGGTATCGGGATCGAGGGCGAGCCCCTGCCAGCGGCGATAGTGCGCGGCGACCGCGCGGCGCAGCTCCGGCAGGCCGAGCATCGGCGGGTACTGGTTCCAGCCGGAGACCACTGCCTCGGCCGCCTTCTTGCGCACGTCCTCGGGGCCCGGATCGTCGGGGAAACCCTGGCCGAGATTGATGGCGTTATGCTCGCGCGCGAGCCCCGACATCACCTCGAACACGGAGGTTTGCAGGCCGGCGAAGACCGGATTCATTGTGTGACCGCCGATGAGTGCACAAGCGGCGCAAGCGCCGATCTCAGCGCGTCATCGCTGACCGAGGATACCGGCATCAGGAGCTTCACGTGCTCGGTGCGGTGGCCCGGACGCATCACGATGATCGCGGTCTCGGCGCCGCCGCAGGCCGGATCGCCGCAGGCGAACTCGGTCACCGAAACCGTGGCTTCGTCGGGAAGTTCGAGGAGTTCGCGCACGTGCCGCGCCAGCTCACGCGTCGCGTCCGGCGCGGCTCTCCCCTTGCCGCCTCGAAAGAGCAAAACCAATGTCAGCTCCCGATCGGATGAGCGACGACCATGCCGCAGGGCTCCCAAGGGCGCCAGAGGCCACTCATGAGCCCTGCCCTTCTTGGCCGCGCGCCTTGCGGCGCTCAATAAAGCGGGCAAGCCATCGCGGCGGCGCGAACAAGCGCCGCAGCGCGACAGGCGGAAACGGGAGCACAGGGTCGTCAGCAGTCGCGAATTCGAGGCCCGCGAGCGAAACGCGGTCGCCGTCCATCTCGCGCACGAACAGTGCAGCGGGACCGAGATCGATACGGCGGCCGACACGCAGATCCTCGTCGAAACGGTCTGCGAACAGATCGGCAATGGAAAGACCGCGCTCGGTCGCGGGAATTTCGAGACCGTACATCTCGGCGATCGCGCCGACGCGGATATCGCCATTGAACGGGAAGGCGGTCGCGACTTCCCGATCCGCCGGACCCTCGGCTACCGCGAACAGACGGTCGAGGCGGGCCACACGGCGCGGCGGCGCGAGGAAATAGCCGTAGTCGTCGACCCGCAACACACCGGCCTCGGCCGGCGACAGGATGTGGCCGTCGCGGACGATCAGGAGTGGCCGTGCCCAAGTCGGTACCGTGCCGTGACTCAGCGCCGGACTGCCGGCGACCACCGGATAACCGACGAGTTCATCGTCGAGCTGGCCGGGCAGATCGATTTCGATGCGCTTCACCTCCGGCGCCGCATCCGGCAGCGCGACATTGAGCCGGCGCGCGGCGAACTCGACGGTCCAGCCTTGCAGCGCGAGCGAAACGAAGACGGCCACGAAGGCCACGTTGAAATAGACGTCGGCGTTGGGAACCTTCGAGAGCGTGGGAATGGCGGCAAGGAAGATCGAAACCGCGCCGCGCAAGCCAACCCAGGCGATGAAGTTCTTCTCGGAGGCCGAAAAGTTGAACGGCAAGAGGCAAAGCCAGACCGCAACAGGGCGGGCGACGAAAATCAGCACCAGCGCGATAATCAAGGAGGGCACCAGCAGCGGCAGAACTTCCGAGGGCGTCACAAGAAGGCCGAGCAGGATGAACATGACGAGCTGGCAGAGCCAGGTCACGGTGTCGTGGAAGCTCGTGATCGAGGCGAAGGCGCGCACCGGCCGGTTGCCGACCACCAGACCCGCGAGATAGACCGCGAGAAAGCCCGAGCCGCCCGCAATCGAAGCCAGCGCATAGATGAACACCGCCGTGGCGACGACGAAGAGCGGGTGCAGGCCGCCTGGGAGCGTCACGCGATTGAGGCTCCACACCAGCGCAAAGCCGCCCGCGACGCCAAGTACGGAGCCGACGATTACTTCGCGCGCGAGGTCGAGCGCGATATGCCAGCCGGATGTCTGACCGCTCGTGAGAATCAGGCTGATGATCACCACGGTTAGAAACACCGCGACCGGATCGTTGGTGCCCGACTCGATCTCGAGCGTCGCCGCCAGACGGCGCTTGAGCTGAAGGCCGTGAGCCCGGATCAGGAAGAACACCGCGGCGGCGTCGGTAGAAGACACGATCACGCCGAGCAGGAACCCGCCGAGAACGCCGACGCCAAGCATGGCCCAAGCGGCGAGGCCGACAATTAATGCAGTTACCATGACGCCGACGGTCGCCAACATCACCGCCGGATAGAGCGTGCCGCGGAAGCTCGCGAGCCGCGTGCGCAGCCCGCCGTCGAACAGGATCACGGCGAGCGCGCCGGAGCCGACCGTGTACGTGAGCTGATAGTCGCTGAATTTGATGCCGCCGGGTCCGTCCTCGCCGGCAAGCATGCCGATGATCAAGAAGACGAGCAGCAAAGGGGCGCCGAAACGCGAAGCGATCAGGCTCGAGAATACGCCAACCACCACCAGGGCGGCGCCGATCAATAGAAAGGCGTTACTCAGCGTGATCGCACTCATGAGTCTTGGCCGTCCTCCGGGCCGGGGGCCGCATCAGCGCGGCTTTCCATGAATTGAATATACGATCGGCCGCTTTCGACAAAACGAAACTTGGCGAGCGCAGCACTTTCGCTCGCGTACGTCCCACTATCCGGAAGTAGTGCAGTGTGGCCGATCAGGCCGCGGCGACATCGGAGAGGAAACGCTCGACGGAATGGCGCAGCGTCTGCGCCTGCTTGCCAAGATTCTGCGAAGCCTCAAACACGTGGTTCGCCGACTGGCTGGTCTCGCTGATGGCCCGGGTTACGCCGCTCACATTTTGAGTCAGATCCTCGCTGCCAGCGGCCGCGTGCTGGACGTTGCGCGAGATCTCGTGGGTAGCGGCGTTCTGTTCCTCGACCGCGGCGGCGACCGCGCTGGCGAAGCCGTTGACTTCGTTCATGGCCAGGGCGATCTCGCCGATCGCGACTACGGCCTCGTCGGTCGCCTTCTGGATGCCCGATACCTGCAGCCCGATATCGCCGGTGGCTCGCGCGGTCTGCTCGGCGAGCGATTTCACCTCGGTCGCCACCACGGCGAAGCCGCGGCCGGCGTCACCGGCGCGCGCGGCCTCGATCGTCGCGTTGAGGGCCAGAAGATTGGTTTGCGCCGCGATCTCCTGGATCAAGCTCACCACCTCGCCGATCTTCTGCGCCGCCTGCGATAGGCCCTCGATGCGCTTGGTTCCTACCTGGGTCATCTCGGTGGCGCGGCGTACGTGGTCGTTAGCCGATTCGATAAGGCGACCGATCTCGTTAACGGAGGCGGCGAGCTCGTCGGCCGCGCTGGCGACCGTCTGCACATTGCTTGTGGTCTGCTGAGAAGCGCTGGAGGCTGCAAGCGCCTGGCGATCGGCCTCAGTCGCGGTGTCGGCGAGGCTGCGCGCGGTCTTTTCCATGCGCTCGCTGTCGGCCCCGACCGAGCCGAGCGCTTCCTGGACCGACGAGCGAAACGCCGTCATCAATTCATCGACTCGCCGCGCGCGGCGCTCGCGTGTCTGGCGGTCCCCGCGGCTGGTTTCCTCGAGTCGGCCGCGCTCGACCATATTGTCGCGGAAGACGGCGACGGCGCGCGACATTTCGCCGATCTCGTCCCTCCGGTCGGTGTCCTTGAGCTCTACCGAGGTATCGCCCTCGGCTAGTTTTCGCATCGTGCGCGACAGCGCCAGAATCGGCCGACTGATCCCGCCGGTCACCAGCAACCCGAGTGTGAGGCCGGTCAGCAGGGAGAATATGGCGGCGAGAATCATCGTCGAGGTGGTCGAGGTTGCCGTCCGCTCGGTCCGCGCAGCGACCGCGGCCTGACGCGTCGTATTCAGACGCTCAAGCTCGCGCAGCGCTTCGGAGACCTCGGTGCTGATCTGCTCGAATTCCTTATCGCGCAAATTCGAGATGAAGCGGCCGATCTCACTCAGCTGGCTCATTCCATCCCGATAGCGCTTCAACGCGTCACGAATCCTGCTCATGGTCGATTCGCGCTCGACTTCCGGAAGCCCCTCGCCCATTTTCAGGATATTCTGATCGAGCCGATCGAGCTCGGCGGCGATGCGCGCCGTATCCTCTTCGGATTCGCGGAACAGATAGCGGTAGGCCATGGTGCTGAGCACCGGGAACTGCCCTTGCGCCTCTGTTATGACCATAACGACCGTGTGGTTGTAGCTATCGGCCGCCCGATTGCTCACGCTGAAGAGCTCGCCCACGATCTGCGTGCCGAGTTGCTCGACTATCTCTATTAGCAACTTGTCGCGATCGCGCATCAGCTGAAAGACTTTTTCCGCGCTCTGCTCATAGCGAACAATCGCCGCATCGACCTTGCGCACGAGTTCGCTCTCGTCAGCGGTCCTACTGCGCTTTTTCAGCGTCTCGACCCATTCTTTAGAGAGATCGAGGAAATGATGCGCGCGGAAGAGCGCCTGCTCGGTGCGGGTGTCCATGAAGTGGCGGGCGCCGACGAGCGCTTTGGCCATATCGGCGTCGAGGCGATTGGCGAACAGAGCGGTCGCCGATGTTTCGCGCAGGGCGAGCGCATCCTTCTGCAATCCGGAGAGGCCGTAGAGTCCAGCGGCAACCGCGATGCCGGCGACCGCGACCACGGCAACGAATCCCCCGAGGATGCGCGCCCGGATCGGCAGGTCCTGAAACCGCAACATGTGCTCGTCCCTGCATTTGCCGGCTGAGTCGGGCGGCGGGGCGAGCATCGCGGGCCGGAGTTAACCGAACGTTATCTATCGCGGGCTTGGCCCCCAGCCGGGGCCGGCGCGCTTCATCCCACACGTGAGGCTGCGGTAATGGGCTACGTCTGCCGGCCGGTAAGCACGAAACCCTTCTTAGTGCCCGTGGCTGGGCCTCGTACCCATGGCCTCAACATTGAACTCGATCTCGACCGTGCCGGCTTTTTCGAACACGAGCGTGCTCTTGAACTTCTCGCCCTGCTTGAGAGGACGCTTCAAGTTCATGAACATGACGTGAAACCCGCCCGGCTCGAGCTTGGCGGTTGCGCCGGGTTTGATCTCGAGGCCTAGCGCAAGCGGACGCATCTTCATGATTCCGCCCTGCACCGACATTTCGTGAATCTCGACCCGGCCGGAGATTTCGCTCGTAATTCTCACGAGCCGGTCGGCCTCGGCGCCCCTGTTCTCGATCATGAGATAGCCGCCGGCGACCTGCGTGCCGTGCGGCGTCGCCCGTGACCAGGGATGGTCGATCTTGAGCGGGCCCTTGGTGTAGTCGTGGGCGTAGGCCGGCGCTGCAAGCGCGAGCGCAATCCATGCGGCGATGAATCGGACGATGTTTGGCATTCGGCTCACTTAGCCGATGACGTGGGTGCGCGCGAGATCAAAGACTGCGGCCTCCGGCCGCGCCGCTGCGCGAGGCGGCATCGAGCAGCGCCACAAGACCCTTGAGGATTTCGACCGGCCGCGGCGGGCAGCCGGTAATATGCAGATCGACCGGAACCACGGCGCTCACCGGCCCGACGCAGGCGTAGCTTCCGGCGAACACGCCGCCCGAGCAGGCGCAATCGCCGAGCGCCACCACCCATTTTGGATCGGGCGTCGCGCGCCAGGTGCGCTCCAGCGCCATGCGCATGTTGTGCGTGACGGGACCTGTGACGAGCAGCACGTCGGCGTGCCGCGGAGAAGCCGCGAACTTCAGGCCCAGCCGCTCCAGGTCATAGACCGGATTGTTCAGCGCGTGGATTTCCAGCTCGCACCCGTTGCAAGAACCGGCATCGATCTCGCGGATCACCAGCGAGCGGCCGAGCACCCGGCGCGCGAGATCGTCCAAAGTGCTCGCCAGTTCCTTCGCAGCGCGCGCGTCGGCGCCCGGCCCGTCGATGGTCACCGGGTCCTTGGCGAGCGATTTGAACAAGAGCGAGCGCATCAGAGATCATGCCCCGAATAGGAACAGTTAAAAGACTTATTGCAGAGTGGGAAGTCGGCGACGATGTTGTCCTTGACCGCGACTTCCAGCAGCGGCCATTGAAACCAGGACGGATCGCGTGGATGGCAGCGCGCCACCGTGCCGTCGGCCGCCAGACGCACATAGACGAAGACGTCGCCGCGGAAGCCCTCGACCAAGCCGACCCCTTCCCGCTCATCCTTGGCGGCACGCATCGGCGCGCGCAACGGACCGCGCGGCAGTCCTTCGAGAATGCGGCGGACGAGCTTGAGGCTCGCCTCGATCTCCAGCAGCCGGATGCGAAGGCGTGCGTCCACGTCGCCAGCCTGCAGGGTCGGCACATCGATCGCGAACTTCTCGTAGGGCGCATAAGCCAGATCGCGCCGCACATCGAAATCGCGCGCGCTGGCGCGGCCGACATAACCGCCGGCGGCGAAGCGGCGCACCAGATCGCCCGACACGGTGCCGGTCGTGACGGTTCGATCCTGCAGCGATGGTGTGTCGTCGTAGATCGTGACCAGCTCGCGGAAGCGCGGCCCGATCGCCTCGACCAGCGCTTTCAGCCGGCGAATATTCTCCGCGCTGATATCTGTCGCTACCCCGCCCGGGACGATGCAATCGCGCATCAGACGATGGCCGAAGGCGGCATCGGATGCCTGCAGGACCTGTTCACGCAAAATGCCGCAATGGGCATGGATCAGCACGAACGTGGCGTCGTTGCACACCGCGCCAAAATCGCCGAGGTGATTGGCGATGCGCTCGAGCTCGGCCATGAGTGCGCGCAGATACACCGCGCGCACCGGTACCTCGATGCGTAGCGCCGTCTCGACCGCGAGCGCGAAGGCAAAAGCATAGGCGACCGTAGAGTCGCCGGAGACACGGCCGACGAGCGTCGCGGCGCGCTCGACGGTCGCGCCCTGCATCAACCATTCGACGCCCTTGTGCACATAGCCGAGCCGCTCTTCGAGCCGCACCACCGTTTCGCCGTTGGCGGTGAAGCGGAAATGGCCGGGCTCGATGATGCCAGCATGCACCGGTCCTACCGGAATCTGATGCAGGTCCTCGCCTTCTACCGGCAGGAACTTGTATTCGGTCGGCGAGCGAGGAGCCGCTGCAAGCCGGCGCTTGGAAAGCGGTGCCGCGAGCGGCCAGGCGCCGTGATCGAGCCACGGGCGCGTATCGGCCAGACCTATGGGCTCGTGGCCGAATAGATCGCGGATCGCGCGCTCAAGCCGGATTGCTGGTGCATGCCGGGAGCCGACCGAGGGGAAGCGGCCGTCATTGACCGCGAGCGTCAGGATTTGCGGACCGGCAGTATTGCGCACGGCCATGTGCACACGATCGGCCTCGCCGAACAGCGCCACCAGATCGCCCTCGCCGCGACCGAGCGCTTCGGCCTGCGCGACCCAGGCTTTCGCATCGACGACGCGACGCGGCCAGCTGCGCGGTGCGGCGCCTGCGTGCTTCGACGATTTGCGTGAGCGTCTTACCATGGCGCTAACCCAATATCCGCGCGACGTCTTCGAACCAGCGGACGACGAAGGGTGGAATCCATACTCCGGCGACCAGAACGATCAAAAGATGCACGTAAACCGGAACCAGCGTGGCAGTGGCGGGGTGTGAAGCGGCGCCGGGATCACCGAACAGCATGTCCTGCAGGCGCAAGATCAGCGCGCCGAAGCCGACCAGCAGACCGAAGCCAAACAGGATCGCGAGAAACGGCTCACGCGCGAAGGTCGAGGTCGCGATCAGGAACTCGCTTTTGAAAATCCCGAATGGCGGCAAACCCGCGATCGCCACGACCGCGAGTGCGAAAGCGACGGCAAGGCCCGGGTTGCTCACCGAGAGCCCGTGAATATCCGCGATCCGTTGGGTTCCACGCACCTGGGCTATGCGGCCGACGGCGAAGAAGATCGCGGACTTGGTGAGCGAATGCATGGTCATGTGCAGCAGGCCCGCAAAATTCGCGATCGGACCGCCAATGCCGAAGGCGAAGGCGATGATGCCCATATGCTCGACCGACGAATAGGCGAAGAAGCGTTTGATGTCGCGGCGGCGGTACAGCATGAACGCCGCGAAGATCAGTGACAAAAGCCCGAGGATAACGAGCAGCGGTCCGGGCGCGACCGCGCCAGGATTGGCCGCGAGCAGAAGCTTGAAGCGCAACAGCGCGTAGAGCGCCACATTCAGTAGCAAGCCCGAGAGCACCGCCGAAATCGGCGTTGGGCCTTCGGCGTGTGCGTCCGGCAGCCACGCATGCAGCGGCACGAGGCCGACCTTGGTGCCGTAGCCGATCATCAGAAAAACGAAGGCGAGGTTGAGCAGTGCCGGGTCGAAAGCCGGCACGCGCACGATCAGCACGGTCCAGGTCATGGCGTCGAGACCCTCGCCCACCACCGGCTGCGCCGCCATGTAGACCAGAATCGTGCCGAACAGCGCCAAGCCGATGCCGACGCTGCCGAGGATGAAATATTTCCAAGCCGCTTCGAGCGCCTCGTGGGTGCGGTAGATACCGACCATCAGCACCGTGGTCAGAGTCGCCAGTTCGATCGCGACCCACATGAGCCCGATATTGTTTGCGATGAGCGCGAGGTTCATCGAGAACATCAGCAGCTGATACATCGCGTGATAGAAGCGGAGATACGTGGGCGTGAGCCGACCGATTTCGAGCTCGTGCGCGATATAACTCGCGCTGAACACGCTCGTGGTGAAGGCTACAAACGTCGTCAGCACGATGAAGACGTTGTTCAGATCGTCTACGAAGAGATAGCTGCCGACAACCGGCCGCACGAAAAGCAGGACGAGCGCGGCGCAGAAAGTAACGAACGCGGCGGCGACATTAAGCTTCGCGGTGAGCCGATAGTCGTCGAGCAGCGCGAGCATGCCCGCGGCCAGGATCGGGATCAGGAGAACGGCAGCCAGCGCGGCGGAGGAGATCGTCATTGCCGGTCTCCCCGGAAGCGGTCTAGCGCACCGACATCGACGGTGTCGAAGCGTTCGCGGATCCTGAACAAGAAGATGCCGATCACGATAAAGGCGATCAGCACCGAGAACGCGACGGAAATCTCGACCACCAGCGGCATGCCGCGCGCGCCGGTGGCGGCGAGGATCAGCCCATTCTCGAGCGACATGAAGCCGACCACCTGGCTCACGGCGTTCCTGCGCGTGACCATCATCATGAGGCCGGTCAGCACGACGGCGAGTGCGAAGGCAAAATCGATGCGCGCGAGCGGATCGGCATAGGCGGTCAACCGCAGCATCAGCATGATCGAGAGCGCAACGAGACCTACGCCGGCGAGCATGGTCAGGCCGATGCCGCCGACGGTCTCGATCTCGCGGTGGATGCCGAGCCGCAGGATGATCCGGTGCAACGCCACCGGAATGACGATGGCCTTGAGCACAAGCGCAATCGCGGCCGTTACGTAGAGATGCGGTGCATTCTGGATATAGGCTTGCCACGATACCGACAGCGAGAGCACCACGGCGTGCAGCGCAAAGACGTTGAGGAGGCTGAACATCCGATCCTGGTAGAGCATCATAAAGCTGACGAGCACCATGCCCCCAGCGAGCATGTGGGCGACATCGAGGTCGAAGGTTCCCATCAGAAGCTCCCCGAAATGAAGAGCAGTAGCGTGCCAAGGAGGCCGAGCATGA
>DATBTC010000073.1:0-34600 GCA_036559465.1 Xanthobacteraceae bacterium
CCCATGATCCGCTTCTCCTCGCCCGTATGATAGAAGAAAGCGCGGTCGCCGCGCTTCATCTTCATGAGGTTCTGTTTGGCTTGGTGATTGCGCACGCCCTCCCAGGCGGTGCCCTTGACGCCGGCTTTCACTTGATCGTCCCAGGACCAGGTGCCGGGTTCGGTTTTGACCAGCCAATAAGCCATCTCACGCCTCCGCCTTGAGCGGTCGCGCCATAAGCCGTGCAATCGCCTCGTCGATGCCGACGCGGCCCGCAAGCAGCGCGTCCACGGTCTCTGCGATCGGCATGTCGACGCCCTTCTTGCGCGCGAGCTCCATCAGCACCGGCGCGGTGAACGCTCCCTCGGCGAGTGGGCCATCGCTTACTGCGGGCTTCTCGCCGCGCCCGATAGCGAACCCGAGCGCGAAATTGCGCGATTGCGGCGTGGAGCCGGTGAGGATCAGATCGCCGAGGCCTGAAAGTCCCATCAGCGTATCGGGCTTGGCGCCATAGGCGCGGCCGAAGCGGGCGAGCTCGGCGAAGCCCCGCGTGATCAATGCGGCTTGCGCGCTGGCGCCGAGATTGCGCCCGGCGACGATGCCGCCGGCAATGGCGAGCACGTTCTTGGCCGCACCCCCGATCTCGACACCGCGCACGTCGGTCGAGTGATAGACGCGGAACGTCGGCGAGCTCAGCGCATCGGCGAGTTCGGAAGCGCACTTTTCGTCGGCGGACGCGAGCGTCACGGCCGCCGGCAGGCCCTTGGCCACGTCGCTGGCGAAGCTCGGGCCGGAGAGGATCGCGGTCAGCGCTTGCGGGATGAGCTCTGAAATAATCTCGGTGACGAATTTGCTGCTGCCGCGCTCGATGCCCTTGGCGCAGGCCACCAGCGGCGTGCTGGGCTTGGCGTGTTTCGCGAGCGCCGTGACGAGAGCGCGGAAGTCCTGGGTCGGGACGATGAGCAGAAGCGCGTCTTGTGCGGCGGCCTGGCCAAGCTGCTCGGTGACCTCGACCGCCGCCTCGACGGGAATCCCGGGCAAGCGGATCGAGTTCACACGGTTCTTCTTGATGTCGGCGAGAACCGCAAGGTCGCTGTCATAGAGTTTCACCGCACAGCCGGCGCGGGCCGCGGCATTGGCGAGCGCGGTACCGAAGGCACCGGCGCCGAGAATCCCGATGCGCTTGTACCTGCTCATCCGCGTGCGCCACCCTTGACGCGGTCGGCCACGCCATCGAGCGGCCAGCGTGCGCGCGGGCTGGTGTCGAAGCCGTCGGTCATGCCGCGGGCGAGCCGCTCGGCGCCGGCCCAGGCGATCATGGCGCCGTTATCGGTGCAAAGTTCCGGCGGCGGCAGCACCAGCGGCATGCCGATCTCGTCGGAAAATTCCTGCATCGCGCCGCGGATGGCGCGGTTGACCGCGACGCCGCCGGCAACCACAAGCGCATTCGGTGCGCGCCGGCCATCGCGCATGACGGCAAGTCCCGCGCGCACGCGGTCGAGCACGACGTCGACGACCGCCGCCTGGAAACCCGCGCACAAATCCGCCACGTCCTCGTCGGAAAGCGGTGCTGCGCGCTCGGCCTCGATGCGCACCGCGGTCTTCAGGCCCGAGAGCGAGAAGTCGGGCTCGGACCGGCCGAGCATGGGGCGCGGCAGCTCGAAGCGCCGCGGGTCGCCTTCCTTGGCGAGCCGCTCGACCTCGGGCCCGCCCGGATAGGGCAGGCCCAGCATTTTTGCGGTCTTGTCGAAGGCCTCGCCGACCGCGTCATCCACCGTGCCGCCGATCAGCCGGTAGCGGCCGATATCCTCGACGGCGACGAGCTGGGTATGTCCGCCGGAGACCAGAAGCAGAAGATATGGAAACGAGAGTCCGTGAGTGAGCCGCGCGGTGAGCGCGTGGGCCTCCAGATGATTGACTGCGATCAGCGGCTTGCCGGCGCCGAGCGCGATCGCCTTGGCGGTCGTGAGGCCCACGATCACGCCGCCGATCAGACCGGGGCCGGCCGCGGCGGCGATGCCATCGAGGTCGGTAAACGCGAGCCCGCTTTCTTCCATCGCCTGCTTGATGATGCGGTCGAGATGCTCGACATGGGCGCGGGCGGCGATTTCCGGGACTACGCCGCCAAACGGGCGGTGCTCCTCGAGCTGCGACAGCACCACGTTGGAACGGATTTCGCCGGGGCCCTCGTTGTCACGATAGACCACGGCGGCGGCGGTCTCGTCGCAGGTAGTCTCGATGCCGAGTACGAGCATGGCTTCGGTCTAAATCCCCGCGAGAGGCGGCGTTTCCGAAGCTCTCGCCGCCGCGTATGATCGGCCTATCCGCGCGAACGCGCGCTCGTCCGCCTAGCATCGCAACACAGCATGACGCAATCCTCGGCCCAGTTTCGTATCGGCACCCGCGGCAGCCCCTTGTCGGCGGCGCAGACCGAGGCCGTGCGTGCAAGGCTTTGTGCGGTCCACGGCCTGCAGCGCGAGGTGCTCCAGATCGTCGTGATCAAGACCAGCGGCGATCAGGCGGGCGACCGCAGGCTCGCCGATCTCGGTGGCAAAGGGCTGTTCACCAAGGAGATCGAGGAGGCGCTGCTGGAGGGCCGCGTCGATCTTGCGGTCCATTCGGCCAAGGATGTGCCGACCTTCTTGCCCAAAGGCCTGGCACTGGCATGCTTTCCCTTTCGCGCCGATCCGCGCGATGCTTTCGTGAGCGCCCGCGCGAAATCGCTGGCGGCACTTCCGAACGGCGCCGTTGTCGGCACCGCTTCGATTCGCCGCGAGGCGCTGTTGCGGCGGCTGCGCCCGGACTTGAAGACGATCCTGCTGCGCGGCAACGTGGGCACGCGACTGGAGAAGACGCTGCGCGGCGAAGTGGACGCCACCGTGCTCGCGCTCGCCGGGTTGGAGCGGCTCGGGCTTGCTGGGCAAGTGACCGAAATTCTCGACCCGATGCGATTCCCGCCGGCAGCGGCGCAGGGCGCCATCGCTATCGAAATACGCGAGGGCGACGCGCGTACGGCGGCGCTGGTGGCGGCGATCGACGACGCCGATGTAGCAATCGCTATCAAGATGGAGCGCGCGTTCCTGGCCGAGCTCGACGGCTCCTGCCGTACGCCGATCGCGGGTCATGCCGCTGTCGCCAACGGGCGCGTAAGCTTCTATGGTCTGGTGATTGCGCCCGACGGTAGCGAAGCGGCGGAGACGCGGCGCGAAGGGCCGGTGCACGATGCAGCCCGGCTCGGCGCCGATGCGGGCAAGGAGCTCCGCGCGCGCGCGCCGAAAGGCGCGCTGCTGAATGCGGTCTGAGCCATGCGCATCCTGATTACCCGACCGGAACTCGAAGCCGCCAAGACTGCGGCGAAGCTCAAGGCGCTCGGCCACGAGACGCTGATCGATCCGGTACTGGTGATCGAGCCGGTGGCGTTCCGCGTGCCGGCCGGGCCGTTCGATGGGCTCGCCGCGACGAGCGCGAGTTCGCTGCGGGCGACGCAGCGCGACGCCGGCGTTGCGGCCCTGCGTGCGCTGCCGCTGTTCGTGGTCGGCGCGCACACAGGCGGCACCGCGCGTGCGGCGGGATTTGCGACGGTCGCGGTCGCCGAGGGCGATGCCGCCGCGCTGGCGCGTTTGATCGCGACCAAGCTCGCGCCGGGCGCGCGCGTTTTACAGCTGGCCGGCGAGAATCAGGCCAGGGATCTCGCCGCCATGCTGGAGCCCCAGCGCATTTCGGTGGAAACGCTCGTAGTCTATCGCGCACGCGCAGCCCGCGAACTCTCGACGGCGACGCTCTCAGCGCTCGCGCAGGAATCGCTCGACGCGGTGCTGCATTTTTCGCCGCGTAGCGCCACGAACTTCGTGGCGCTGGCCGAGCGAGCCGGCCAGACCGCGGCAATACGGCGACTGCAGCATTATTGCCTTTCGGTTGCAGTGGCGGCTCCGCTCGAGGCCGCGGGGGCGAGCACAGAAGTGGCCGCAAGCCCCGATGAGACGGCGCTCCTTGCGCTGCTAGCCCTTTGAGGCGGTTGCGGGAATCCGCCGCGCGTTCTATCCCCACGCCAACCTAGCGAGCCAACCATGGCGGCTGACGACCGGAAGGACGATCCACCCGCGCCGAAGCAGAGGCGGCGGAAGCCGCCGGTAATCGAGCTGGAAGCCACGGAGATTCCGAGCGCCGCCCCACCCCCGAGGTCCGAGGCCGCTGCTTCGACTATCGACAACGAAGAGCGCAGCTTCGAGTGGCGCGCGCTCTTGTCGTTCGCGCCGGCCGCCACAGCCGCCGCGGCGATCGTGGGCGCAGTAGTGGCGATCCTCGTGGTGTTCCTGTTCGATCGCGGCAGCGATCCGCGGGTCGCGACGCTCATGAACGAGGTCGCGGCGCTGAATCAACGCGTCGATGCGACGAGCCGCACGGGTGGCGCGGACCCCGCGGCGCTCGCGCAAATTTCCGAGAAGATCGACCGTATCGCGGGAATGGTTGCCGAGGCGGAGAAGCGCGTTGCGGCCATCGAAGGCCGTCCTGCCCCGGCAATGCCCGATCTCGCGCCGATCAATACGCGGCTCGATGCGACAGCCTCGACAATCGATGCACTGGGCAAGCGCATCGGCGCGCTCGAAGAGCGGGTCAATGCGGTTTCCGCCAATGCGCGCGCCGCCGTGGCACCCGCGCTCGCCGCCGAGGTCGTGGCGCTCGGGACGCTTCGGGACGCGATCCAAGGCGGCGCACCGTTTTCGACCGAGCTTGCCGCCGTTCGGGCGCTGTTGGGCGAGCGCGCGGCGAAACTGCAATCCTTGGAAAGTACGGCGAGCACCGGTGCTCCAACCATGGCGCAGCTGTCGCGCCGCTTCGCGGAACTTGCGCCCGTGCTCGCGCGCGGGCCCGACGCGGACGGCGGGTATCTCTCACGGCTGGTATCGAGCGCCACGCGGCTCGTGGAAGTGCGGCCGGTAGGCGAGGCCAAGGGCGAAAGCGCGGGCGCGGTCGTCGCGCGCATCGAGGCGCGGCTGCAGCAGAACGATCTGGCCGGCGCGGTCGAGGAGGCCGGGCGTCTGCCGGCTTTGGCCAAGACGACCGCCGCCGACTGGATCGCGGTAGCTATGCAAAAGCGCGACGCCGATCGCGCGGTCAAGGATCTGATCGCGGTTTCGCTCGCGGCGCTCGGCGCGGAGCGGCGGCCATGACCCGCATCGTCGTTTTCCTCTTGGTCGTCGCGCTGATCGGGTTCGGCGCGGCCTGGATCGCCGACCGGCCGGGCGAGGTCGCCATCACGTGGCAGGGCTGGCGCATGGAGACGTCGCTGGCCGTGGCCGCGGTCGTGCTCTCGGCGCTTATCGCGTTTGCGATCCTGTTCTGGAGTTTCGTTCGCTTCATCTTGCGCTCGCCGGACCTGATCACCTTCTTCTTGCGGGAGCGTCGTCGCGCCCGCGGCTGGCGCGCGATCTCCAACGGCCTGATTGCGATCGGAACCGGGAATCTGGCGCTGGCGAGCCGCTCGGCGGCCGACGCGAAAAAGTTCGCGGGTGACGAGCCGCTGACGCTGCTTCTGGCCGCCCAGGCGGCACAGCTCGAGGGTGCCGGCGAGCGCGCCGAGGCCGAGTTCAAGGCCATGCTCGGCCGGCCCGAGACTCGGCTCTTGGGCCTGCGCGGGCTTTATGTCGAGGCCAGGCGGCGCAACGATCCGGGCACCGCCCGCGCGGTCGCCGAGGAGGCCGAGCGCGACAATCCGGCGCTTTCCTGGACGAGCGAGGCGCAGATCGAGTTCCAATGTCTCGCCGGCAACTGGGCGGGGGCGCTGGAGACCGTCGAGCGTGCCGGCCGCGCGGGCGCCATCGACCGGGCGACTTTGAAGCGCCGCCGCGCCGTGTTGCTCACCACGCTCGCGCAGGCAAACGAAGAGAAGGACATCGGCAAGGCGCGCGCCGATGCGGTTGAGGCCGTGAAACTAGCGCCCGATCTGGTGCCGGCGGCGGCGCTTGCCGGTCGTTTGCTCGGGGCCGAGGGCAAGCTCAGGCGCGCGGCGTGGGCCCTGGAGGCAGCATGGAAGGCGAGCCCGCATCCCGATCTGGCCGAGGTCTATATGGATCTGCGACCCGGCGATTCCGCGCGCGACCGGCTGAAGCGGGCCAAAAAGCTCGCCAAGAAATCGCCGGGCCATATCGAGGGCGCGCTTGCGGTGGCGCGCGCCGCGCTCGACGCCACCGAGTTCGACCAGGCGCGAATGGCGCTGGCGCCATTTCTCGAGGACCCGACCCAGCGCGTGTGTCTGCTCATGGCCGAGATCGAAGCCAGCGAGCGCGGCGATCATGGCAAGGCGCGCGAATGGAGCGCGCGCGCCATGCGCGCCCGGCGCGATGCGGCCTGGGTCGCCGACGGTTACGTGTCGGAGCGCTGGTTGCCGGCCTCGCCGGTGACCGGAAGGCTCGACGCCTTCGTCTGGGTTGCGCCGTCACCAGACAAGGCGCCGGTGCTCGAACAGGCGACTACGGCCCGCTCGAAGCCGCTCGTTAAGGTAGCTTCGGCCCCGCTCGTGCCGGCGCCGGGTGCGGCCGAAGAAGCGGCGGCGCGGCGGATCGCCCCGCCGCGCACGCCCGTGGAGCGCGAAGCCGCCGAGCCCATCGTGGCCGAGCCGCCGTTGCCCGACGATCCCGGCCCCGAGCCCGCCGCCGATGCTCCGCCGCGGCGATTCCGGCTGTTCGATTGGCTGGCGCGGCCGAGCGCTTGATAATCGCGGACCGGGCCGCTACCAAGTCGCGCCTACATTCTAGCAATGCCGCAATAGCTCAGTTGGTAGAGCACCGCATTCGTAATGCGGGGGTCGGGGGTTCGAATCCCTCTTGCGGCACCAATTCTTGCGGCACCAATTCTTGCGGCACCAATTCTTGCGGCACCAATCTCAAAGAATCTCAAACACCTGGTAGACCGGCCCGCTCGGCAAGCGATGGCCGAGCGCGACTGTAACGATGCGGTTGAGCCAGCCGTATTTTTCGGAAGCGGTCTCGAACAGCGGCAATGCGCGCAAATAATATTCGGACGGGCTCACTGTCTCGCCACGGGCAATACGCTCCATTACCGCAGGCGGGCCGTGCCGCATGCCGCGATAGGTCATGCCGATCAGTTGCGCGTCATCGGTTTCCATGACGACGCGCACATCGAGCGTCCAGGCGCCGTCGGTGCGGACGGTCTGCCAATCGCTGCCGCCATGAAGCAACTTGCCGCGCAGACGCTCGCCCTCGAAGCGGCCGCCGGCGATGACGCCGACCCGGCGGTCGCAGCCCGGCGTTGCGCCGACGACGCTCGCCTTTTCGACGTCGAGCTGGAAGACGAACAATGGCCGGGAGCGAAGCTCCGTCATTTCACGCGGAAGCATCGAGGAGAGAGAAGGCGTGTTCATGCTGCACCTGCACGGTTGCCTAGCGCAGGTTCCTCGAAGTAGCACGGCCGATCAATGGCCCTTCCTGGCCTCCATTCGTGTGGGCGAGGGGTGGGCCGCCGCAAGGGCGCGCGGCTGGACCTGCTTCGGGGCTTCGATCATTATTCGATATCATCAAGTGTGCCGGGGGAGCGGGCGAGGGCGATGAGTAGCGTGGCGTCGAATTCGGTCGGCAGTTTCGATTACGTGATCGTCGGCGCCGGTTCGGCGGGCTGCGTGCTTGCCAACCGCTTGAGCGCCGATCCCACGGTGAAGGTTCTGCTGCTCGAAGCCGGTGGCAAGGACGACTATTACTGGATTCATGTTCCGGTCGGGCTGCCGTTTCTGCTGGGCAATCCGCGCGTCGATTGGTGCTACCAGAGCGAGCCAGAGCCGTTCGCCGACAATCGCGTGACGCCGGTGCCGCGCGGGCGCGTGCTCGGCGGCAGCTCCTCCATCAACGCCATGTGCTACATCCGCGGCCACGAGCGCGACTACGATATCTGGCGCCAGCTCGGCAATGCTGGATGGTCGTGGGACGATGTGCTGCCATATTTCAAGCGCATCGAGAATTATCCGCGCGAGAACGCTGCGCACGGTACCGGCGGCGAGCTCGGCGTGCAGGAAAATAAAATTCGCTGGGAGATCGTGGAGGCCTGGCGGCAGGCGGCGCTCGATTACGGAATTCCGGAGACCAACGATCACAATGCCGGCGATAACGAGGGCGTCGGCTACTTCCAAGGCACGGTCAAGAACGGCCGCCGCTCATCGGCGGCGCAGGCATTTCTCAAGCCCGTGATGAATCGCCCGAATCTGCGCGTCATCATCAACGCGCACGTCAAGCAATTGCGCTTCGAGGGCAAGCGCGTTACCGGCGTCGAGTTCTGGCAAGACGATCAGTTGAGCCACGCGGATGCGAGCAGCGAGGTGATCCTAGCCGCCGGCGCGATCGGCTCTCCGCAGATCCTGCAGCTTTCGGGAATCGGTCCCGCGGCGCTGTTGCGCGAGCACGGTATCGCTGTTCGCATGGATCTGCCCGGCGTCGGCGAGAACATGCAGGACCACTGGCAGGTCCGCTGCATGTACAAGGTCAAGAATACCGTCACGATGAACGAGTGGGTGGCGAGCCCGCTGCGGCGCTACGCCATGGGCGCCTATTACACGCTGACGCGGCGCGGCCCGATGAGCGTGCAGCCGCCGCAGCTTTGCGCCTTCACGCGCAGCGATCCCTCGCAGGATACGCCGAACCTGCAATATCACGTGTCGCCGGCGACCTCCGACCGCTTCGGCGGTCCGCTGCACTCGTGGCCGGGCCTGGCGTGCGGCATCGCGGTCGTGCGGCCGCAGAGCATCGGCTATTGCCGGATCAAGAGCGCCGACCCGCGCGCGCACCCGGCGATCCTGCACAATTTCCTGCAGACGCCGGAGTCGCAGCGCGTGGCGGTGGACGCGGTTCGTCTCACGCGCAAGATCATCGAAGGCCGGTCGCTCGCGCGTTTCGAGCCCGTGGAGCATCTGCCGGGACCGGACGCGCAGACCGACGAGGAAATTCTCGCTTATGTGCGGCAGACGGTGATTACGGTGTTCCACCAGTCGGGCACCTGCAAGATGGGCAGCGACCCGTTGGCGGTGGTGGACGAGCGGCTGCGGGTGCGCGGACTTACGGGCCTGCGCGTGGTGGACGCCTCGATCATGCCGAACGTGATCTCCGGCAATACCAATGCGCCGACCATGATGATCGCGGAGAAGGCTTCCGATATGATCAAGGCCGATCGCCAGGCGGGCCAAAGGGCCGCGGCCTAGGCGTCCAAAATACCGAAACAATTCGTCCGGCGGCAGAGCCGGGCACCAGGGAGACGAGCGTCATCATGAGCAACGAGAGTTTCGACTACGTCATCATCGGCGGCGGCACCGCGGGCTGCATCCTCACGCGGCGGCTGACCGAGGACGGCAAGACCACGGTCTGCCTGATCGAGGCTGGGCCGCAGGACAAGCATCCCCTGATCCATATGCCGCTCGGCTTCGTCCGCATGCTGTTCGAGCCGAAACACAACTGGATGTTCATGGGCCCGCCCGACCCGAACATGAAGAACCGGCCGACCTTCGCGCCGCGCGGCAAGGGTCTCGGCGGATCATCATCGATCAACGGCATGATCTATATGCGCGGCCACAAGCGCGACTACGACGAATGGGCGAGCTTCGGTAATTCCGGCTGGGGTTGGGACGACATGCTGCCCTACATGCGGAAATCCGTCTTCAACGAGAATTACAAGGACGGCAAGCTGCACGACCAGAAGGGCGAGCTGCACGTCAAGTATCTGGAGGAGCCCAATAAGCTCAATCACGTGTTCGTCGAAGCGGCGCAGTCGCTGCAGAAGAAGAAAATTCCCGACTTCAACGCGGGCGACAACGAAGGTTTCGGCATTTATCAGGTGACGATCTCGAACGGCCGGCGCACCACGGCGGCGACCTCTTTCCTGCATCCGATCGAGAACAAGCCGAACGTGAAAATCCTCACCAATGCGCAGGTCTCCAAAATCGTGCTTGAGAACGGCCGCGCCACTGGCGTCGAGTTCAGCGTGGGCGGCGAGACGCGCCGCATCAATGCGAAGAAGGAAGTGATCCTATCGGCCGGCGCCTTCCAGTCGCCGCAGGTATTGATGCTGTCAGGCATCGGCGATCCGGTCGAGCTCAAGAAGCACGGCATTGAGGTCAAGTATGCGCTGCCCGGCGTCGGCAAGAATTTGCAGGAGCACATTTCTGCGCCGATCCATTTCATGAGTCCGCGCACGACGTCCTATGGCGTCTCGTTCGCAGCCTTGCCGAAGATCGCGTGGAATTTCCTGCGCTACATAACCACGCGCAAGGGCTTCTTCGGCAACAACATCGTGGAGAGCGGCGGCTTCATCAAAACCGATCCGAGCATCGATCGGCCGGACATCCAGCACATTTTCGTGCCGACGCATCAGGGCAAGCCGGGCCAGCTCCTGGCCTGGGGCCACGGCTATCGCATCACCTGTTGCCTGTTGCATCCGAAGAGCCGCGGGGAAATTCGACTCGCGAGCGCCAAGGTCGGCGACGCGCCGGTGATCGACTTCAAGTTCTTCTCCGATGCGCCCGGCCCGCGCTCCGATATGGAAGTGCTGATCAAGGGCATCAAGGACGGACGCCGCATCCTGATGGCGCCGGTGTTCGACTATTATCGCGGCGCGGCGGTGTGGCCGGCCGAAAACGTGCAGACCGACGATGAGCTGCGCGATTTCGTGCGCGAATTCTCCTCGACCGTGTTCCACCCGGCCGGCACCTGCAAGATGGGGAACGACGATATGGCGGTGGTGGACGACCGGCTCTGGGTACGCGGGATCAAGGGGCTGCGGGTGATCGACGCCTCGATCATGCCGACGGTGACGACCGGCAATACCAATGCGCCGACCATGGCGATTGCCGAAAAAGGTGCCGACATGGTCAAGGCCGACGCGCGCGGGTGATCGGCGAACGATGAGCGCGCAAGCCAAGCCGTCGCTTCGCGTCGTCATCCCGGTGCCGGAGCCGGGATTGACGCCAAAGGAGATGATCGCACGAGCCGCGGCGTTCAGGCCGAGACTGCGCGCGGAGCAGGACGAAAATGACGAGCGCGGCACCTATTCGGAGGAACTGCACAAGGAGTTCCTCAAGGCCGGGTTCTACCGCACGACCCAGCCGCGGCTGTTCGGCGGCTACGAGTTCGACCTCACCACGTTCTATCGGGTGATGCTGGAAATCTCGCGCGGCCATCCGGGGGTCGGCTGGTGCCTGGCGCTTGCGGCCTCGCACGCGTTCGAGATCGCCTCGCACTGGCCGGAACAGGCGCAGATCGAATTGTTCGGCAAAGACGGCCACTTCATCGCGCCGCACCGCGCGCCGCCGCTCGGCACGCTCAAGCCGATCGAGGGTGGCTACATGATGAGCGGCACCTGGGACTATTGCTCAGGAATTCCGTACGCCACCCACTTCATCGGCGGCGCCTTCATCCGCCGCGAAGGCGAGCCGCCGGTGCACGGACACGCGGCAGTGCCGCGCGCCAAAGTCACTGTGCTCGACGACTGGGGCGGCGACAAGGTGCTCGGCATGAAGGCGAGCGGCTCCAACAGCGTGCGCGTCGACAACGTGTTCGTGCCCGAGCACCACGTGGGTTATCTATCGCCGGGTCTGGCTGGAACGCCGGAGAGCATGGCGAACGGCACGGCCGGCACGCGGCTGCATGGCAATCCGATGTATCTCGGCCGGCTCGCCGGGCCGTTCCACGCGACGCTGGTGGTGCCGATCGTCGGCGCGGCGCGCGCCGCGCTCGACGAATACGAAGAGATCATCCGCACGCGGAAAACCTTGTCGGTGCCGCAGATCCCGCGCTTCGAGCATTTCGATTTCCAGCGCCCGTTTGGCGAGGCGCTGACGCTGACCGACGCCGCCGAAGCGTTGATGCTCAAGGGCTGCGAGATGTATGCAGACTATTGCAACCGCTGGGCCGCCGACGGCACGCCGATCACCACCGAAGAAAACATGCGGCTGTGGGGCATGATCCAGCACGCCGGCTTCATGGCCTGCGAAGCGGTGGAGCTTCTGTTCCACACCGGCGGCTCGTCGCCGGCGCGCAAGGGCCACAAGCTGCAACGCTATTTCAACGACGTCGCCATGTATCGCGGCCACTCGTCGTCGCAGCCGATGAATTTCGCCTCGGGACTGGCGCGGCTGCATTTCGGGCTGCCGTGGGGCATGTACGGGCTCTAGAAGGTGCCGAACATGTAGGGCCTGGTGCCGTCGGGGCCTTTCGATCCCGCGGGCTCGTTCGCCACGATGAACTGCAGTTCGATCACGATCCCGTTCGGATCGCGGATGAACAATTGCCACTGGCCGAGCGACTTCACGTTATTCTGCCGGTAGTCGACGCCGTGCTTGGTTACATGCTCTTTCCACGCATCGAAGCCGATGGCGCGGATCGCCATGTGGTCGAGATTGCCGCCGCCCTTGGTCTTGTGGTCGACCTCGCCATAGGCCTTGGGACCGGCGATCACGTGAATCTGGCAATCGGCGAAATTGAGCCAGGTGCCGGGCGCTGGAATGCTGTCGGGGCGGTTGGGATCGACCGGCATGCGCAAGACTTCAGTGTAGAACTTGTTGGTCGCGTCGATGTCCATCGTCCGGATTGCGACGTGGAGAATGTTTTTGAGTTGCATGCCTGCTTACCTGCGGATGGAATTCGCGCCAGTATAGATCGACGCACGACCACTCGCCACCAAGCGGAGGAATCGATGGACAAGAAAACCTACGAAACCGGACTCGGCATCCGGACCGATGTGCTCGGCAAGGACTATGTCGAGAACGCGCTCAAGACCGCCGACGAGTTCAATCAGCCGTTCCAGGAGCTGGTCACCGAATATTGCTGGGGCGCGGTATGGGGCCGCGAAGGCCTGTCGCGCAAGACCCGGAGCATGCTGAATCTTGCAATGATCGGCATTCTCAACCGGCCGCACGAGTTGCGCGCCCACGTGGCAGGAGCGCTCAGGAATGGCGTGACCAAGGACGAAATCCGCGAGGTGTTCATGCAGCTTGCGATCTATGCGGGCGTGCCGGCGGGTGTCGACGCGTTCCGCGTGGCGCGTGAGGTGTTCGCGCAAGAGAAGAAATCCTGACGCGCGCTGAGCGCGCAAGCGGGGGACAAGATGGAAATCGGATTCATTGGCCTCGGCGTCATGGGCTCTCACATGGTTCGGCGGCTGATCGAGGCCGGCCATAAGCTCACCGTGTTCGACGTGCGCCCGGAAGCGGTTGCTCGCCTCGTGACGCTGGGTGCCGTGGCGGCAAAATCGGCGCGCGAGGTGGCGAGCCGCACCGAGACGGTGATGGCGAGCCTGCCATCGCCCGAGGCTTCGCTTTTGGTCGCGACCGGCAAGGACGGCGTGATCGAGGGCACGCGGGTGCGCCGGTTCGTCGATCTTTCGACCACGGGCGCACGCATGGCGGTGCGCATCGCCGAGGCGCTGGCGGCGCGCGAAATCGTGCAGATCGACAGCCCGGTGAGCGGCGGTCCGGGCGGCGCTGAGAAGGGCTCGCTCGCGGTCATGGTCTCCGGGCCGCGCACGGAGATCGAGCGGGTGAAACCGGCGCTTGCGGTTTTCGGCAAGGTATTTGTGATCGGCGAACGGCTGGGCATGGCGCAGACCATGAAGCTCGCCAATAACCTGCTCTCGGCGACCGCAATGGTTGCGACCTCCGAGGCCGTGGTCATGGGCGTCAAGGCCGGGCTCGATCCGGAGGTGATGATCGAGGTGATCAATGCGGGCACCGGCCGAAATAGTGCCAGCCAGGACAAGTTCCCGCGCGCGATTCTCACGCGCAGCTTCGTCTATGGCTTCACCAACGGCTTGATGGACAAGGATCTGCAGCTTTGTCTCTCGGAAGCCGAGGCGCTCGGCCTGAAGCTCCCGGTCGCAAGCGCCGTGGGCGCCATGTATCGGCTGGCGGCAAGCGAGCTCGGGCCGGAGAAGGACTTCACCACCATCATCCAACCGATCGAGAAGAAGGCTGGCGTTGTCGTGCGCGGGAAAGGCGCTGTCTGAGATGGCCGACGATATCCATGAAATTTACGCGATCCGCTACGGGCACCACGAGCGCCGCTCATCGGAGAATTTCATCGGCGGCGATCCGCACGATCATCTCTCGGCGATCAATTATTTCGTTTGGATCATCAAAGGCCCGCACGGAAATTTCGTCGTCGATACCGGCATGGACGAAGCCATGGCGACCAAGCGTGGGCGCAAAGTAGACAAGCCGATCGCCGAGGGGCTGCGCGCGCTCGGCGTGACGCCGGATACGATCTCAAAAGCCGTCGTCACGCATCTGCATTTCGATCACGCCGGCAATTACGATCTCTTCCCGCGCGCGCATTATCATATGCAGGACACCGAGATGTTCTATGCCACCGGCCGCTGCATGTGCCACGCGCAGCAGCGCTGGGCGTTCGAGGAAGACGACGTGGTGGCGATGGTGCGCAAGGTATTCGCGGGGCGCGTCGAGTTTCACGACGGCGACGACGAGCTTGCGCCCGGCATCACGCTGCACAAGATCGGCGGCCACTCCATGGGCCTGCAGTGCGTGCGGGTGAAGACCCGACGCGGCTATGTGGTACTCGCCTCGGACGCCACGCACCTCTATCGACACATCGAGGAGGGCCGCATCTTTCCGGTCGTGCACAACGCTGCAGATGTGCTCGAGGGCTATCGGACGATCAAGCGGCTGGCCGCATCGCCTCTGCACATCATTCCAGGTCACGACCCCAAGGTGCTGGAGCTCTTTCCGGCGGCGAAGCCGGGCCTCGAGAACTGGGTTGCGCGGCTCGACGCCGATCCGAAATAGATCAGCGCGCCGGCCGCGGGCCGGGTCGCGGCCTCGAAGTGATGAAGGCGGCGAGGTCCCAGGCCTGCTGCTCGGTCAGCAGCGGCGAATTGTAATCGATGCCGAGCGGCATGTTGGAACGGATGAACGCCGCTGCGGTCGCCGGGATCGCCATGCCGGCGGCGGCGTTGAACGAGTTCGGCCCCCAGAGCGGCGGGATCGCGTAGCCGATGCCGGGCGGCGTGCGGGGATCGCCCTGGCCGTTCGGGCCGTGGCAGCGCGCGCACCATTGCGTGAAGATTGCGGCACCGCGCTGGGCATTGGGCGTCTGCTCCGCCGGCTTCAACGGCTTCAGGCCGGACCCGGGCACGCGCACGCCGACCGGGCTGTCGCGGGCGATGTACTGCATGTAAGCGATGAAGGCTTCCATCTCGCGGCCGTTCCTCGGCAAGGGCGAGCCGTTCATGCTCCGCGTCATGCAGCCATTGATGCGCTCGGCCAGCGACAGCACCATGTCGTTGAACATCATCGGGAACGACGCGAACGTGGAAACGAGCGGCGCCGCGAAGGGCTTCAAGCCTGCATTCATGTGGCAGTGCGTGCAGGCCAGATCGTTGCCTGCGAAGCGCTTGGTGGGATCGGTCGCGCTCTTGCCGATATGTCGCGGCGTCTCGACAAGGAGCTGCCAGCCATAACGGATGAGGTCGGTCTCGGGGCCGGGCGGAAGCGCCGTGAGATCGCGATGGCCGTACCAATTTTTCTGGCGGCCCCATTGGTCGTAGCCGAAGCCCACACCGAGCAAGACCGCGACCAGGAGCATGCCTACCCAGATGACGGTGGACCGGTTGCGCTTCCAGTAGCTCGTGCGGGCCATGGGGGCTCCGAATCATGCGCTGCTGTGGAGTTTACAAGCTTGTCGATCTTGCTGCCGCGCGGCGTTTCCTTCGCTATACCTAGGCGGGGTAGGGAGCCGGTACACATGTTCCGCTCGATTGGGGAATTCATCGGGGAAATCGCGGGCGGCAGCCGCCAACCGCAAGCGTTCGGCGAGACCGATCTGCGGCTTGCCGCGGCGGCGCTGCTGGTGCACGTCGTCACGTTGGATCAGAATTTCGACGCGGCCGAGCACGCGAAATTGCGCGATGTGCTGGCCTACCGCTTCGATCTCGGGATCGAGGAGGCGGAGAAGCTCGTGCAGGCGGCGCTGCGCGCCGACAAGGAAGCGGTCGATCTCTACCGCTTCACCAGCGTCCTCAATCACCACCTCGACGAAGAAGGCCGCACGCGCATCGTCCAGATGATGTTCGAGGTGGCCTACGCCGACGGGACTCTCAGCGAATTCGAGGACAACGTAGTGTGGCGCGCGTCGGAGCTGCTGAATGTTCCGGCGCGCGAGCGGGTCACGCTGCGCCGGCAGGTGCGGGAAGAAAAAGGCGAGAAGCAGAGCTAACCATGCGTCGAAGTGCGATCTTGCGTGGGCCCCGGCGGCCCGCTTGAATGCGATCCGAAGCCATGCGCGTCCGATGAAGCCGATCCTCGTCCTTCTCCACCAGGAGCACTCGACCCCCGGCCGGGTCGGGCACATGCTCGAAGCGCGCGGCTTCCCGCTCGACATCCGCAAGCCGCGCTTCGGCGATCCGCTGCCGGAGACACTCACAGGCCATTCCGGCGTCGCCATATTCGGCGGCCCGCAGAGCGCCAACGATGCTGAGGAATATGTCCGCCGCGAGATCGACTGGCTTGAAGTACCGCTCAAGGAAGAAACGCCGTTCTTCGGCATCTGCCTCGGCGCCCAGTTCCTGGCGCGCAAGCTAGGCGCCCGAGTCGCCTTCCATCCTGAAGGACTGATCGAAGCCGGCTATTATCCGCTGAAGCCGACGCCGCAGGGCGCCGCGCTGATGAACTGGCCGGACCACGTCTATCATTTCCATCGCGAGGGCTTCGAGCTTCCCGCCGGCGCCGAGCTGCTGGCGGCGGGGGATATCTTCGAGAACCAGGCGTTCCGCTACGGCAATGCATTCGGCGTGCAGTTCCACCCGGAAGTGACCCATCACATGATGTGCCGCTGGACCGTGCGCGCCGCGCACCGGCTCGATCTACCGGGCGCGCGGCCGCGGGGCGCGCATTTCGAGGACCGGCCGCTGCACGATCCGAAGGTGCGCTCGTGGCTGGCGAATTTTCTCGATTTCTGGACCGGGCTGGCGCGCAAGCGCGAGCGCGCGCCGGCAGCCTGAGCGTTTGCAGATTGCGACACATGTCGCAATTTGCGACGCACCGATGGTTAAGCGCAGGTAAACGCTTCCGATATCTGGTGGTTTCTGATTTTTTCGCCACGAGCCTTCGCGGTGCGCGCGATGATTCCGTCTGGCCGCGGCCTTGCTCATGCGAGCCCAGCCGGCATCAGGTTGTGCGTAGCCGGTGCGAATGACGGGAGGCGGCCGCATGCGACCCCATCGGCCGTCTCCCGTTTTATTCGTACGGATCAGTCGGCATCGCGATCCGGCGGGTCGGAGAGAATCCGCACCCGCTGTGGCGCTTCGATCCGATAAAGCCGACCACCCCAATAAATCTTGCGGCTGAACAGCGCCGACCAGATCAGGAACGCGTTCAACACCACCAGCGCTGGCATCGCCCAGCGGTCGAGGAGCGCCACCGTGCGGTTGGTCTCCTTGCGCCAGAGCTTGCGCGGAATGCGCAGACGCAAGCTCGCGCGCACCTGATGCATGGCGAATGCCGCGGCCAGCGCACCGATCGCAAAATAGTCGCCGGCCCAGGCGAGCGGAATCGCGGTCAGCCATCCGACGATCGGAACGGTGTAGGCAACAGCGCCGAGCACCCAATGCGCCGGCGCGTAGATGCGCAGCTGTACATATTGGCGGTGGCCGAACGCCAGAAAATCTCGCCAGTCGAAGGATACCGGGGACTGAATGAGCATATGCGGCGGCGAGTGTATGCCACTGCCTTTGGCGTGCGCCGCGCGCGTCAATTGCAAGTCGTCGTTGAGGCTACCCTTGAGCCAGCGGCGGATTCCAATCCGCGTCAGCGCTTCGTGCCGGAGCGCCATGGTGCCGCCCCAAGCGATACAGAGGCGGCTTGGCCGCGTGGTCGATGCAATGGCGTCGTTGATGGCGCATGCGACTGCGGTAGAAAGCTGCCGGTCACCTGGCACCATCCAGCGGTAGCCCGAAACAATCAGGGCTTTTCTGCGCTGTACCAGATCAACGATGTCGGCAAGCCAGGCTCGCGTCGGCAAGATGTCGGCGTCGGCGAAGACCACGATCCGGTCGCGGCGCCGGATTCGAGAAAGGGCGGCAAGCTGGTTGTGGACCTTCTGGCCCTCGTTCTTCGCGCGCCCGGCGACGATGATCTCAGTCCGCGGCTGCTTGGCGCGGCCGATCAGTGCGGCCAGCGCGCCGTAGGCGGGGTCGTCCGCCGATTCGACAGCAAACAGGACCCGGAAATTCTGGTGTTTTTGCGTGCGCAGCGCCTTCCACAGCGGGGGAAGATTGGACGAGACGCCGCGCACGGGGACGATGACCGTGATGGCGGGGCGTTCGACGGGCAAGCGATTGAAGCGCAGCCGGTGCAGCGTGGCAGCGACCGCAAGGCTGCTCAGCACCGAAACGGTGAGCCAAAGCGCCAGCGGAATCAGCGGCCAATATTGCGCGAGCCCTGTCATGCTTCGGTCCAGCGCGGGAACCTGCCCGCTCGGGCCATTCTAGTCGGATTCGAAAAGGCATCGAATTGGGAGAAAGTCATGGGCTGAGGCGCGTCGGGGCCCGAAATTAAAGCTGCTGAGGGCCCTGGTGGAGCAGAGGGGAGTTGAACCCCTGACCTCCGCATTGCGAACGCGGCGCTCTCCCAACTGAGCTACTGCCCCGGCCGAGGTGGGCGTCATCTAGGCTAGGGCCTCGAAGGGTGTCAAGCAAACGGCAGCCGACGAGATATGCGTAGGCGACAAATGCCGGGCTTCCCCCGCGCGCCGCGAAACGCTATTCGATTGGCGCCTGTGCCGGGCCGGAGTTCCACATGAATCCCTTCCTTTGGCTGATAACAACCCTGATCAGTCTCTACATTTGGATTCTAATCGCCGCCGCGGTGTTGTCGTGGCTCGTCGCCTTCAACGTGGTCAATCCGCACAATCAGGTCGTGCGCGCCATCGGCAACGGGCTTTTCGCCATTACCGAACCGGCGCTCAGACCGATCCGCAGCGTGCTGCCGAACTTGGGCGGGCTCGACCTTTCGCCGGTGATCCTGATCCTGCTGCTTCTGTTCGTGGAGCGGTTGCTGTTCTGGATTTTCCTCTAGGTGAATGCGAACGCGGCGCGGCCCTGGAAGGCGGTAGCCGGAGGAATCGTCATCATGGTGCGGGCGACGCCGAAGGCCGCGCGTGACGCGGTCGAAGGCATCGAGCGGCTGGCGGACGGAACGACGGTATTGAAAGCGCGTGTGCGTGCGGCGCCGGCGGATGGCGAGGCCAATGATGCGCTCCGGCGGCTGATCGCGCGGGCGGCCTTGGTGCCGCCTTCGGCAGTCTCGCTGGTGCGCGGGGCAACCGGCCGATTGAAGAGTTTTCGCCTCGATGGCGATCCGACCCGGATTGCGGCGGCGCTTGAGGCGGCTTTGAGCGAAGGGAAGAAAGAACGATGAGCGCGCGTATTCTCGACGGCAAGGCGTTGGCGGCCGAAGTCCGCATCAAGGTCGCGGCCGAAGCGGCGCGTCTAACGCCTCTCCTCAAACGCTCGCCGGGGCTGGCCGTGGTGCTGGTCGGCGAGAACCCGGCAAGCGTCGTCTATGTGCGCAACAAGGCGCGCACGACGGTCGAGCTTGGCATGGCTTCGTTCGAGCACAAACTGCCGGCGGACACTTCCGAAAAGGAGCTGCTCGCGGTCGTGGCGAAGCTCACCGCCGATCCGAAGGTGGATGGAATTCTCGTGCAGCTTCCATTGCCGAAGCAGATCAATTCCGATCGCGTGCTTGCCGCCGTCGATCCGCTGAAGGACGTGGACGGCTTTCATCCGGTCAATGCCGGGCGGCTGGCCACGGGACTGCCGGCGCTGGTGCCGTGCACGCCGGTCGGCTGCGTGATGCTCGCTAAGCTCGTGCACCCGTCGCTCGCCGGCCTTGAAGCGGTGGTGCTTGGGCGCTCCAACATCGTCGGCAAGCCGCTCGCGCAGCTTTTGTTGCAGGAGAACGCCACGGTGACGATCGCGCATTCGAGGACGCGCGATCTCCCGGCCGTGTGCCGGCGCGCGGATGTGCTGTTCGTGGCGATCGGAAAGCCCGAGTTCGTGCAGGGCGACTGGATCAAGCCCGGTGCGACCGTGATCGATGTCGGCACCAATCGCGTGCCGACGCCAGACGGCAAGGGCCGGCTGGTGGGCGACGTGGCGTTCGCGGAAGCAGTGAAGATCGCGGGCGCGATCTCGCCCTCGCCGGGAGGCGTAGGGCCGATGACGATCGCGTGTTTGCAAGCCAATACGTTGCGCGCGGCCTGCATGCGCGCGGGACTACCGGCGCCGTCGATCTGACGTTTCAGGAATTCAGCGCGACCAGCAGAAGGCGACCTTGTCGAGCACCTTGTCGCCGAAACGCTCGGTCGAGCGCGCGATCGCGCGACCACCGAGTGCGCGATAGAAGCTGACCGCCGCTTCGTTGTCGGAGAGCGCCCAGACCACCATGCTTGACTGGCCTCCTTGCGCGAGCTCGCGCTTGGCGGCGACGAACAGGCGGCGGCCGAAGCCGAGACCTTGATACTCGGGCCGCAGATAAAGCTCGTAGATCTCGCCGGCATAGGGGAGGCTGCGCGCGCGGTTGCGGCCGAAATTCGTGTAGCCGGCGATTGCGTCGCCGAAAGTGAGGAGCGCGATGCGCGATCCGCGGCGGATGGCGGCATCCCACCAAGCGGGGCCGCGGCGGGCCACGAGCTTCTCGAGTTCGGTGCCCGGGATCAGACCGCGATAGGCCGTGCGCCAGGCCTCATCATGGGCCTCGGCGAGCTGGGGCGCGTCGTCGGTTTGGGCGCGCCGGATGTCGATTACGACCGTGCTCATGACCCGGATCGAAGCAAACTCGCCGGGGCGCTTCAAGAACTTCGTTAATGAAAGGTGAATTTATCCGGGCACCGAGGCATTGAGGTCACACCCCCCAAGCTCGCGCCGGCGGTCCTCTCGCTTGCGCTCATGGGGTCGTGCAGCTTCTTGCGCAGGAGAATGAATTAAGGCGTTGCCGCTGCGGCGCTGCTGGAAATTTCTCTGTCCGGCCCGATACCAGCCAGCGTTTTGAATCTACGATCAGGATCGCGGTGATGTTGTTTGGAAAGCTTCGCAAAAAAACAACGACGTGTCGGCAGGCGCCGCCGCCAACAGTCGAAAGCTCGAAGCTGAGAATTGCTACCGCCTAGCCTACAACCAATGATATTGTAGGTCTTGAATTCTTGCAACCGGTCTTTCGTGAAATTGCGGTTTGGACGCGAGACGAATCGGGAGCTATCGCATGTCGAAGCGAACTGCCGTCCTCGTTGTGCACGGGATGGGGAGCCAGCGGCCGCTTGAGACGGTGCGCGGCATCGTGAACGCAGTGTGGTTCGAGAAGGATGGCGCGCCCGACGATCCGCGCAAGGCCTGGGTGCACCCGGAGCCGAGCGGGGTCGATATAGATCTATCGGTTCTCACGACGAATGAACTTCGCGGTGTAAAGCCAAAGCGGCTCGTGGATTTCCACGAGCTCTATTGGGCGCATCTGATGAGCGAGACACGTTCAGTCGCCGTTCTGCTCTGGCTATTCGAACTCGCTCGACGCGGTCCTAAGTTTCAACGTGGCATGAAGACACTGTGGTGGGTCGGCACGATCTTCCTCGCGCTGCTACTGCTTTCGGTCACCTTGATCTTCGTGCAGGCAATCATCCAGTTTCCGCGTTTCATCCATGACATGAGCTCGTTTGTATTCGTGCCGTTGGTGAGCGTACTCGTCATCCTTGCCCTCAGCTTGCTCGCGGCGTCGTTCACCGGATCGCAGCGAATGATGGGCTTTCTGTTCAAGCCGTTTTTTGGCTTTGCCGTGGCGGTCGCGATCTTCACCTGGGCCGACGCCGTCTATCCGCAGGCGCTCTCGCACTGGAGCTTGCGCTTCCTCCCGGCGGGATTCACGCTGATCGCCGTTTGGGTGCTGATGGGAAAGCGGGGCCTCGTTGTATTGGCTTGTGCTTTGGCCATCTCGGTTGTCGTGTTCTTCCTATCTCTGATCCCGGCTGCCGATCCATTTACGGGTTGGGTTATCTTTTCCCAGCGTTATTCCGTCGAGCTTGTCAAAGCCTGGAACGAGCATCGCGTGCCTTGGGGCGTTGGCTCCGAATGGAGCACGGTGGCGGCTTGGTCGATCATCGTGACGTATCTTGCCGTGAACGTCGCGTTTCTTCAGCCCTATCTCGGCGATGCAGCGCGCTATTTCCGGAATTCGCCCGGCAACGTTGCGGGCCGGCGCGAGATCCGGCGTCAGGCCGTGGATATGCTCGCGGCGTTACATGTTTCTGGAAAATACGATCGCATCGTGGTGGTGGCGCACAGCCTCGGTACGGTCGTCGCCTACGACATGCTGCGCGCGTATTTCGCACGGGTCTGCCGCGGGCTGCCGACCAAAGGGCTGGGGCCAGAGTTCGAAGCGGTGGATCAGGCGGACGTTGAATCCAAGAAGTTCGATCGCAACTTGTTCCGTCGCAACGCACGGGGGATCATGCGGCGGATGGCGCCGGTCGCCGCGGAGGTTCTAGTGGCGCACGCGAAAGCTGTTGCCGAGGGAAAAGGGCCAAAGCACCCTCAGGTCTGGCTAGTAACCGATTTTGTGACGCTCGGAAGCCCGCTTACGCACGCCAAATATCTCATGTGCAACAAGGATTACGCGAAGGGCCTGGAGGAGGATTTCGAGCGGCGTACCCGGGAGCGCGAATTCCCGACTTGCCCCCCACGAAAGATCGACGCTGACGGGCTGCTGGTGTTCAACCACGTTGAGTGGAAGAAACGCTTTTTCCATCACGGCGCGCAATTCGGGCTGGCGCGATGGACGAATCTCTACTTCAAGAGGACGGAGCTGTTGTGGGGAGATGCGGTCGGCGGGCCGCTCGCCGATGTGTTCGGAAAAGCCGTGCTCGATGTGGAAGTGTTTACGAATAAGACAAAAACGCCGGAATTCTTTACCCACACGGCATATTGGGACACCAAGCGGGGTGGCCGGACTTCGCAGCATATCGTCGAGTTGCGGAAGGCAATCGATCTCGAGGACGCGGGTACGGCGTGAGCGGTGACCCAGGCCACACGCGGATCAGACGCTCTCGGCCTCTTTGCGGCGCTCTTCCTTCTTGCGGTCGTGGGGGTTGAGAAGTTTTTTGCGCAGGCGGATCGACTTCGGGGTTACCTCCACCAGCTCTTCGTCGTTGATATAGGCGAGCGCCTTTTCCAAAGTCATCCGAATGGGCGGCGTCAGCCGCACCGCTTCATCCTTTGAAGTCGTTCGAATGTTGGTCAGCTTCTTGCCCTTCAAGACGTTCACTTCGAGATCGTTGTCGCGGGTGTGCTCGCCGATGATCATGCCGCGATAGACTTTCCAGCCGGGCTCGATCAGCATCGGCCCGCGCGCCTCCAGATTCCACAACGCATAGGCGACCGCCACACCGTCGTCGGTGGAAATCAGAACGCCGGTGTGCCGGCCGGGAATGTCGCCCTTATAGGGCGCGTAAGCATGGAACAGGCGGTTCATCACGGCGGTGCCGCGCGTGTCGGTGAGCAATTCGCTTTGATAGCCGAGCAAGCCGCGGGTCGGAACGTGGAACACGAGCCGCACGCGTGCGCCGCCCGAGGGGCGCATCTCCATCATTTCGGCGCGGCGCTCGGAGAGTTTCTGCACCACGATGCCGGAATGGATCTCGTCGACGTCGATGACGACTTCCTCGATGGGCTCCAGAATCTCGCCGGTCTTCGAGTCGCGCGAAAGAACTACCTTGGGCCGCGACACCGAGAGCTCGAAGCCCTCGCGGCGCATGGTCTCGATCAGGATCGCGAGCTGCAGCTCGCCGCGGCCGGCGACTTCGTAGGCGTCGTTTTCGTTCGATTCGGAAATGCGCAGCGCGATGTTGCCCTCGGCCTCGCGGAACAGGCGGTCGCGGATCATACGGCCGGTGACCTTGTCGCCCTCGGTGCCGGCGAGCGGGCTGTCGTTGACGCGGAAGGTCATCGCCAGCGTCGGCGGATCAATCGGCTGGGCGGGCAGGGGCTCGGTAACTTCGGGGTCGGCGATGGTGTCGGCGACGTTGCCGAGTTCGAGCCCAGCGACGGCGACGATGTCGCCGGCGTGGGCCTCTTCCACGGCCGTGCGATTAAGACCGCGGAAAGAAAGCACCTTGGTGGTGCGCCCGGTTTCCACGAGCGTACCGTCGCGGGCGAGCACCTTGACGTTCTGGCCCGCCTTGATGGAGCCCGACGTGATGCGGCCGGTAAGCACGCGGCCGAGATAGGGGTTGGCTTCCAGGATGGTGGCGAGCATGCGCAGTGGCCCCTCCTCGATTGTGGGCGGCGCCACGTGGCGCACCACCAGATCGAACAAGGGTGCCATGCCCTGATCCTTCGGGCCCTCGGGCGCGGTCGCCATCCAACCTTGCTTGGCCGAGCCGTAAAGCAGCGGGAAGTCGAGCTGCTCTTCGCTGGCATCCAGCGCCGCGAACAGGTCGAACACTTCGTTAGCGACCTGTTGCGGGCGGGCGTCGGAGCGGTCGACTTTGTTGATGACGACGATCGGCTTCAGCCCGATCTTCAGCGCCTTGCCGACGACGAACTTGGTCTGCGGCAGCGGGCCTTCGGCCGCGTCCACCAGCACCAGCACGCCGTCGACCATGTTAAGGATGCGCTCGACCTCGCCGCCGAAATCGGCGTGGCCCGGCGTATCGACGATGTTGATGCGGGTGTCCTTCCACAGGACGGAGGTGACCTTGGCGAGAATGGTGATGCCGCGCTCGCGCTCGAGCTCGTTGGAATCCATCGCACGCTCGGCCACCCGCTCGTTATCGCGGAAAGTGCCGGATTGCTGGAGCAGCCGGTCCACGAGCGTAGTCTTGCCGTGGTCGACGTGTGCGATGATGGCGACGTTGCGCAAAGGCATGAATCGGCCCGAAACGGAGTGAGGAGCGGCGCAATCTACTGACGGATCGCGCCGTGGCAAGCATCGATTTCTTTACTTCAGGCGGGCGCCGCGCGGCCCCAGGGGCCCGCGCCGGCGCTGGCGCGGGCGGCGCGCACCATCATCATCTCGCCGAGGTTCTCGGCAGTCAGCAGCCCTACCAGCTTGCCCGCGGCGTCGGTCACGCCGATCACACTGGCGGCCTGTTCGGAGAGCGGCTTCAAAGCGCTTTCCAGCATAGCGCGGGCCGAAATCACCGGCACATCCGGCTGCATGATTTCGAGCACCGGGGTCGCCGGGCCCTTGTCCTTGAGCGCCTTGATCATGGCGTCGCGGGTCAATACGCCGCGCAGGCGGCCGCCGCCATCGACTACCGGAAACTCTTTCTGCGTGGTGCGGATCAGGCATTCGACCGCGTCGTTCACGCTCGCATCGGTGCGCAGCGTCTCGAACTTGGTGATCATGGCGTCGGCGACGAGCGCGCCGCGCGATACTTCGCGCAGCTGCACGTGGCCGGCCTCGCCGGAAGCGGCGAGGAACACGAAGATGCCGATGATAACGAGCATCGGGTTGGTGAAAATCCCGAGTATGCCGAGTGCGATGGCGAAGCCCTGGCCGACGGAGGCCGCGATCTCGGTGGCGCGGGCGAAGCCGAGGCGAATGGCCAAGAGCGCACGCAGCACCCGGCCGCCGTCCATGGGGAAGGCCGGGATCAGGTTGAAGAGAGCGAGAAAGATATTGGCGCCAGCGAGCTTGGCGGCCATGCCGATCTTGGGATCCTGAATGTTAGTCAGATTAGCGGGATCGACGGTGGCGCCGAGGAAGAGAATGAGAAGTGCTGCTATCACCACGTTCACCAGCGGGCCGGCGATCGCGATCACGAGCTCTTCCGTCGGCTTTTCGGGAATGCGCTCGAGACTGGCGATGCCGCCGAAGAACCAGAGCGTGACGTCTGGCGTTTTCACGCCATAGCGCCGCGCGGCGAAGACGTGACCGAACTCGTGCAAGAGCACGCAGAGGAACAGGAGCGAAACGAAGATCACGCCCTCATAGGCCGCGCTGGCGCCGCCCTGGCGGTAATAGGCCGCGCCGATCCAGATCAGGAACAGGAGGAACGTGAAATGAATCCGCACCGCCGTTCCGGCGACGGTGCCGATCTTGAGCGACCAGGACATGGTGTTCTCCCACGCACCTAGCGTGCGTCAGCCTCTAGGTAGGGATTTGCGGCGCTGAGTGCCAGCAGTTGGCAGAATCAGCGCTTTTCGGTCTTGCGCTTGCGCATGCCGAGCGTGCGTAGCCGCAAGGCGTTGAGCTTGATGAAACCCGCCGCGTCGCGGTGATCATAGGCGACCGCGCCTTCTTCGAAGGTGACGAGCTCGGGATCGTAGAGCGAATAGGGGCTCTCACGGCCGACGACCGTGACGTTACCCTTATAGAGCTTGAGCTTCATGCGGCCGCTCACGAATTCTTGGCTCTTGTCGATCAAGGCCTGCAGCATCTCGCGCTCGGGCGAGAACCAGAAGCCGTAATAGATCAGTTCCGCGTAGCGCGGCATCAGCGAGTCCTTCAGATGCGCGGCTTCGCGGTCGAGCGTGATCGATTCGATGCCGCGATGTGCCGCGAGCAGGATCGTGCCGCCCGGCGTCTCGTAAACGCCGCGTGATTTCATCCCGACGAAGCGGTTCTCCACAAGGTCAAGCCGGCCGATGCCGTTCTTACGGCCAAGCTCATTGAGGGCGGTGAGCAAGATCGCGGGCGACAATTTCTTGCCATCGAGCGCAACCGGGTCGCCCTTCTCGAAATCGATCGTGATGGACGTCGCCTTGTCCGGCGCGTCCTCCGGATCGATGGTGCGCTGATAAACGTAGTCGGGCGCCTCCGCGTTCGGATCCTCCAGCACCTTTCCCTCGGAGGACGAGTGCAAGAGATTGGCATCCACGGAGAACGGCGCCTCGCCGCGCTTGTCCTTGGCGATCGGAATCTGATGCTTCTCGGCGAATTCGAGAAGCTTCTTGCGCGATGTCAGATCCCATTCGCGCCAGGGCGCGATCACGTGGATATTCGGCTCGAGCGCGTAATAGGCAAGCTCGAAGCGCACTTGATCGTTGCCCTTGCCGGTGGCGCCGTGGGCGACCGCATCGGCGCCAACCTTGCGCGCGATCTCGATCTGCTTCTTGGCGATCAGAGGCCGCGCGATCGAAGTGCCGAGCAGATATTGGCCCTCATAGAGCGCATTGGCGCGAAACATCGGGAAGACGTAGTCGCGGACGAATTCCTCCTGCAGATCTTCGACGAAAATGTTGCCGGGTTTGATGCCCAGGAGCGCGGCCTTCTTCCGCGCGGGCTCGATCTCGCCGCCCTGGCCGAGATCGGCCGTGAAGGTCACCACCTCGGCGCCGTAGGTGGTCTGCAGCCATTTCAGGATGACCGAGGTGTCGAGCCCGCCGGAATAGGCGAGCACCACCTTCTTGATGTCCTTGGCCATGAGGTTTTCCTGCAAGCGCGGGGCCGGTCCCACGAAGTGGCGCACTTATAGGCGGAAGCCGGGAGCGCGCAAGCTGCGGGCCCATGGCTTGGCGCAGCCGAGCCAATGGCGGGCGCGCAAACTTATGCTTTTGGTGAACGCGAGCCGAGATTGCGCAGGTTGCGGGCGAAACCCTCGAACCGGCGCTCAACGTCATCCTCGGAAAGCCGGGTGCGCGGCCAGCGGTAGATCAGTCCGTGCAAGAGCCATACGACGAGAAACATAAAGTCCCCGGCAAAGATCACGTCGGTGAAGAAATGCGCGCCCATGACGATACGCAACCCGCCGACAGCGAGCCCGTAGAGAATCGCCCCGGCATAGGCGAGGCCGCTCCAGGGCGGCGGCACGAGCGCGGCCGGCACCAGCATCAGGAAGGCGCTGGAGGCTTCGCCCGAGACGAACGAGCAATTGTACTCGCAGGTGCTGCGGGGATCCCACCAGGCGACGAAGCGTTCGACGCCGCCGAATTGCGTGACCTCATTGGGGCGCGGCCGCGGCCATTCGGACTTGAGAATCCCGTTGACCAAGAGGCCGGGTCCGAGAACGAGCGCAGCCAGGAAAAAGATCGCAGCGCGGCCCGGAATCAGCATCTTCCGTTGCGGGGCGACGAGCTTGAGGGCGAACGCAAGCAGGATGAACGCGACGATCAGGATCGTCACCCACTCGGCGCCGTGGCGCAGCGACTGGACCGGGCCGGAAAAATCGAGCGGGAACTTCTTCGACGCCGGATCGTAGAAGGCGGCGCTGATCGCCAGATCGAGATCGGGGCGCAGGCCGAAAACGAGCCCCACCACCGCGACGATCACAAGCGCAATCAGCAGACCGGTGCGGGACAAATCGGCTTCTCCGGCGGATGCGGGCAGGGTCTAACCCAGGCGGAACGCGATGAGAAGACGGGCGATCGACACCTTGCGCTGCCGCCAAAGCGGGGGAAAGATCGGCGCGCCGCAGTCTGCGGCGCAAGGGAGACAGGAATGAAGCCGCGGGTCGATTTCTGGTACGACTTCGCTTCGACCTATTCGTATCTGGCGGCTTCGCGCGTCGGGCCGCTCGCCGAGGCCGCCGGCGTTTCGCTCATGTGGCGGCCATTCCTGCTCGGGCCGATCTTCAAGTCGCAAGGCTGGGATTCGTCGCCGTTCAGCATCTATCCGGTCAAGGGCCGCTACGCGTGGCGCGACATGGAGCGGCTCGCGGCGCGCCTGGGTTTGCCGAAGTTCTCGCCGCCCAATCCGTTTCCGGCGCACTCGCTGCTCGCCGCGCGCGTCGCGCTGGCACTTGCCGATGAGGCGCGGCCGGATTTCACGCGCGCGGTCTATCGGGCCGAGTTTGCCAAGGGCCGCGACATTGCGGACAAAGCGCTGCTTGCGGAAATTCTGCGCGAGCTCGGGCACGACGCGGAGGCGTTGCTCGCCAAGACCGGCGAGCCGGCGGTCAAGGACAAGTTGCGCACCGAGACCGAGGAAGCCGTGCGACAACGCATTTTCGGGGCGCCGAGTTTCATCACCGAGGACGGCGAGCTGTTCTGGGGTAACGACCGGCTCGAGCAGGCGCTCGACTGGGCGCGTTGCAAGAAATCCTGAGCGTCAGGGTTTGGGGTTCTCGACGGGGTCAGGCGTGTGCCAGCGGCCGGCATTGCGGCCAGCGAACAGCCAATAGACCAGCCCAGCGGCGACGCCGGCGCCGGCCATGATCTCGGCGCCGCGGGTCAGGAATACCCGGCCGGGCTCGTCGGTCGGCAGAATCGCTCCGAAGAAAAAACCGATCGCTCCGCCGATGAGTGCGTAATAGAGAATCGAACGCCAGGAAAAGCTCTCAGCCAGCAGAATTGCGATCATCGCCGGGACAAAGGCGAGAAAGGCGATCCCGGCGCTGGTAGCGAGCGTGAACAGCCAGAAAAAGCTCACCTCGACGCGCTCGAACGGGGGCTGCACCTCGGCCAAAACGGCCGCGCCGATAGTGATCGTGGCGGCAGCGGCGAAACTCGCCAAGCAGAATCCCAATGCGATCATGAAGACGCGGCCGATGATTGCCATGGTCAATCCGTCATCGCCATGGCGCGCAGCGCCAGGCGTTCGCGGGCGGAAAGCTTCTGGCTCTCCGACTTGAGCTGGCCGCAGGCGGCCAGAATATCGCGGCCGCGCGGCCGGCGCACCGGCGAGGCGTAGCCGGCGCGAAATACAATCTCGGAGAAGCGCTCGATCGTCCCCCAGTCGGAGCATTGGTATTTGGTGCCGGGCCAGGGATTGAACGGAATCAAGTTGATCTTGGCCGGGATGCCTTTGAGAAGCTGTACGAGTGCGTGGGCGTCCTGCTCGCTGTCGTTCACGTCCTTCAGCATCACGTATTCGAAGGTAATGCGCCGGGCATTGGAAAGGCCGGGGTAATTGCGGCAGGCCTCGAGCAGATCCTTGATCGGGTATTTCTTGTTGAGTGGCACCAGCTCATCGCGCAGCTCGTCGCGGGCCGCATGCAGCGAGACCGCGAGCATCGCGCCGAGCTCACCGAGACTTTCGATCTCCGGCACGACGCCGGAGGTCGAGACCGTGATGCGGCGCTTGCCGACCGAGAGTCCTTCGCCGTCGGACATGGTTTCGACTGCGCGCTTCACCGCGTCGAGGTTATATAGCGGCTCGCCCATACCCATGAAAACGATATTGGTGACGAAGCGGCCGCCGCTCGGCACGATCGTGTTCGTGTCGGCAGGCGGCGTCTCTCCCGGCCATTCGCCGAGCCGGTCGCGGGCCAGCATCAGCTGGGCGACGATCTCTTCGGCGGTCAGGTTGCGCACCAGCCGCTGCGTGCCGGTATGGCAGAAGGTGCAGGAGAGCGTGCAGCCGACTTGCGACGAGACGCAAAGCGTGCCGCGCCCGGCCTCGGGGATATAGACGGTCTCGATCTCATATTCTTTTTCGCCGGGATGGTCGGCGGGAAGGCGAATGAGCCATTTGCGGGTGCCGTCGGCGGAGACCTGCTCGATCGCCACCTCGGGCCGATCGAGCGAAAAGTTTGCTGCGAGCCGCTCGCGCATTTCCTTGGCGACATTGGTCATGGCATCGAAATCGCGAGCGCCGCGGAAATAGATCCAGTGCCAAAGCTGCGCGACGCGCATCTTGAGATCGCGCTCGGGAACGCCGAGTTCGATCAACGCCGCGCGCAAGCCGTCGCGGTCGCGGCCGACTAGCGAAGGCTTCACGCCGGCGCTTGCGGGAGTCGTCTCAGGTTTCACGGTTTCGATCGTAGCGCTCATGACTGGCTCTTAGTGCGCCTGCGGGCGCCCCGCCGTCAACGGCGCGCGATTAACGGCACGCTAGCGACATTCTTGCGCGACGCGGTCGAGCGCCTGAGCAAAGCCGGTGAGCGAATATTTGTCGGTGGTCGCATTGCCGCGCGCGGACGTGCTCTTGACCGTCAGATCACGGCCGCGGCGCAACGCGTCCACCAGACGCGCCTCCTCGGCGACGTTGCGCACCCAGGCGCTGTCGGTTTTCGTATAGAGCGTGAACGCGGTGCCGCCGATATCCGCGATTGCGTCGCTGGCATCCTTGATCTTGAAGCCGGCGATGATGCTCACCTCGTTCTTGACGTTCTCACCCGGGCGGGTGCTGACGAAGAAATAACCGGGATCGCGCTTCAAGGCGGCGGGCAGACGCTCCTTGGGTTGCGAAAGCGCGTAACAGATCTTGGTGCGGGCGGCCTGGCTGACATAGACGCCCCAGTCGCCGTATTGCGCGATGAGCGCGGGGCCGGCGGGCGCTTGCGCCGATGCCGGCAGCGCGAGTGCCACGAGAATCGCGGCGGCAAGCGCGGTGCGGATGGCATGCATGGTCGTTCCTTCCGGCGCGAGGCAGTCGAGCGAGAAATACCCGTCGCCGGTCCTCTTTGCAAAGGCGTTGAGAAGACCGCTAGCGATGGACGCCGCCGAAAAAATGGCGCAACAAGCGCAAAACCAAGGAGGGGGCATTGAAGGCTCTGCTTTGCTTGCGTTACGGGCCGCCCGAGGCGCTCGAGATCAAGGACATTCCGGAGCCCAAGGCCGGGCCCGGCGAGGTCGTCGTCGAGGTGGCGGCGGCGGCGCTCAATTTCTTCGACACGCTGGTGATCGCCGGCAAATACCAGGTCAAACCCGAGTTCCCGTTCTCGCCGGCCGCCGAATTCGCCGGCACGGTCGTGGCGCTCGGCGAAGGGGTCAAGGGCTTCAAGCCCGGTGAGCAGGTCGCCGGCTATATGGGCTTCGGCGCCGCGCGCGAGAGGGTCGCGGCTCCGGCGGCGCAGCTCATTCACGTGCCGCAAGGGCTCGCGCTGGAGAAGGCCGCAGGCCTGTTCGTCACCTACGGCACCACGATGCACGCGCTCAAAGACCGCGCGAAGCTGAAAGCCGGCGAGACCCTCGCGGTGCTCGGCGCCACCGGCGGCGTGGGGTTGGCGGCGGTCGAACTCGGCAAGCACATGGGCGCCCGCGTGATCGCGTGCGCGTCGTCGGCCGAGAAGCTCGAGTTCGCGCGCGCGCATGGCGCGGCGGAAGTCATCGATTACTCGAAGGAAGACTTGAAAGAACGGCTGCGGGCGTTCACGGGCGGCAAGGGTGTCGACGTGATTTACGACCCGGTCGGCGGCGCCTATGCGGAGACGGCGCTGCGTTCCATTGCCTGGGAAGGCCGCTTTCTCGTGGTCGGCTTCGCTGCCGGGGAAATTCCGAAAATTCCGCTCAACCTTCTCCTGCTCAAGGGTTGCGACGTGCTCGGCGTGTTCTGGGGCGAGTTTCTGCGCCGCACGCCGGAGAGGCAGAAGGCCAACATGGAGGAAATTCTTTCGCTTGCCGGCGCGGGCAAGATTTCCGCGCACGTGGATGCGGTCTATCCGCTGGAACGCGCGGTCGAGGCGCTCAATGCACTCGCTACACGCAAAGTGAAAGGAAAGGTCGTGCTCAAGCCCTGATCAGGGCCGGGCGGGATCGAACGCGGCGAGTGCTTTCTGTGCTGTCACGCGGTGCTCCGGCCGCATGTGCGAGGCGATAAGCTGGAGTGTTAATGCCAACACTGCTGCATCATCGGTGAAACCGAGCGCCGGCAGGAAATCCGGGATCATGTCGGTCGGAACGACGAAATAGGCGAGTGCCGCGAAAATCATGGCCCGCACGCGCGTCGGCGTTGCCGGATCGAAGGCGCAGAAATAGGCCGCGACCGCGTCCTCGGCGAACGGAATGTGCCGGACCGCCGCCTTGAGCTTGCGCCAGAAGCCGCGCTCGACGCGGGCGCGGTCGCCGGAGCGGATCATCGGAAGATTGGTGGCATTCGGCATGGGACCCTCCTTGGCCTTGAGATAGGGATCAGACGAACTTCTTGCCAGCCAGGATCAGCAGCCCGAGGAACAGCCAGACCACGCCGCGTGAAAAGGCCTCGGAGGGCTTGGCGTCGGCGGTATAGCGCGACAGGAAACCCGCGACGAACAGGGTCGCCAGCCCTAGGTAATAGATGAAGTTGTAGGCCGCAGCCTGGCCGATCCCGAGAGGATGCGAAGCGCCGAGCACGACGACGGAAGCGAGCGGAAAGACGCTTGTTGGGAACGACTCCCGCCACAGTTCGCGACGGGCGGGCTGGTTGAGGCGGGTGCCGAGCTCGGTCTCCTTCTTGGAGAGTTCGATGAAGAACTTGCTCACTACGGTAATACCGGCGAGCACCAACCCGCCCACGATCGCGTCCCGGGTCGTTACCTCGCCGGGCTGGACCGCGATCAGTGCTGTCAGCACCGCGATCACGCCATAGAGCGTGCCTGCGATCAGAAGAGCAAGGTCATGGCGCAGGCGAAATCGCGCTTTGGCCGTTGGTGAATTCATCGCTCAAATCCCCGCGATCTTGTCCATGGCCTCGGCCAGGCGAATGTCGAGCTCGGTGAGGCCGCCCGCATCATGGGTCGAAAGCGTCACCTCGACCGTGCGCCAGACGTTGCTCCATTCCGGATGATGGTTCATCTGCTCGGCCACGAGCGCCGCGCGCGTCATGAAGCCGAAGGCCTCGTTGAAATCCTTAAAGGTGAATTTTCTTGCGATCGCATCGCGGCCGGCGACTTCCTTCCAAACGGGTACTCGTGAGAGCGCCTGCGCGCGTTTGATGCTGGCCAGCTTCTCGCGGGAGGCTTTTTCTTGGCTCATGGCTCACTCCTATTCGAGCGGGTAGGCGGCCTCGACCACATAGGGCCCGCCGCCGGTCGAGGCGCGCGACGAAAACAGGACGAAGCGAGGGATCGCGAACGCGGGGCTCTTGAAATAGCCGTGACTTGAAAGATACTCGGCGACTTCGCGGGCGGAGGCGTCGCGCAGCCGCGCCAGCGTCACGTGTGGCGTGTATTTGCGCGACTCGGGCGGCAGCCCCATGCGCTGCAGCAAACGTTCGTGCTCGGCTTGCAGTTCCAGGAGCGCGGGAGTGGCATTCGCAGCTGCAAATACTGCGCGAGGTTTTCTGCCGCCGAACTGGTCGACCCCGTTCAGCACCAACTCGAAACCGCGGCGGCGCACGCGGCCGAGCAATTCGCCGATTTCGTGGGCGATCACATCGTCCACGTCGCCGATGAAGCGCAGCGTCAGGTGATAGTTTTCCGGATCCACCCAGCGAGCGCCCGGCAAGCCGCCACGCAGTAAAGCGAGGCTATCGGCCACCTCGCGCGGGATCTCGACGCCGGTGAACAGCCGCGGCATGCCATCATCCCTTGCGCGTCTTCGCGCGCTCGATCAGCGCCTCGACTGCCGGAAGTATGCGCTCGACGATGACGGCGATACCGTCGGCAGTCGGGTGTATGCCGTCGGGAAGGTTGAGCTTGGGCTCGGCGGCGACGCCGTCTAGGAAAAACGGATAAAGCGCCGCGCCGTGGGTCTTGGCGAGCTCGGGAAAGATGGCGTCAAAAGCGGCGGCATAGGTAGAGCCAAGATTGGGCGGCGCGCGCATGCCGGCGATCAGGACCTCGATGTTGCGCTCCCTCAGGCGGCGAACGATGGCGTCGAGGGCGTTCTTGGTGACGGTCGGAGGAACGCCGCGCAGCGCGTCATTGGCGCCGAGTTCGACAATCACCGCAGCCGTCCCTTCGCGCACCGACCATTCGAGGCGCGCCAGACCGGACGAGGCAGTGTCGCCGGATACGCCCGCGTTCTCGATCCGTACGTCGTGACCCTT
>DATBTC010000074.1:0-17160 GCA_036559465.1 Xanthobacteraceae bacterium
AGCGCATAGGAGCCGACCAGGAAGCTCTTGGCCTTCACCAGCTCTTCGGCCGTCGGCCCTTCGGCGGCGATGCGCCTGATTTCCTCTGTAATAACCGCAAGCGATTCGGCCGCGCGGTCATTGCGGGTCGATACGCTGCCCATGAACAGCCCGGCATGGTCGAGCGGCGCGAGATAAGAGTGGACCGAATAGGCCAGCCCGCGCTTTTCCCGTATCTCGCGATAGAGCCGGGAGGAGAAACTGCCGCCGCCAAGGATGTGGTTCAGCACAAAGGCGGGTATGAAATCGGGATCGGAACGCTTGAGCCCAGTGCCGCCGAAGGCAATCACCGTCTGCGGTACGTCGAGATCGATGACCTCGCGCAATCCGAGCCCCTGGGGCGCCGCCTCGGCGATCAGCGCGAGCTTCGGTTCGGCGGGTAATGCGCCAAATGCCTTGTCGATCAGCACGGCGAGCGCAGCCGCGTCGATCGCGCCGACCACGGCAATCTTCAAGGTCGAGCGCGCAAGCACCTGGCCTATATAACGCTTGATATCCTCGACCACGATCTTCGGCACCGAGTCGAGCGTGCCCTGCACCGGCCGTCCGTAAGGATGGTTGGGGAAGGCGCGGGCGAACCAGCGCTTCGATACGATATCGCCGGGGTTGGTCGATTGGCGCCGAAGCCCGGCAAGCATACCGGCGCGCACGCGCTCCACCGCGTCGGCGTCGAAGCGCGGCGCGGTGAGCGCGAGCCGCAAAAGCTCGAAGGCCTCGTCGCGATTTTCCGAAAGCGTCCTGAGCGAGCCGCGCAGCGTGTCGCGCGCGGCGCTGAAGCCGAGGCTGATGGCGCGCGCCTCCATGCGCTCATGGAATGCGCGCGCATCGAGCTCGCCGGCGCCTTCGTCGAGCAGCGAGGCCGCGAAACTGGCGACGCCGGGCTTGTCCTCGGGATCCTGATTGGCGCCGCCCTTGATGCCGAATTGCAGCGACAGCATCGGTAGCGTGTCGTCGCGCACCAGCCAGGCTTCGATCCCGGCCGGCGTCACGATGCGTTCGATCTTGGCCGCGCGCGAGGCGTCGGGGGCGGCGGAAACCAGGGCTAAGCTCATGATTGCGAGGACCAGGCGGCGGATCACGTGCGCTTCTCCGGCGGGGCCGGTGTCTTGATGAGATGACCGGTCACGGCGCGCCGTAGATCGAGATAGTTCTTCGCCGCGCCGCGCACTTCTTCTACGGTCACGGCACGGATGCGGTCGGGCCAGGTCTTCACGTGATCGACGGAAAGGCCGACCATCAGCGTAGCGCCGTAGATGCGCGCGAGCATCGCCTGGCTGTCCTGCGAGTAGATCGTATCGGCGATGAGCCGGGTCTTGGTTCGCGCCAGCTCTTCATCGGTCACGCCGTTGGTCGCAACCTCGGCGATGACGGCATCGGCGGATTTCTCGAGATCGTCGAGCGAAACTCCCGGACGCGGCGAGGCATAAATGCCGAAGCTAGTCGCGTCGATAGCCGTGCCCTGGTACCAGGCGCCGGCATTGGCGGCGATCCCCTTCTCGACCACGAGCGCCCGATAGAGCCGGCTGGTGGAGCCGTTGCCGAGAATCTGGCTCAGCACTTCGAGTGCCTCGCCTTCGCCCGGTTTGGCAGTGCGATACGATGGCACCAGATAGGAACGGCTCAGGCTCGGTTGCGCCACGCGCGCGTCGGCGAGCACCACGCGCCGGTGCGCCAGCGGGTTCGGCTCGAGCGGCCGCATACGCGGCTTGATCTGCGACTGCTTTGCGAGCTTGCCGTAGGTCTTGTCCGCGAGCGCGCGTACCTCGTCGGCGCCGATATCGCCGGAAATCACCAGCACGGCGTTGTTCGGCGCATAGTGCCGGCGATAGAACGCGAGCGCGTCCTCGCGATTGAGCTGACGAATCTCATGCTCCCAGCCGATCACCGGCCGGCCATAGGGATGATTGACATAAAGCGCGGCCTGCGCGGCCTCGGAGAGTTGCGCGCGCGGATCGTTGTCGGTGCGGCTGCGGCGCTCCTCCAACACGACCTCGCGCTCCGGCAACACGTTTGCGTCGGTGAGCACCAAGCCGGTCATGCGGTCGGCTTCGAATTCCATCAGAGTGCCCAGATGCTCGCGCGCGACGCGCTGGAAATAGGCGGTGTAATCGGGCCCGGTAAAGGCGTTCTCCTGCCCACCGATGGCGGCGACGACCTGGGAGAATTTGCCGCCCGGATTTTTGGCGGTGCCCTTGAACATCAAGTGCTCGAGGAAATGCGCGATCCCCGACTTGCCCTGCTCTTCGTCGGCGGAGCCGACGCGATACCAGATCATGTGGGTGACCACCGGCGCGCGGCGGTCGGGAATCACGACCACCTCGAGGCCGTTCCCGAGCACGAAGCGGGTGATATCGGGCCCGGCCGTCGATGCGGGCGGTATGGCGATCGTGGCGGTTCCGGCGATGGCGAGCGCGGCAATGGTCTGCATCAAAAACCTGGGCACGGGATTCAGAATCTCCGGCGCGGACTGCGCCCTGTTGCCGATCTCCGGTCGCTGGATCGGCGCGACGCGCAGCGATGCACGGCGCGCCTCGGAGCGAGAATGAGCAAGCAGCTCACTACTTCGTCTTATCTCCGTCCGCCAACTGCTTATCCATGACATTGCGAGGTGCGGTGGACGGCTTGTCCTTTTCGACCACGCCATAGGGCGCGTTTGGGGAAGGTGTCTGGTATCCGGCCGGCGGTTCGGTCAGTCGCGTGCGCGGCGGCTCGCCGGTGAAGGCGATCGGCTTCTCCTGTTCGTACTTGAACATGCCGAAGAATCCTTTCGGCGCCGCCTGCATCTCACGGCCGGCGGTGATCTCCTCGCCGACCTTCGTAGCCGCAGCGGGTCTGCCGGTGCGAGCGATGGTGCCGCGGCGGATCTCCGCGGGCGTGAGCCCGCGACCGGTATGGAATTCGCCGCGCCTTTGGTCGATCGGCAACTGGTCGTAGCGCTTCTGCTCGCGCTGACGCGCGATTTCGGGATCGGCCGGCCAGTCGGGAACTGCGGCGGTGATATCGGTGGGGCTCTGCGGCAACGGCAACTCGGCGCCCGGCGGCACCACCAGCGGCGGGCGCTCGCGGTATTCGATGTCGGGCGTATCGCCCGGGATCGCGAGCAGTCCGAAATTCCCGAGCATGCGTTGCAGCGGCGTCGGCCCTCCGTCCTGGGCCGCGACCGGCGCGGTCCAAGCGCAGCCGAGCGCCAATGCGAGCGGCATCGCCAGCAGCGTGTGCGAAAAGCGGCTGCGCATTGCTCCCTTCTCCTTAATTCGGATCGTTGGCCGATCAGCCCGTAGATGGCGGCCTTTTCGTGGCACCGCCGAATAGAGCATCGTACAAGAGCCCCACGACCCCGGCAACGATGGCCGAATCGGCGACATTGAAGACATACCAATGCCAGCCGAAGGCGTGCAGCGAGACGAAATCCACCACCGCCCCATGAATTAACCGGTCCACCGCATTGCCGATGGCCCCGCCGATCAGGAGCCCAAGCGCCAGGGCGACCAGCCGGGAGCCGCTGCGGCCGAGCCAAACGACGAACAGACAGGCCGCCGCGAGACTGATGGCGATCAGCACATAGCGCCCGAGATCGCTGTCCTGCGGCCACAAGCCGTAACTGATGCCGCGGTTATAGGTGAGCACCAGATCGAAGAACGGCAGGACCGATAGCTTGTCGCCCGGTGAGAGATTCAGCACCTGGAGAACGACAAACTTGGACGCCTGATCGGCAATCAGCACCGCCGCGGCGATCGCCAGACCGAATCGGAGCTGGCCGCGCACTCCTGCTACTCCGCCGCGCGCTGCGTGGCGTAGAACTCGCGCAGCGCCTGTGCGTCGCGCGGCGTTACATCGGGATATTGCTTATCCGAGCCGACGGCAGGCGAAATTTTCCACGAGCGGGCGCATTTGGTGCCGCGGGCGCGGTTGGTGACGACGGCAACACCCGGCACCTCGGGAAGCCGGAAGGCGTCCGCCGGGCCCTCGCCTTCGACAAGCGTCGCGGCCGAGGTGATGCATATTTCGGCGAGATCAACGTCGACCAGTGCCGCGAACAGATCGGAATCGGTGACATGGACGAACGGGTCCGCTTCTAGCGAAGCACCGATGCGTTTTTGCGCGCGCTCCACTTCCAGTGCACCGGTTACGACCCGGCGCACGAGACGGATTTTCCGCCATTTCTCGGCGAGCGCTTCGTTGCGCCAGCGCGCCGGAACCTTCGGGAAGGTTTCGAGATGCACCGATCCGGTCTCGGAAGGATGGCGCACGAGCCAGACTTCCTCGGCGGTGAACGCCAGCACCGGCGCCAGCCAAGTACAAAGACATTTATGCAGCTCGTCGAGCACCGTGAGGCACGCCTTGCGCGTCACCGAAGAGATCGGGTCGCAATAGAGCGCGTCCTTGCGCACGTCGAAATAGAACGCGGACAGCTCCGTGTTCATGAACGAGTTGAGCGCGGCAAACACCCGCTTGTAGTCGAACTCGGCGTAGCCGTGGCGCACCGCTTCATCGAGCTCAGCGAGCCGATGCAGGATCAGCCGCTCGAGCTCAGACATTTTCTCGAACGGCACGCGGTCCGTTTCCTTGAAATGGTGCAGGCTGCCCAGGAGCCACCGCAGCGTGTTGCGCAGCTTGCGGTAAGTCTCCACGAAATTCTTGATGATTTCCGGACCGAAGCGCACATCATCAGCATAGTCCGAGGCGGCGGCCCACAGCCGTAAGATATCGGCGCCCGAATTGCGGATGACCTCGTCGGGCGATACGACGTTGCCCTGCGACTTCGACATCTTGTCCACGCCCTTCTCGTCGAGCAGGAAACCGTGGGTGAGCACGACGTCGTAAGGCGGAACGCCCCGCGTGCCGCACGATTCGAGCAGCGAGGACTGAAACCAGCCCCGGTGCTGATCGGAGCCTTCGAGATACATCACCGTGTCGCGCCCGCCATCGCGCGTGCGCTTGACCTTCAAGTCCTCGCGTACCTCCAGCGTAAAGGCGTGGGTCGAGCCGGAATCGAACCACACATCGAGGATGTCGTTCACCTTCTCGTAGCCGGCAGGATCGTATTCGGGCTTGAGGAAGCGCGCGCCATCCTTGTCGGCGAACCAGGCATCGGCGCCTTCTTTCTCGAACACTGCGGCGATACGCTCGTTCACGCGCTTGTCCTTCAGGATTTCCTGCGTTTCTTTGTGCACGAACACCGTGATCGGCACGCCCCAGGCGCGCTGGCGCGAGATCACCCAGTCGGGCTTTGCCTCGATCATGCCGTTGATGCGGTTCTCGCCGTTCGGCGGCACCCACCGCACGGTCTTGATGCCGTCGAGCGCGCGCTTGCGCAGCGTGTCGCCCGGCCCCGCGATGTCTTTATCCATCGCGATGAACCATTGCGGCGTGTTGCGGAAGATGATCGGCTTTTTCGAACGCCAGGAATGGGGATATTGATGCTTCAGGCGTGAGCGCGCGATCAGCATGCCGGCGTCTTTGAGCGCATTGATCACCGCCTCGTTGGCGTCGCCCTTTTCCCCCTTGTCGGTAAGCACGCGCTTGCCCTCGAAGCCCGGCGCCTCCTTGGTGAAACGACCGTCGGCGTCCACCGTGAACGGGATGCGCGTTTCGATGCTGCGCTTCTCAAGTGCAGGCGCGTTCGCGGTCCAGATATCGAAGTCATCGCGGCCGTGGCCCGGCGCCGTATGCACGAAGCCTGTGCCGTCCTCGTCGGTGACGTGGTCGCCTTCGAGTAGCGGAACAACAAATTGATAACCGGGATTTCTGCTACGCAGAGGGTGTGCGCATTCCGCCCCCCTAAGGTCGGGGCCAGTCAGGGTGCGTTTGAGTTCATAGCCACCGATATCGACTCTAGCTGCCTTGAATACCTCGGCAGCGAGCTTCGTAGCGACGACGTAGTATTCGCCAACCTTCGCCCAATTTCCTTCCGGAACAGCTTTAACCTCATACAAGCCGTACTCGATTTTTGGCGAAAAACTGATCGCTCGGTTGCCTGGGAGTGTCCACGGCGTAGTCGTCCATATGAGGACAAAAGCATTACGCCTTATGCGATCCCACTCATCGACGTCTTCACCTTCAAATTTTGCCTTTGGTTCTAACTTGGTGACCGGAAACTTCACCCACACCGTATCACTGGTGTAGTCCTCGTACTCGACCTCGGCCTCGGCGAGCGCGGTCTTTTCGACCACCGACCACATCACCGGCTTCGAGCCGCGATAGAGCTGGTCGCTCATGGCGAACTTCATTAGCTCGCGAGCGATCTGCGCCTCGGCCAGGTAGCTCATCGTGGTGTAGTAATTGGCCCAATCGCCCACGCCGCCGAGCCGCATGAACTCGGCGCGCTGCACCTCGACCCAGTGTTGTGCGAAGTCGCGACACACGCGCCGAAACTCGATGACCGGGACCTGGTCCTTGTTTTTCCCCTTGGCGCGATAGTCCTCCTCGACTTTCCATTCGATCGGCAGCCCGTGACAGTCCCATCCCGGCACGTAGTTCGAATCGTAGCCGAGCATCTGCTGCGACCGCACCACGAGGTCCTTGAGCAACTTGCCGAGCGCGGTACCCATATGGATGTGACCGTTCGCATAAGGCGGCCCGTCATGCAGGATGAAACGGTCGCGGCCCTTGCTCGCCTCGCGCATGCGCTTGTAGAGGCCGAGCTTCTCCCAGCGCTCCAAAAGTTTCGGTTCGCGCTCGGGCAGCGCGGCGCGCATCGGAAAATCGGTCTGGGGCAGGAACAGCGTGGCGCTGTAGTCGCCGGCTTTGTCGGTCATGGACGGATCTCGCGGAGGGCTCGGGTTGAGGTGACGGCTGCGTGTCGCCGGCTCCGCCCGTGCCGAAGGCTCAGGCGGATGCCGTGCCCGTAATTCGCGAAATCGCTGTTGCCGGTATCGAGCGCGCGTCCATGGCAGGCGTAGTAGCAGGCGTGCCGATTCCCGGCAAGACCGCGCATCATCGGGCCGCCGACAGGATCGCCCGCGCTTTTTCGCTGTCGCGCTTCATCTCGGCGACTAGCGCCTCGACCGAGGCGAACTTGGCCTCGGGCCGGATGAAGTCGAGGAACTCGACCGTGAGCGCATGGCCGTAGAGATCGCCCGAGAAATCGAACAGATAAACTTCCAGCAGCGCTGCCCCATCGTCGAATTGCGGCCGGCGGCCGAAGCTCGCCACTGCATCGAAGCTCTTGTCGCCAGCATAGGCGCGCACTGCATAAATCCCGTGCTTCAGCCCACACGCCGGATCGAGCGCGATATTGGCGGTTGGGAAGCCGAGCTCGCTGCCGCGCTGCGCGCCGCGGATCACTTCACCTTCGACGAACCAGGTATGGCCGAGCAGCTCGGACGCATCGCGCACCCGGCCTTCGCCAAGCGCCGCGCGGATCAGGCCCGACGAGAGCGGTCGGCCGCCTTCCAGAAGTTGCTGCACGAGCTGCACCTCGAAGCCGCGCCTCGCGCCCTGCTCTTTAAGAAATTCCGGCGTACCCAGCCGCTTCTTGCCGAAATGGAAATCGGCGCCCACGACCACCCCGCGAATGCCGAGCCGCTTCATCAGAATGTCGGCGACGAACGCTTCGGCCGAAACCTCCGCGAGTTCGGCGTCGAAGCGCATCACCACCGCGCCATCGAGCCCCGCGCCCGCGAGCAGCCGCAGCTTCGCGGGCTCGGGCGTCAGCCGGAACAGGGGCTCGTTCGGCCGAAAGAACATCCGCGGATGCGGCTCGAAGGTGAGCGCCAGCGCCGGCACCTTCGCGGCCTTGGCGCGAGCCGTCGTCGCATCGATTACGGCCCGATGGCCGCGATGCACGCCGTCGAAATTTCCGATCGCGATGAATCCGCCCTTGAGCCGCGACGGCATCGGGTCGCGGTCACGAATTACAGTAAAGACGGTCGAAATCGGCGGGGGAACGGCCATGGGACCAGGGTTCGGGAGGCGGCGCACCGTATGCAGCGACCTTAGGCTCTACAAGGCCTGCAGCGCGCCGGATATCGCGGAAACAGCCAGTTAACGCAATATCAAGTCTGCCCACCTACCGTTTACGCAGGGGCTGCTGCAAACCGCGCGGCCCCAGTGCGGAGCGAATCGATGGCGGCCGATCAAACCATGCAAATCCTGGTCGTCGACGACTATCGGACGATGATTCGGATCATTCGCAATCTACTGAAGCAGATCGGCTACGAACAGGTGGACGAAGCCGCCGACGGCACCGAGGCGCTCGCCAAGATGCGCACCAAGCGCTACGGCCTCGTCATCTCCGACTGGAACATGGAGCCGATGACCGGCTACGAGCTCCTGAAAGAGGTCCGCGCCGATCCGGCGCTCGCGCCGACGCCTTTCATCATGGTCACCGCCGAATCCAAGACCGAAAACGTGATTGCCGCCAAGAAAGCGGGCGTCAACAACTATATCGTCAAGCCCTTCAACGCGCAGACGCTGAAGAACAAGATCGACACCGTATTCGCCGCCTGATCGCGCACGCCGCGTTTGTTAGAGGCACAATGTCATCCGTCGGAATCGACAAGCTCGATCTTCTGGTCGCGTTTCTGCGGAAGAAGCACGGCGAGCACGCCTCGATCGCCGAAGTTACGGCGCTCGCCGAAGTGATGGCCGATTCGCTGCACGACTTCTATCGACTGCTTCACACCAGCGTGCATCGGGAAATGAAGGACATCGCCGATTACATCGCGCGGACGCGCGATGAGATCGCCGCGCTTCGCCCCAACGAGTTGCACCATGCGCATATCCCCGCCGCCCGCAACGAGCTCGCCGCCATCGTACAGGTGACGGAGGGTGCGACCGATAGCATCATGGAACGCGCGGAGGCGGTCATGTCCGCGGAAATTCCCGATCTCGCCGCCTACAAGGAATTCGTCAATGCTCGCCTAATTACGGTCATCGAGGCCTGCTCGTTCCAGGACCTTACCGGGCAGCGCATCGCCAAGGTGGCCGAGATGCTCGGCCAGATCGAACAGCGCATCGCGCACTTCGCCATGGCGACACGCATCTGCGATGCTGAAGGACTGAAGAGCGAGGACGAAGCAGCAGCAGCCGTCCGTAAACGCCAATTGATGCTCAATGGCCCGGCCGTCAACGGCGACGGCAACGGCCAGCACGATGTCGATTTCCTGTTCGGCGCGAAAAAGCCGACCGTCAACCAGACCGAGATCGACAAGCTGTTCGCCTGAGCCGGCGATCTACCACGCCAGCCGCTTGATCACTGCCGCGGGCCAGGCGCCGGCCTCCGCGAACAAATGCGCGAGCCGCTCGGCAACCGGCTCGCCGCGTTCGTCCAGCACTTCCACCGCGTGGATGCCGCCAAACACGAACAACGTGTCGAAACCCTGCGCCACCGCGCCCAATAGATCCGTGCGAACGCCGTCGCCGATCGCAAGCACGCGCTCGCGTGCGACCGCGCTGCCACGAATTTTCGCCGCCATTGCCAGGGCACTTTTGTAAACCGGGGCATGGGGCTTGCCCGCATAGACCACCTCGCCGCCGAGCGCCGCGTAGCGCTCCGCGAGCGCGCCGGCGCACCAGATCAGCCGGTCGCCGCGCTCGACCACCATGTCCGGGTTGGCGCAGATCATCGGCAGCCCGCGCTCGCGCATGCGCCCGAGCATGTCGCGGTAGTCGTCGGGCGTCTCCTTGTTGTCGTCGAACAGGCCGGAGCAGACCACCAGCTCGGCCTCTTCCAGCGGTACGTGTTTCACGTCGAGTCCCTCGTAGTTCGGATGGTCCCGCTCCGGGCCGAGATGATAGAGCCGCACGCCCGGCCTCTTCGCGAGTTCCTCGCGCGTCACATCGCCCGACGCGATGATGGTGTCGTACGCACTGCCATGTGGCACACCCAGGCTATCGAGCTGCTTCCGGATCACCGCGCCGGGACGCGGGGCATTCGAGATCAGGATGACGGTGGCGCCCTGCGCGCGGACGCGCCGCAGCGCCGTGACCGCCTCGGGAAACGCGGCGACGCCGTTGTGCACCACGCCCCATACGTCGCAGAGAATGAGATCGTAGCGCGAGGCGATCGAGGCGAGGCCCGCGATCATGGGCGGCACGGCGGCTTGCATCATGCGACTTGCTGCGGCGTCAGCGGTCCGGCCCGGCGGCGGCCTCGACCAAAATCTTCTCGGCCGCTTCGAGCTCCGGCGCGCGCCCGCTCATGACCTCGGCCCGCACCGGCCGCGGCGGCGCGAACAGGAAGCCCTGGCCATAGCGCACATCGTGGTCGAGCAGATCCACGACCGCGCCCTCGTTCTCGATCCGGATCACCACCAGATCGATGCCGTGCCGGCCCAATAGATCGGCGAGATCGGCTGGATGGACGGCCGAGCCGGGCCCGCGGCTCCGCTGCAGCATGATCTCGACCGGAACCTTGACGAAACGAATGCCGCGTTCGGCCAGTCCGCGCGGGTCGATCCGCAAGTCCTCGGTGTGGTCGAGGGCGAAGCGGAAGCCGCGCTCCGCCAGCGCCGACATGCGCTCATGCTCCGCCGGCTCCAGCGAGCGGAATGCCTCCTGCGAAATCTCGATGATCAGCGAGGGCGACAGCGCCCGATTGACCTCCAGCAGCGCCAGAATATCGCCGAAGAAAGAAGCGTCCTCGAAGGTCTCGCGCGAGAAATTCACGAACAGGCCGACTTCCCGGTTCATCGCCGCCAGCCGGCGCACGACCTGGACGCAGCTGCGCATCATGCGGAGATCGATGCGTTGCAGCAGGCCGAACGCGCGCGCGCTTTCGAGAAAACGCTCGGGCTCCACCAGCGTGCCATCGGCAAGCTTGATGCGCGCCAGCGCCTCGTAGAAGCGCACCTTGCGTTGCGGCAGCGTGACCACGGGCTGCAGATAAAGCTCGATGCGTCCCGCATCGACCGACTCGCGAATGAGCCGCCGCATGTCCTCTTCGTTATGGCCGGGGGATGGCTCAGTAACGGCTTTGCCGCTGCCAGCGAGCGCCTCGGCACCCTTCGCCGGGGCCGACCGCGTATCGCGCGCTGCGACCAGGTCGGCGATCTCCTCGACGCGCTTGACCAGCGCGTCCATCTCCTGCGCCAGCGGTTCGGTGATCGAGCGCAGGTCCGCGACCGGCGCGCCTTCGAGCGCGCTGACGCGACGGCCGATCTCTCCGACCTCGCGCGCGATATTGGCCGTCGCGCGCGCAAGATCGTCGTAGCGCCCGGCCATCTCGGCCCGGTCGCGCCGACGTGCGCCGAACACCTGATAGGTCATCAGCGCAAACAGCAGCGCCAGCGCGGCCAGGCTTGCCTCGACCGGCGTATAGCCCGCCCAGAAATGCGCCACCGCGCCGGCGGAGGCGGCGACTAACGCCATGCAGATCGCTATGAAGAGAGAGCCGAGGCCGCGCATCGGAATCCGGACCGGGAAGAGCCGCGCCGATCTACTCACAATTCAGCGCACTTCACCATAGCCGGATGGCGCGGAAGCGCTCAGGCCGGCGCCGTCGCCGTTTTCTCGTCGGCGACGATGCGGCCGTCGACGATCTGCACACGCCGGTCCATGCGTGCGGCAAGCCCAAGGTCGTGGGTCACGGCGACCACGGTTTTGCCGCGCTCGTCCACCAGACTGCGCAACAGATCGAATACCTGCGCGCTCGATTTGGAATCGAGACTGCCGGTCGGCTCGTCGGCGAGCAGCACCGGCGGCTCGTTGGCCAGTGCGCGGGCCACCGCCACGCGTTGGCGCTGTCCACCGGAAATCTGGTCCGGGCGCTTGTGCCTATGGTCCGCAAGCCCCAGCGAATCCAGCAACCCCTCGGCACGCTGGCGGATTTCATCCTCCGACAGGGCACCGAGCGCGCGCATCGGCAACGCGACGTTCTCGGTCAGGCTGAACTCCGGCAGCAGAAAATGGAACTGGAAGACGAAGCCGAGATTGGAGAGCCGGACCTTGGCCCGCTCGTCTTCGGACATGGTGGTTGTCGATTGGCCGCCGATCAGCACGTCGCCTTCGGTTGGCAGATCGAGCAGCCCCAAGAGATAAAGAAGCGAAGACTTGCCCGAGCCCGATGGCCCCGTGATGGCCACAAATTCGCGCGCGCGGATTTCCAAGTTCACCGACTGCACCAGCGTCACCGGCACCAGACCGGGCAACACGCGCGTGACGTTCCTGGCCTCGATCAGGGGCTGGCTCACGTCGCCCCCCGGATGATTTCGACCGGATGCACGCGCGCCGCCTTGCGCGCCGGGAAATAGCCGGCGACGACCGAAGAGAACAGCGCCACGCCTGCCGCGATCACGTAGTGATTGATCGTGTATTTGAGCGGCAGACGCGTGGCGTCGACGAACGGCGTCTTGATTTCGATCGTGCCGAGACCGATGCACATGAAATAGCCGAGCACCGAGCCGACCACCGCACCGGCGAGCCCGATCGCCATCGCTTCGATCACGAAGATGCGCCGCACCGTGCGTTCGTTCAGCCCGAGCGACTTCATAATGGCGATGTCGCGCGATTTCTCGTGCGTGATGGTGGAGATGATGTTGTAGGTGCCGAAGCTCGCGACCAGCAGGATCGCGCCCACCACCGTAAACATGATGATGTTGCGCACCTGAAACGCGGAGAGCAGGTCTTCCTGCGCCTCCTCCCACGACACCGACTTGTAGCCGGTTTCGGCGGCGATCCGCGCCGCAACTGACCGCGCGACCATCGGATCAGTAAGCCGTACCCGGAATTCGTTCACCAGCCCGGTCTGCCCCTCCAGGATTTGCCCGGTCTTGATCAGAACGTAAGCCGCTCCATCGTCGACCTGCCGCACGCCGGAGTGAAACGTGCCGACCACGGTGCCGTTGATGCGCACGTTCCGGCTGCCCGAGATCGTGACATTGGCGCCGACCTTGGCCGCGAGCTTGTCGGCCAGCCGGTCGCCGAGAATGATCGCATTGGTCGCGCGGTAAAGCGCCGACAGCTCGCCCTGGCGCATCTGGGTCTCGAGGTTCGAGACTTTTCCCTCGGTGCGCGGATCGATGCCGGTGATCGACACCGCGACGTCGCGTCCGGCATAGCGCAGCAGGCCCTTCGACGTCACAGAAGGCGTGAGCTTGCCCGGCACCCACGCTTCGAGCGCCGCGATACTGGCCATCGGATTCTTGATCCCACGCCGGCGCACCTCGGGCGTCAGGCCGTGGATCTCCGCGGCCGCATAGCGCACCTCGGCCGGCTGAAGCGTCGGCTTGTTGCGCTCGTCGGAGACGGTCACGTGCGGCAGCACGTTGACCAGCGTCTTAACGAAATCGTCTTGCGAGCCCTCCATCAGGGACGCCATCATGATCGAGAATCCGACGCCGGTCGCGACTCCGAAGCCCGCGATCAGCGTCTGCCGTGCGCGCGTGCGCACGTGGGTCCAGGCGATGTTGAAGATCAGGTTCATTTCGCGCCCGCTGCCGCCGTAACGCTGACCCGCGCTCCATCCGCAAGGCCGGTCGGCACCGATGCGATGACGAGATCGCCTTCCTTGAGGCCGCTTGCGATCTCGACCGCGCGCGTGCCGCGGATACCGGTCTCCACTTTGCGCCGATAGGCGCGGAAGCCATCGACTACGAAAACATGGCCGTCCGCGACCGCAGCCGAGGGCACCAGCAGCACGTCGGCTTTCTCGCGGGTCACTATATTGGCCTCGACGCTCATGCCGATGCGAAGCGGCGTATCATCCGGCAGCGCGATCTTGACCCGATAGGTCTTGGCGATGGGATCGCCCGCCGGCGTGATGTCGCTCACCGTGCCCTCGAGCGGCTGGTTCGGGAAGGCGTCCGTGCGCAACAACACCTTCATGCCGTTCCGCACGCGCGGGATATCCTCCTCGTTCACCTCCGCCACCACCTGTAAGGGCTTCGGCAGACCGATGCGATAGAGCACGTTCACGGAATCGACGATCTCGCCGATCTCACCGTCCTCGCGTAGAACGACGCCGTCCATGGGCGCGACCAGCTTGTAGTTCTGCAGCCGTTCGGCCTGCGCCGAGATCAAGGCACGCGTGCGCATGAGCTCGCTCGTGGCTCGCTCGAAGGCCTGCCCGGTTGTGACATTTCGCGCCATCAGCTCGGTCTGCCGCTCAAGCTCGCGCCGGTCGAAATTTTCACGCGCCTTGAGCTCGATGAGCGTTGCTTGCGCCTCTTTGTCGTCTAGCCGCGCGAGTACGTCGCCGGCCTTCACCTCTTTGCCTTCACAGCGGCAGCGCTCGACGATGCGGCCCTTGACCAGCGGCGTGACCTTGGCCCAGCGCACCGGCTCGATCGCACCCGTCGCATAGACGATTTCGGCCGCGTTGCCGCGCTCGACGCGTGCCGCGGTCACGGCGATCGGCCGTCCCAGATACCAGTAGACGGCGCCTGCGGCAGCCGCGACCAATATGAGCACCGCGATTATTCGGCTTTGAGTCATTCGTTCTCCGGATCGGTCTTTGCGGCCTCAGGGACAAGATATCGGGCGTCGACGTGTAAACCAACGCGTTTCGGCGGCATGACCGGGTACTCCGAAACAGGCTATAAGCGGGTCAACCTATTCGATGTTCAGTGTCATTCACGCAATGCATTCCCTCTATGATTTCATAGAACGGCGGCCGCGGGCCGCATTTCTTGCTTTCGCCGCCCTGCATCTGATCGTCTGGAGCGCACTGCCGGCCGCACTTTACCCGAACCTGCCGCTCGATCTGATCGAGGCGTTGATCTATGGGCGCGAATGGCAGCTTGGCTACGACAAATTGCCGCCCTTGCCCTGGTGGCTCATCGAAATCGCCTACCGCCTCATCGGACACGACTTCGCCTATTACGCCCTAGCACAAGCCGCCGTGATCGTGGCCTTCGCATTGATCTGGATCACTGCACGCCCTCTGCTCGGGCCGGTCGGCGCATTTGTCGCGCTCCTGATCGTCGATGGCCTGCACTACCTTCATTACACGGCGGCGAAGTTCAACCACGACGTCATCCAGCTCCCGCTCTGGGCACTCGCAGGCTATTCGTTCCGTTCCGCGCTGCGCGAAGGCCGGCTGCTCTCCTGGGCATTGCTCGGCCTTTCGCTGGGTGCGGCCTTGTGGGCGAAATATTTCGTCGTCGTGCTCGCGCTGCCGCTCGCGCTATTCTTGCTGCTGGATCGCGACGCGCGAAAAGCTTTGTGGACGCCCGGACCTTACCTCGCGCTCATAGTCGCGCTCGTTGTGGCTGCACCGCATCTCTGGTGGCTGATCGCCAACGATTTCCTTCCGTTCGCCTATGCCTCTGCGCGGGCCTCGCCGTCGCGCGGAATTCTCGATCACCTGCAACGTCCACTCGAATTCGCCGCCGGGCAGTTCTTCTTTCTGCTCCCCGCGCTCGCGATCGCAATGCCCCTCATCTGGCGGCGGCAGGAATCGCGCACGCCAGCCGGCGACGCATTCGATCGCCGGATCGTAACGCTGTTAGCCTTCGGTCCGTTCGCGACCGTCATCGCGCTTTCCGCGCTCACAGGACGCGCCACCGTCGCGTTGTGGGGCTATCCACTCTGGCTGTTTCTCGGCTTGTGGATCGTTCTCGAGTTCCGCCGCGCCACCGAGCAAAAGCGCTTTGCGCAAGTGGCTTCGATCTGGGCTACGGTCTTCGCCGCCTTCGTCCTCGTCTTTGTCGCCAATTACACGGTGCTGCCGCATTTCGATCAACGCTATCGCGCGTCGCTGTTTCCCGGTGATCGTCTGGCGGCGGAGACTTCCGGCCGCTTCCGCGCGGCTACCGGTCGGCCACTCGCCTACGTCATTTCGGAAATGTGGAACGGCGGAAATATCGGGCACTACGCGCCCGAGCGGCCGCGCGTGCTCATCGACGGTGAGCCGCGTCGCGCGCCCTGGATCGACCTTGCGGATCTGAAGGCGCGCGGCGCCGCGGTCGTCTGGACCAATGGCGATCTGCGAACCATGCCGCCCCAATTGCAGCGGGCCGCACCGAACGCGCAGGTGCAACCGCCGTTCAAATTGAAGTTCCATTGGATCCCGCGCGAGCTGGAAGTCGGCTGGGCGATCCTGCCGCCACAACCGGCGGCGCCCCGCTAGGCCGTGGCGCGGATCACGCTCGCGAGTTTCTCGAAGATTTCGCCGATCTGCGCTTCCGAAACGATCAGCGGCGACGCCACCGCCAGCGTGTCGCCCACGCAGCGGATCATCACGCCTTCGTCGAAGAAAGCGCGATCCATCGCCTCGAAACCGCGCTTGCCGACCGCGTCCGGCCGTGCACTGAGATCGATGCCGACCGTGAGGCCCACCGTGCGAATATCGAGCACGCCGGGCAAACCTTTCAGCCCCATGGCCGCATCGGCCCAAATCGGCTCGAGCTTCTTGGCGCGCTCGATCAGCTTCTCGTCGCGATAGAGGTCGAGCGTCGCCAGCGCCGCCGCGCAGGCAAGCGGATGCGCCGAATAAGTGTAGCCATGAAACAGTTCGGTCACGTGCTCGGGCCCCTTCATGAAGGCGTCGTGGATTTGCTTGCGCACGATCACGCCGCCCATCGGCACGGTGCCCGACGTGATGCCCTTGGCGAAGCAGATCATGTCCGGCACCACGCCATAGCGCTCGGCCGCGAACATGTAGCCGAGCCGGCCGAAGCCGGTGATGACCTCGTCGAAAATGAGAAGGATGCCGTACTTGTTGCAGATCGCGCGCAGCCGCTCGAGGTAGCCTTTGGGGGCAGGTAGCACGCCGGTGGCGCCGGCCATCGGCTCGACGATCACCGCGGCGATCGTGGTGTCGCCGTGCAGGGCTACGATCCGTTCCAGCTCGTCGGCGAGATGTGCGCCCCATTCCGGCTCGCCCTTGGAGAACGCCTGCTGCTCGCGGTTGTAGGTATGCGGCAGATGGTCGATGCCCGCCAATCCGGGGCCGAACGCCTTGCGGTTGTTGGCGAGCCCGCCGACCGCCATGCCGCCGAAGCCGACGCCGTGGTAGCCGCGCTCACGCCCGATCAGGCGGGTGCGTCCGGCCTCGCCGCGGATGTTGTGGTAGGCGAGGGCGATCTTCAGCGCGGTATCCACCGCCTCCGACCCAGAATTCGCGAAGAACACATGGTCGAGGTCGGCCGGCGCCAGCGCGGCGATCCGGCTCGCCAGCTCGAACGCCTTGGGAACGCCGAACTGGAACGCCGGCGCATAGTCGAGTTCGGCGGCCTG
>DATBTC010000075.1:0-6312 GCA_036559465.1 Xanthobacteraceae bacterium
TCGCGGTTTCGACGAAGCTTCTGCGCCCATAGAGGCCCCACTCGTCGTCCGACAGCCCGGGGAACTGGCTGCCCAGCGTGCGCTTCAGCACCGCGGCCGCATCGGCCATGGAGACCGGCTTCGGTAGCTTGCCGACATAGCCCTTGATGCGCAGCAGCCCGGCCATATCGAGCACCGGGCCGATGTCGTTCAACACCGCGCCGGCGATCGCGCCGGGCTTAGCCGCGGTGAGCGCCATCGTGAGAATTCCGCCGCGCGAGGTGCCGATGAAAATCGCGCGCTCGATCCCGGCCGTTGTGAGCACGGCGAGCAGATCGGCAAGCTCGACCGGCACCGAATAGTTCGCCGGATTGGGATCGCGCTCCGATTTGCCACGGCCGCGCGAGTCGAGCGCCAACACGCGCCGTGGCGCCAGCGCGTCGTTGCCGAGCGTCTCCATCACCTCGCGGAAGTCCTCGGCGGTGCGCGCGAGGCCGGGCAGGCACAGGGCGGGCAGCCGCGTACTCGTACGCGGTCCAGCCGCCAGCACATGCAGCCGGAGCCCGTCCGGGGCGTTGAAATAGAGATCTTCGAAGGCGGTCACGGCGTCAGTTTACACGGCCCCGCGCCAGATCGGCATCGATCATCGCGCCGTTCTTGCCGAAGCGGGCCTTGTAGACCTGCACGTTTTCCATGATCCGCTGCACGTAATTGCGGGTCTCGGAGAACGGGATGCGTTCGACCCAGTCGATCGGGTCGACCTTGGCATCGCGCGGGTCGCCGTAGCGGCCGATCCATTCGGCGACGCGCGAGCGGCCGGCATTATAGGCGGCGAAGGTCAGGATATAGGAGCCGCGATAGACTTGGAGCAGATCGCCCAGCTCGGCGGCGCCGATCTGCACGTTGAAGGCCGGGTCGCCGATCAGCTTCTTGGCGTCGAAGGCGACGCCGTATTTCTTGGCGATGGCCTTGCCGGTCGATGGCACCACCTGCATCAGCCCGCGCGCGTCGGCCGGAGAGATGGCCTTGGGATTGAAGGCGCTTTCCTGGCGCGCGATGGAATAGACCAGCGCGTTGTCGATCGCGGGGCCGGCTGTCTTGTACGCCGGCATGCCGAAGGTGGGGAAGGCGTGGGTGTCGATCGGCAGCCCGCGGCCGAACGCGGCTTTGGCGACGAACACCAGTGAGCGGGCGTCTTGGGCCTGATGGGGAATCTCGGCGAGCAGCGTCGCGGTGGCGACGTCGCGGGCGCGCTCGGTGAGATCGAGCAGCATGGAGAGCGCAAGGTCGGTCTCGCCTGCGGCATACAGCAGCCGGAGAGCGCGGACCGGTTCCTGACGCTCGAACTCGGCCCGCGCAGCGGCGCCCGGCGTCGGCGGCGCGGAGACCGGAAGCTCCTTGGTGCCCATGCGGCTGCGGGCGATCTGGCCGTAATAGGCATAGACGTGGCGCGCGGCGCGGTCGTATTCGGCGAGCGCCGCGACGCGGTCGCCGGCGGCTTCGAGCGCACGGCCGTGCCAATAGTGGCCGCGCGCCAGCGAGGTCGGGTGGGATGAAAATTTATTGATCGCGGCGAAATGGCGGGCCGCAGCGGCGGGATCCTTGAGAAAACGCAACGCGATCCAGCCGGCGGTAAAGGCTTGCTCTACCTGGGGGTTCTCCTTCTCCGGCAGCGCCGCCTGGCTCACGATCCGGTAGGCGGTCCGGGCGTCGTCGAGCTCCAAGAGCTTGCGCGCGATCAACCGGCGCTGGACCCACCATTCGTCGGTATCGATCAGCGCCTTGGGGTCGCGCGGGGCGGCGAGCAGGAGCTTGGCGGCGCCGGCGTAATCCTCCTTGCGGCGGAGCAACTTGATGCGTGCGAAAATATAGCCCGCCTCGGTGCGCAGCGCCGCCGGCACCGCGTCGAGCAGCTTGGCGGCATTACCGGCGCGCTTGATGACGGCGGCCCGCGCCTTGCCATAGGCGGAAAGATCGGCGCCGCCGCGCTCGGCAGCGCGCAGCGCCGGCTCGGTCTTCTCCTGATAGAAAAAGCGGTCGGCGCGCGCCTTGTGGTCGGCGCGCGTCAGCACGCTGGAGAATTCCTTGAACGTTTCCGTCTCGGTGTCCTTGGAAAGATCGTCCAACTGCCAGGCTTCGCGCACCAGCGCGTGGGCAGCGTTCTTGTCGGCCGAAAGCAGCGCACGCGCGAGCGCGAGCTTGCCTTCGCCGGAGACCGGTTTCTCGCGGCCGAAGAAGGCGCGGACCGCAGCCGCATCGCGCTTCTCGTCATAGAGCAGCTTCTCGGCGCGGCGGCGCATCAGGGATTGATGCGGCCAGTGTGGCCGCTCGCGCAGGAAGGCGTTGATCTTCTCGAAGCCCATGTCCTTGGGGGTGAGGCGGATCGCGGCCCATTGCACCAGCGCGCGGGCGGCGGGATCGCGCATCTGGCCGGCGAGCGCCTGGGCCTTGGGGGCGTCGCCGGCCCGCAACAGGTCGAGTGCCTGCTTGACCACGGCCGCATCGCCGTTCTGCGCCGGTGCGCGCGCAGGCGTGGCCGCGATGAGCACGGCGAGCAAGGCTGTCGTGACGAATTTCCGAGTCATGGCGGCAGAATCACCCCAATTGCGGCATCCTATGGCCCGGCAGGGGTTAAGCTTCAATTTCCTTGATGGATCGGGGGCTTCCGCACCCCCCGGTTCCGCGCTAATCGTGGTCACGATCAGGAGAGCAGGATGTTCCGGGGCTCATTCACCGCGCTGGTGACGCCGTTCAAGAACGGCGGACTCGACGAGCGCGCGTTCCGCGAGTTGGTGGACTGGCAGATCGCCGAGGGTACCGACGGGCTGGTGCCGGTCGGCACCACGGGCGAGAGCCCGACGCTCACCCATGAGGAGCACCACCACGTCGTCGAATGGTGCGTACAACAGGCCAAGGGCCGCGTGCCGGTGATTGCGGGCGCGGGATCGAATTCCACCGCGGAAGCGGTTTCGCTCGCGAAGTATGCGGAGAAGGCGGGCGCCGACGCGGTGCTTGTGGTCACTCCTTATTACAACAAGCCCGGTCAGGAAGGCCTCTATCTGCATTACAAGGCGGTCAACGACGCGATCGGAATTCCGATCTTCATCTATAATATTCCGCCTCGCTCGGTGATCGACATGTCGGTCGAGACCATGAAGCGGCTCTCCGAGCTCAAGAACATCAAGGGCGTCAAGGACGCGACCGCGAATCTGGTGCGCGTCAGCCAGCAGCGCCTGGCGTGCGGGCCCGACTTCATCCAGCTCTCCGGTGAGGACCCGACGGCGCTCGGCTTCAACGCGCAGGGCGGCGTGGGCTGCATTTCGGTTACTTCGAACGTGGCGCCGCGCTTGTGCGGCGAGTTCCAGGATGCCTCGCTTGCCGGCAACAATGCCGCCGCCCAGAAAATCCAGGACCGACTTTTGTCGCTGCACCTGGCTTTGTTCGTCGAGAACAGCCCGGCTCCGACGAAGTATGCGCTCTCGCTCTTGGGCAAGTGCTCCGATGCGGTGCGGTTGCCGCTCGGTCCGCTGTCCGATAACGGCAAGCGCGTGGTGCGCGAGGCGATGGTGCACGCGGGTCTGCTCAACGCCTGAGGCGCGGATGCGTCGCGGCCTCGCCCATGGCAAAAAAAGAGCCCGATAACCGGCGTGTCGTCGCGCAGAACCGCAAGGCGCGCTTCAATTTTCACATCGGCGAGACGTTCGAGGCCGGGATCGCGCTTACTGGCAGCGAGGTGAAATCGCTGCGCGTGGGCAAGGCGACGATCGCGGAATCCTACGCCGACGCGCGCGCAGGCGAAATCTGGCTAGTCAACGCCAACATCCCCGAATATCTGCAGGCGGCCCAATTCAACCACGCGCCGAAGCGGCCGCGAAAGCTTCTGCTGCACGCACGCCAGATCAACAAGCTGGTCGGGGCGGTTGAGCGCGAGGGCATGACCATCGTGCCGCTCAAGCTCTATTTCAACAAGCGCGGCCGGGCCAAGATCGAGATCGCGCTGGCGCGCGGCAAGAAGTTGCACGACAAACGCGACACCGAAAAGAAGCGCGATTGGCAGCGCGAGCGCGGGCGCCTGATGCGCCAGAAGGATTGAACGTGGCGGTTTTGCACGATCCGACAATATTGCCCGAAGACCTGCCGGTGCCGCAGGACGATGGCGCCGCGCGGCACTTGCTGGGCATGCGCATGCCGGATTTGGCGCTCCCCGCGACCGACGGAAGCACGGTCAATCTTGCGAAGCTGCCCGGCCGCACGGTCGTCTATGCCTATCCGCGCACAGGAAGGCCGGGCGCGAATTTGCCGACCGGCTGGGATGCTATTCCCGGCGCGCGAGGATGTACGCCGCAATCGTGCGGGTTCCGCGATCATTTCGCTGATTTGCAGAAGGCCGGCGTCGCGCACCTGTTCGGACTCTCGACGCAGGATACGACATATCAACGCGAGGCGGTCGAGCGGCTGCATCTGCCGTTCGCAATGCTATCCGATGAAAAGCTCGCGCTTGCCCGCGCACTGCGACTGCCGACCTTCGAAGTCGACGGCATGACGCTCCTGAAGCGTCTCACGCTGGTGATCGACGAGGGCACGATCACGCACGCGATCTATCCGGTATTCCCGCCCGACAAGAGTGCCGCGGACACGATCGCGTGGCTATCGAGCCATCCGGGCCATTAATTCTATGCCGATTCTCTATCTGGTGCGGCACGGCCGCGCGGCCGCCGGCTGGGATCGCGATCTAGACCCTGGCCTCGATACGCTCGGGCACGAACAGGCGCGGGGCCTCGTGCAACAGCTCGCGCCGATGGATTTGATCGTGAGCCCCTTGGCGCGCACGCGCGAGACGGCCGCACCGCTTGCGGCGGCCTGGCTAGTCGAGCCGCGAATCGAGCCGCGGGTTTCGGAAATTCCGTCGCCCGTGAGCGGGCTCAAGGAGCGCGGACTTTGGCTCCGCGAAATCGCGCCCCGCTTTTGGCCGCAACTGGATGAGCCGCTGCAGCAATGGCGCGGCGACGTGCTGGCGGCGCTTGCGGCGGTGGATCGGGATACAGTGGTGGTCACTCACTACATCGCCATCAATATTGCCGTTGGCGCGGCTGTCGGCGATGAGCGCGTCGTCAATTTTCACCCCGACCACTGCTCGGTGACGGTCCTGCGATCCAGCGGAGGCCAGCTCGAGCTTGTTCGCCGTGGGGCCGAGGCGGCGACGCGGGTGTTGTGAGCGTCGATCTATTTCGTCAGGTGAGCGCGCACGTTTGCGAACACAGCGCCGAACATTTTTGGCGTCAGGCGGCCGGTATGGGTATTCAGCGGCGAGCAGTGGAAGCTGTCGAATAAGGTAAGCCGGCCAAGCTCATGCACTGCGCCGTGGGCGAAGGGCATTTTGGCGCGCTTGGCGTCGAGCGCCAGCAGCACGGCGTCATGGGCGATGCGCCCAAGCGCGACGACCGCCGCAAGCTTCGGCATGCCGGCGATGCTTCTGGCCAGGAACTGATTGCAGGTGCGGATTTCTTCGGTCGTAGGCTTGTTCACAGGCGGTACGCAGCTCACAGCGTTCGCAATGCGTGCATCGATAAGCTCAAGCCCATCGTCGGGCCGCGCGTCGTAGCTGCCGCGCGCGAAGCCGGATTTGATCAGCGTCTCGTATAAAAGCTTGCCCGAATAATCGCCGGTGAAAGGGCGGCCGGTTCGATTGGCGCCGCGCAGGCCGGGCGCCAACCCGACGATTAAGAGCCGTGCATCGCGCGTGCCGAAGCTCGGCACCGGTGCGTTGTGCCAATCGGGTTCGGCCTTGCGGCTTTTTTTGCGAAACGCGACGAGGCGAGGGCAGAGCGGGCAATCGCGGCCCGGTTCGGCCGCGATCGCCACCGATCAAGCCTCTTCCGGATCCGGCTCGAAGGCGCGCGCTGGCGGCGTCACGCTGCGCTGGACGAAGCCCGGCATCTGGTTGCCGACATCGCGCGGTCCGCGATCCTCGCGCGGTCCGCGGGCTTCGCGCGCAGCTTCGCGCGCGGCGCGCTCGGCCGGATCGCGGCCGACCTTGTCGTGCAAGTCGGCGAGATCGGTGAACACGTCGGCCTGGCGGCGCAATTCGTCGGCCACCATGGGCGGCTGGGTCGAGATCGTGGAGATCACCGTCACGCGCGCGCCGCGGCGCTGCACGGCTTCGACCAGCGGGCGAAAGTCGCCGTCGCCGGAGAACAGCACGATCTGATCGACGTGGGGCGCGAGCTCCATCATGTCGACCGCGAGCTCGATGTCCATGTTGCCCTTGACCTTGCGGCGGCCGGTGGAGTCGGTGAACTCCTTGGCCGGCTTGGTCACGACCGTGTAGCCGTT
>DATBTC010000076.1:0-21693 GCA_036559465.1 Xanthobacteraceae bacterium
ACCCAGGACTTCCGCGCCCTCGTCACTGCACTGGCAAAGCACGCCAAGCCGGGCACGCCGCTGGTCGCATGCGCCAAGGGCATCGAGCGCGGCAGCGGCAAATTCATCACCGAAATTATTTCAGAACTGATCCCGCAAGCGCTGACCGCGATCCTGTCGGGCCCGAGCTTCGCAAGCGACGTCGCCAAGGGCCTGCCGGCGGCGGTGACGCTCGCGTCCGCCGACGAAAAATGCGCCGCCGAGCTCGCCGAGGCGCTGAGCTCGACCACGTTCCGCGATTATCACTCGACCGACGTGCGCGGCGTCGAGATCGGCGGCGCCGCCAAGAACGTGCTCGCCATCGCCGGCGGCATCGTCGCCGGGCGCAACCTCGGCGCCAGCGCCCAGGCCGCCTTGATCACCCGCGGCTTCGCCGAGCTCGCCCGCTTCGGTCGCGCCTATGGCGCCAAGCCCGATACGCTGATGGGCCTCTCGGGCCTCGGCGATCTCATTCTTACGGGCTCTACGCCGCAATCGCGCAATTTTACGCTCGGGTTCGCCATCGGCCGCGGTGAGAAACCTGCGACAGGAGGCCCGCTCGCCGAGGGCGCATTCACCGCGCCGGTGCTCGTTGAGCTCGCGCGCAATAAAGGCGTCGACATGCCGATCGCGCAGACGGTGGACGCGCTGCTTGCCGGCCGCGTCGGCATCGACGAGGCGATTGCGCTGCTGCTCGCGCGGCCACTCAAGGCGGAGGCGTAAGATGGCCTATTGGCTGGTCAAGAGCGAACCCGGCACATGGTCCTGGGACGATCAGGTAAAGGCCGGCGCCAAGGGCACCGCCTGGGAGGGCGTGCGCAACCACCAGGCCAAGCAGAACTTGATGAAGATGAAGCGCGGCGACTGCGTCTTCTTCTATCATTCGGGCGACGAGAAGCAGGTCATGGGCACAGTCGAGGTGATCGGAGAGTATCGCCCTGATCCCTCCGACAAGACCGGCGCGTTCGGGCTGGTGGATTTCAAGGCGGTCGCGCCTCTGACGAAGCCGGTCACGCTCGTGCAATGCCGCTCCGAGCCACGCTTGAAGAAAATGGTGCTGCTCAATAATTCGCGCCTGTCGGTCCAGCCGGTATCGGCCGAGGAATGGCGTACGATCTGTACGCTCGGTGGCCTCGCGCGCTAGGATCGCATCAAGCAAGAGGAGATCGGAGCCATGCTGTTCGCCGGAGTGAATTTCTGGATCGTCCTCGCCGCGGCGGTCGTCGCCTGGGTATTCGGCGCGGTCTGGTATCATCTTCTCAGCGCACAATGGATCGCCGCGCAAGGAAGAACTCGCGAGGATTTCCGGGCCGACGCGACGATGCGGCGCGGCACGCCCGGGTTCTACGCGCCGTTCGTGCTCTCATTCATCGCCGAGTTCGTGATGGCCTGGATGCTGTGGGGCGTCATGCTCCACACTGGCGCTTTCACGATTCGCGCCGGGCTCATCTCCGGAGCGCTGATCTGGTTCGGCTTCGTGCTGACAACGATTGCGGTGAATAACGCCTTCAGCGGCCGGAAACCGATGCTCACTGTCATCGATGCCGGCCATTGGCTCAGCGTGCTCCTGATCATGGGCGCACTGATCGGCGCTTTCGCCGGCTGATCGGAATACCGCCCGCCGAAGGTCGCAGACCGGATTGCCTTGTCGCCTCAAGAGCATCCTGCATAATCTACGCTCGAGAAGCCCAAGCCCGGCGTGAAGCCGGCACGAAGTGGGGGAGGAAGGATATGTCGGAGAAGATTTACGAGGTCCCGGCCGAGTGGAAGAAGCGCGCCTATCTCGACGACGCAAAATACAAGGAGATGTACGCGCGCTCGATCAAGGATCCGAACGGATTCTGGTCCGAGCAGGCCAAGCGCCTCGACTGGATCAAGGCTCCGACCAAGATCAAGAACACGTCCTTCGCCGCCGACAACGTCTCGATCAAATGGTTCGAGGACGGCGTCCTCAATCTCGCGCACAACTGCATCGACCGGCATCTGGCCAAGCGCGGCACTCAGACCGCGATCCTGTGGGAAGGCGACGACCCCAAGGAAGACAAGAAAATCACCTATAAGGAGCTGCACGCCGAGGTGTGCCGTTTTGCCAATGTTCTGAAGGCGCTCGGCGTCAAGAAGGGCGACCGCGTCACCATTTATTTGCCGATGATCCCGGAGGCGGCGATTTCCATGCTCGCCTGTGCGCGGATCGGCGCGGTTCATTCCGTGGTGTTCGGCGGCTTCTCGCCCGACTCGCTTGCCGGCCGCATCGAGGATTGCAAGTCCACGATCGTAATCACCGCCGACGAAGGCATCCGCGGCGGCAAGAAAATCCCGCTCAAGGCCAATTCCGACGCCGCCGCCGACAAGGCCGGCATCGTCAAGAACATCCTCGTCGTTCGCCGCACCGGCGGCGCGGTCGAAATGAAGAAGGGCCGCGACGTCTATTACGATGAGATCGCCAAGACCGTGCCGGCCGATTGCCCGTGCGAGCCGATGAACGCCGAGGATCCGCTCTTTATCCTCTATACGTCCGGCTCCACCGGAAAGCCCAAGGGGGTGCTGCACACCACCGGCGGCTACGGCGTCTACACTTCGATCACGCACCAGTACGTGTTCGACTATCACGACGGCGACATCTACTGGTGCACCGCCGACGTCGGCTGGGTTACCGGCCACAGCTACATCGTCTATGGCCCGCTTTCGAACGGCGCCATCAGCATGATGTTCGAAGGCGTGCCGAATTACCCGACCGTGTCGCGCTTCTGGGAGGTCGTCGACAAGCACAAGGTCAACATCATCTACACCGCGCCGACCGCGATCCGCGCACTGATGCAGGCCGGCGACGAGCCGGTGAAAAGAACTTCGCGCAAGTCGCTGCGGCTCTTGGGCACCGTCGGCGAGCCGATCAACCCGGAAGCCTGGGAATGGTATCACCGCGTGGTCGGCGACGGCCGTTGCCCGATCGTCGATACCTGGTGGCAGACCGAGACCGGCGGAATTCTCATCACGCCGCTGCCGGGCGCGACCCGGCTCAAGCCCGGTTCTGCGACGCTGCCTTTCTTCGGCCTGATCCCGCAGATCGTGGACGCCAACGGCAAAGTGCAGGAGGGCGCCACCAGCGGCAATCTATGCATCGCCGACTCGTGGCCCGGCATGATGCGCACGGTCTATGGCGACCACCAGCGCTTCGTCGACACCTACTTCAAGACTTACCCCGGCAAGTATTTCACCGGCGACGGTTGCCGCCGCGACGAGGACGGCTATTACTGGATCACCGGCCGGGTCGACGACGTGATCAACGTCGCCGGCCACCGGCTCGGCACCGCCGAAGTCGAGTCGGCGCTGGTCGCGCACACCAAGGTGTCGGAAGCCGCAGTGGTCGGCTATCCGCACGACATCAAAGGCCAGGGCATATACGCCTATGTAACCTTGATGACGGGCGAGCAGCCCACGGAGGAGTTGCGCAAGGAGCTGGTCGGATGGGTGCGCAAAGAAATCGGCCCGATCGCCTCGCCCGATCTCATCCAGTTCGCTCCCGGTTTACCGAAGACGCGCTCGGGCAAGATCATGCGCCGGATTCTGCGCAAGATCGCCGAGGACGAATACAAGAATCTCGGCGACACCTCGACGCTGGCGGACCCGGCGGTGGTCGATGATCTCGTCAATAATCGGCAGAATCGCAAGGCAGGTTGACGGCCACTATCGAACGCAAGGCTTCCGTCTTTCATCGCCTTCATCAGGAAATGGATTCCAATCTCATGCCTCTTTCGATGTATCAGGCCTCGGTTCCGGTGTTTCTGCGGATGCTGACGAACCTCAACGCAGTGCTGGATAAGGCCATGGCTCACGTGGCCGCGCGCAAGCTCGAACCCGCCGCGCTCCTGAATGCGCGGCTATACCCCGACATGTTTCCGCTGGTCCGCCAGGTGCGGCTCGCGTGCGACTTCGCCAAGAACACTTCTGCCCGGCTCGCGGGCGTCGAGCTGCCGAAATTCGAAGATACCGAAACGAGCTTCGAGGAACTGAAAGCGCGGATCGCCAGGACGACGGAGTTTCTGAAAAGCCTCAAACCCGCTCAGATCGACGGAACCGAAGAGAAGGAGATCTCCTACCTCGTCGCCGGCCAGCCCACGACGTTCAAGGGCCAAGCGTATCTGTTCAATTCCGGGTTCGCGAATTTCTTTTTTCACGTGACCACGGCCTACGCGATTCTGCGCCACAACGGCGTCGAGCTCGGCAAGCGCGACTTTCTCGGACCCTACTAAGGCCCGCGCCGCGCCATCATGGTAAAGGGCACGAAAGGTTCCAGCGTCCTTTTACGAATTTAAGATTCACGCTCTTCGCCGATTTCCCTGCACGCCTCCGCCGCTCGTACTAGAAACCGCTCGCTTCTTCCCAGCGAGCCCGCCCATGTTGCGTATTCTCACCGCGATTGCTCTCACCGCGCTCGCGCTGTTCGCGACCTATGATCGCGCCACGGCCCGCGAAGTCGTGGCGTTCAGCGGCTACTCCGTCGGCACCATCGTGGTGCGCACTGGCGAGCGAAAGCTCTATCTCGTGCTCGGCAACGGCACCGCGCTGCGCTATCCGGTCGGCGTCGGCAAGAGCGGCCGGCAATGGAGCGGCAACGCTTTCGTTGACGGGAAATATCTGCGGCCGGATTGGGTCGCGCCGCCAGAAATCCGCCGCGACAGGCCGGGCCTCCCCGAGGTGATCCCCGGCGGCAGCCCGCGCAACCCCATGGGCGCGGCAGCGCTGACGCTTTCCGGCGGCGAATACGCGATCCACGGCACCAACGTGCCCGGCTCGATCGGCGGCTTCGTTTCTTACGGTTGCATCCGTATGTTCAACGCCGACGTGCTCGATCTGTTCGGCCGTGTGCGCGTCGGCGCGCCGGTCGTGGTGTTGCGCTAGACCTTCAGCGATAGAGATCAGCGCGCGTCGGCGGCAGGCCTGAGGGTCCGCGCCGGCGCTTCGACACCAGCGTCTGATAAACCAGCGCGCCGCCGCGATCGAACGCGATCGAGCAGCCCGCCATCCAGGTCAGCCACATGCGCGTCGTCACCAGCCCGCCCTCGCGGATCGCCGCTTCTTGGTTCTTGTAGAGATCATCGTACCAGATGCGGCAGGTGCGCGCGTGATGCTCGCGCCAATCCTCGACGTCGTGCACTTCGAAGCCGAAGCGCTCGAAGTTGGTCAGCAGCATGCCGATGTGATCGAACTCGGCGCCGGGGAAAATATATTTTGTCAGCGCCAGCACCTCGGGCCGCTTCTTCAGGAACGTTTTGGCGTCGCGCTTGGCGACGCGAACAGAGGCCTGGTGCAGGTAGAAGCCGTTGGGCTTCAGGAGCCGGTGCACGGTGGTGAAATATTTCGGATGCGCTTCGAGCCCGATATGCTCGAACATCTCGCACTGCGAAATCTTGTCGAACCGCTCCTTGCCTTCGAGCGAGGCGTAATCCCGAAGCTCGATCGTGATCTTGTCGGAGAGCCCGAGCCGCTTGAGCTTGTCCTGCGTCCAGGCGAACTGGTCTTCCGAGAGCGTGACGCCGTGGCCGGTGACGCCATAGTTCTGCACCGCGTGCGTGAGCAGCCCGGCCCAGCCGCAGCCGATATCGAGCATATGCTCGCCCGGCTTCAGCCGAAGCTTACGGCAAACATGGTCGAACTTGTTCTTTTGGATCGTGGCCTGGTCGCTGTCTTTTTCCCAATCGTGAAAATATCCGCAGGTATAGCCGCGCTCCGGATCGAGGAAGGTGTCGTAGAACTTGTTGGAGACATCGTAGTGAAAGCGGATGTTCTCCTTGTTCTCCGCCGCATCGCCGGTCGCCGGCTTGTGGTCGGGGATAGCCTCGAGCGGCCACGGCCCGCCGCGTGGCACGAACAGGAAGCGCCGCGCGACGTCGAGCGCGAGCCACCAGCTCACTTTTTTCGGAATTTCTCTGGTTCGCACCTTCGGACGGCGCTCGACCATGTCGAACACCGTGCCGTTCTTGATGTCGACACGCGCTGAGATCCAGAGGTTCAGCAACGTGTCAAAATTCGGTTTGCGCACGATGCCCGCGATCGCCCCTTCGTCGGCGATTGAGATCGCCAGCGCGTCCTTCGGATAATTCGCCGGCACCCGCGAGTCGTCCCAAAGCGCGAAGCCGAAGTCGAGCTTCAGGCGCTCGTGCAGATCGGCAAGCAATCGCTTCAGGCTGTCGAGACGCTTTTGCGCGGCAGTCATGCTGCTTCCTTCGAAATCAACGATAGAGATCGGCGCGCGTAGGCGGCAAACCCGGGTTTCCCACTTTCCGCTTCGACGCGAGCGTCTGGAACAGGAATCCGTCGCCGCGCTGCAGCGCGATCGAGGAAACCGCAAACCACATCAGAAAAACCCGAACCATGGGCATTCCGATCTCGCGCGCGGCGGCTTCGCGGACGGCGTAGAGCCGGTCGTGCCAGATCCTGAAGGTCCGCACCTGATGCAGCCGCCAATTCTCGACATCTTGAACCTCGAAACCGAACCGCTCCAGATTGGTCGTCGTCATGCCGATGTTGTCGAACTCGGCCCCGGGCCACAGGTAGCGCGTGACCGCCTTCAGCTCGGGGCGCTTCTTGTTGAACGTCTTGTCGTCGCGCTTGGCGACGCGAGTGGTCGCCTGATGCAGGTACAAGCCATCCTGCTTCAGCAACCGATGCACCGTCCGGAAGAAGGTTGGATAATTGGCGATGCCAACGTGCTCGAACATCTCGATCTGCGAAATCTTGTCGTATTGGCCCTGCACCGCCGTGTAATCGATCAGCTCGACCGTGACGCGATCGGAAAGCCCGAGTTTGGCGATCTTCTCGCGCGCCCAGATGACCTGATTTTCGGACAGGGTCACTCCGTGGGCGGTGACGCCGTAATTCTGCGCGGCGTAACAGATGAGCCCACCCCAGCCGCAGCCGATGTCGAGCATCTTCTCGCCCGGCTTTAGCCGTAGCTTGCGGCAGATATGGTCGAATTTGTTGCGCTGCCCGGTGGCGAGGTCGTCGTTCGGACTGTGATAATAACCACAGGTGTAACCCATCTCTGAATCGAACATGAGCGCATAGAACGCGTTCGAGACATCATAGTGGACATGGATGTTTTCTTTGTTCTCTTCCGGGTCGCCACTGCTCGGCTTGTCGGGCTTGATGTTCTCGAGCGGCCAGGGTCCCCCGCGCGGCACGAACAGAAAGCGCAGCGCCGTAGTCAGCGCGAGGCGTCGATCGAACCCCTTTCCGCGCAGGATGTCCTTGGTCCTGACCTTGGGCCGCCGGGCCTCAAGGTCGAAGACGGTGCCATTGAGAATGTCGATGCGGGACGAGGCCCAAAGATTGACCAGCGTATCCAGATTGGGACGGCGCATCGCGGCCGCCACCACTCCTTCGTCGGCGATCGCAATCAGCAGTCCGTCGCGCGGATAATTCTCCGGCACGCGCGAGCCGTCCCAAACTTGAAAGCCGAAATCGAGCTTCAGGCGCTCGTGCGCGTGCGCGAGCATTTTCTTGAAGCTCGCCAGTCGCTTGGTTGCTGCGTTACTCACTATCTTGCTCCCTAAAATCGTCGCCCCACCGGAACGCGCCTAACGATAGAGATATTCCCGCGTCGGCGGCAACCCGGACGGGCCGCGTTTGCGCTTTGACGCGAGCGTCTGAAACAGGAGCGCGGTGTTGCGCTCGAACGCGACAGTGACGCCCGCGAGATAAGCCAGCCACACCCGGTAGGTAACGGCACCCACTTCGCGCTCGGCCGCGGCGCGGTTTGCCAGCAGCCGGTCGTGCCAGAGCTTGCAGGTGAGCTCGTAATGCTCGCGCCAGGCTTCCACGTCATGCACCTCGAAGCCGAAGCGCTCCAGGTTCGTCGTGGTGCGGCCGATATAATCGAGCTCAGCGCCGGGAAATACGTATTTGGTGAGCGCGGCGTAATCGCGGTTGCGCTTGCGGAATTGCTTGTCGTCTTTCTTCGCGGGGCGCGCGATCGACTGGTTGAGGAATAGGCCGTCGGGCTTCAGCGCGCGATGCACCGTTTGATAGAACAGCGGAAAATTATTTTCGCCGACGTGCTCCAGAATACAGATCGCGGAAACCTTGTCGTAGACTCCCTTGGCCGACGCGTAGTCCTTGCATTCGACCTTGACCCGGCCCTCGAGCCCGAGCCGCTTGATCTTTTCCTGCGCGTAGCGCGCCTGCTCTTCGGCGAGCGTCACGCCGTAGCCGCTGACGCCATACTTTTGCGCGGCATAGATCAAGAGCCCGCCCCAGCCGCAACCGAGATCGAGCATGCTCTCGCCCGGCTTCAAGCGAAGCTTGCGGCAAACCATTTCGAGCTTGTTCTGCTGCGCCTTGTCGATGTCCTCGTTCCAGCCGTGGAAATAGGCGCAGGTGTAGACCATCTCCTTGTCGAGCCAGAGCGCGTAGAATTCGTTGGAGGCGTCGTAGTGATAGTGGATGTTGTCCTTGTCCTCGACGGCGTCGCGCTGGCTCGGCCGGTCGGATCGGATATTCTCGAGCGGCCATGGCCCGCCGCGCGGCACGAACAGGAATTGCAGCGCGGCGCCGAGCAGCGTCCCCCATTGCAATTCGCCGCGGATTTCGCTGGTGCGCACCTTCGGCCGCTTCGCCACTAGATCGAGCAACGTGCCGTTCACCACATCGACGCGCGCCGTGGCCCACAGATTGGCGAGCGTCCCGATCTTGGGCTTGCGGATCAGCGCGGCGACCACGCCCTCGTCGGCAAACGAGATCGCAAGGCCATTGCGCGGATAGTCCGTCGGCACCCGCGAGCCGTCCCACAGCAGGAAGCCGAATTCGAGCTTGAGCCGCTCGTGGGCGTGTTCGAGCAACCGCCGGAAGCTCTCGAGCCGTTTGGCTGAACTCATGATCACGATCTTGTTCGGTGGATCGGCGTGGATGGACGGTCAGAAGTCGGAGGCGATCCCCTTCTTCTCCCAGTCGCCATAGCGGGTGGGATCGGGACCTTTGGGGCCGCCATGCTCCGTCGGGCGGCTCTTGGTCCGCGCGTCGATCTCGGCGCGGCGTGCCTCAGCTTCGGCGATGGCGCGCTCGGCGGCGGGTGACGGTTTGGACGGTTTGCTACGCACGCGACTGAGTTCCTGTGGAGCCCGGAAATCCAATTGCGGGCAGGGTCTAGCGTGCCTCGCCCGGCCCGGCAACCGGCTCCTTGCAGGCACTCCTTGCACCCACCTGGGCGCCATCCCATCTTTCAGCGGGGGCGGAAAGTGGTTTTAGGCGCCGCGCCGGAGGAGACCATGAATTACTTCAAGACCGCGATCCTGCTCGCCGGCATGACCGCCCTGTTCATGGGTGTCGGGTTCATGATCGGCGGTCAGGCCGGCATGCTGCTCGCGCTCGTCGTGGCGGCGGGCATGAACCTCTTCGCCTACTGGAACTCCGACAAAATGGTGCTCTCCATGCAGGGCGCCCAGGAGGTCGACGAGTCCACCGCGCCGGAGCTTTTTCATATCGTACGCGAGCTGAGCCAGCGCGCCGGGCTCCCGATGCCGCGCGTCTATCTGATGGACAACCCGCAGCCCAACGCCTTCGCCACCGGCCGCAATCCGCAGAACGCCGCGGTCGCGGCCACCACCGGCCTGCTGCAGAATCTCAAGCCCGACGAAATCGCCGGCGTCATCGCCCACGAGCTTGCGCACATCAAAAACCGCGACACGCTGACGATGACGATCACCGCCACGCTGGCCGGCGCGATCTCAATGCTGGCCAACTTCGGCATGTTCTTCGGCGGCAACAGGAACAACAACTCGCTCGGCATCATCGGCACCATTGCGATGGTGATCCTGGCGCCGCTCGCCGCCATGGTCGTGCAGATGGCGATCAGCCGCTCGCGCGAATACGAGGCCGACCGCGGCGGCGCCGAGATTTCCGGCCGGCCGCTCGCGCTCGCCTCCGCGCTGCAAAGGCTTTCACACACGGCCGAGCAAATCCCGAACGAAACCGCCGAGGCTAATCCTGCGACCGCGCACCTCTTCATCGTCAATCCGCTGTCGGGCCAGCGCATGGACAATCTGTTCTCGACCCATCCCTCGACCGAAAACCGCGTCGCCGCGCTCGAAGCGATCGCCCGGGAAATGGGCGATACCGGCCCCGTGTCCACGCGTGCCGCTGAAGCACCGAAAAATCCCTGGCAGCGTGCCCGAGCACGCGGACCCTGGGGTTGAGTTGATTTCGTGAACGCCGCGCCCGGCGCGCCATCGGACGTGCCGGGCCTTGCCGCCCGCCGCCTCGCGGCGCAGGCGCTCGTCGAAGTGCTGCACCGTCACCGGCCGCTCGATGGCGCACTCGACCATTCCACCCTTCCGGGCCTCGACGCGCTTGCCGAGCGCGACCGCGCGCTGGTGCGCATGATCGTGGCGACCGTGCTGCGCCGCCTCGGCAGCATCCGCGCGCTGCTCGATCTCTTTCTCGCGCGCGGCCTGCCCGACAATTCGCCACGCATCGAAGCCGCGCTGCTCGTGGGTGCCGGGCAGATCCTTTTTCTTGAGGTCCCCGATCACGCCGCCGTCGATCTCTCTGTGCGCCTCGTGGAAGCCGAACAAGGCGGCCGCTATGGCGGACTGGTGAACGCGGTGCTGCGCCGCTTCGCGCGCGAGGGCCGCGCCGCGCTCGAAGCGCTCGACCCCTCGATCGACACACCGTCTTGGCTGTTCGAACGCTGGACAAACACGTATGGCGCTGACACCGCGCGCGCCATCGCCGCCGCACACCGCATCGAGCCGCCGCTCGACCTCTCGGTCAAGGACGACGCCCGCGTCTGGGCTGAGCGACTTGGCGGCAAGCTGCTTGCAACCGGCACCGTTCGCCTGCTCGGGCACGGGCCGGTTCCGGCGCTGCCGGGCTACACCGACGGCGCTTGGTGGGTGCAAGACGCCGCCGCGAGCCTGCCCGCGCGGCTGCTCGGCGACGTCAAAGGTCTTGGCGTCGCCGATCTCTGCGCCGCGCCCGGTGGCAAGACCGCGCAACTGGCGGCGCGCGGCGCGCGCGTCACCGCGGTGGATCGTTCACCGGCTCGCCTTGCTCGCCTCAAGGAAAATCTCGCCCGCCTGAAGCTCGATGCCGAAGTCGTCGAGGCTGATGCTACGAAATTTCGCGCCAAACCGTTCGATGCCGTGCTGCTCGACGCGCCCTGCACTGCCACCGGTACCATCCGCCGCCATCCCGATCTGCCGTGGAACCGGCGCGCCGAAGACCTGCTGGCGCTTGCTGCATTGCAGTCGCGCCTGCTCGATCGCGCGGCCGAGCTCGTCCGCCCCGGCGGGCTCCTGGTCTATGCCACCTGCTCGCTGGAGCCCGAGGAAAACCAATCGCAGATCGAGGCCATGCTCGCGCGCCATAACGATTTCGTGCGTGTGCCGATTCGGGCCGAAGAAATCGGCGGCGTTAACGATTTTGTCGGCGCCACGGGCGATCTGCGCACGCTGCCCTGCCATCTGGCCGACCCGGAGCCACGGTTGGCGGGCTGCGACGGGTTCTACGCCGCGCGGCTTCGTAAACAGTGACAATAGCGCCACAATTGGAGACGTGCGCCGGCTTCGCTATGGTGTCGCACCCCACGTGAGATGGGGAAGCCGGGGCTGAGGAGAGATGGCGGCAATGGCCCGTGAGGCTATGGCGGAACGCACGCGGCTTGCACTCTTCGTCGCCGGCCAGCGCTGGCGGCGGCTGGTCACGCGCATCACCGCCAATCCGCTCTATCGCTGGCGCCTGGGGCTGAACGTTCCCGACCGCCTCCTGATCGCACCGCAGGAACTGCGTACCGGCGACCCGACTTTGGCGAGTGAAATCTATGCCGGCCGTTTTGCCTTCGGCGGCAAGGTGGTGGCGACCGAGGGCCGCTCGCCGTTCGAGCTGGAGCCGCCGTCGCGCGAATGGGCGGAAGTGCTGCTCGGCTTCGCCTGGCTTCGGCATCTGCGCGCAGCCGGCACATCTATCGCACGGCAAAACGCGCGCGCGCTCGTCAACGATTGGATTTCGTTGCAGGGCGGCTACCATCCGGTTGGCTGGGAGCCCGAGATCGTCGCGCGCCGCATCGTGTCCTGGATCACCCAGGCGCCCTTGATCCTGCAGGACGCCGATCACGCTTTCTATCGCGCCTTCCTGAAGAGCCTCACGCGCCAGGTGCGCTACCTGCGTCGCGCGATGGGCGAGACCCGCGACGGTTATCCGCGGCTGCTTGCGGCGGTGGCGCTCACCTTCGCCGGCCTCTGCCTTGCCGACCAGACGCGGCTTCTACGCACGGCGGCCAAGCGGCTCGCCGACGAGCTCGACCGGCAGATCCTGCCAGACGGCGGCCACATCGGCCGCAACCCGGGCGTCTTGATCGAGATTCTGCTCGATCTGCTGCCGCTGCGGCAGGCGTTCGAGGCACGAAACCTGCCGCCGCCACCGGCGCTGCAGAACGCCATCGATCGCATGATGCCGATGCTGCGCTTCTTCCGCCACGGCGACGGTGCCTTCGCACAATTCAACGGCATGGGGGCGACGCCTGCCGATCTCTTGGCCACGGTGCTGGCCTATGACGACGCGCGCGGCGCGCCGGTTTCGAACGCGAGCTATTCGGGCTACCAACGGCTCGAGGCGGGAACCAGCCTCGTCATCGCCGACACCGGCACGCCGCCGCCCTTCCTCGTCAGCTACGAGGCTCACGCGGGCTGCCTTTCCTTCGAGTTCTCCGCCGGCCGCCACCGTGTGTTCGTCAATTGCGGCATGCCGGTGAATAATCGCGACGCTTGGCGGCAGGCCGCGCGCGCTACCGCCGCGCATTCCACGGCGAGCTTCAACGATACTTCGTCCTGTCGATTCCTCATGAGCGAGGCATTCGCTCGCCTGCTCGGCGCGCCGATCATTTCCGGACCGACCGAGATCAAACTGGTGCGCACCGAGCGCGATGGCGCGCATCTATGCCGTGCCAGTCATGACGGCTATGCGGAGCGCTTCGGCATCATGCACCAGCGTTCCTGGCGGCTCGCCAACGACGGCAGCCGGCTTGACGGCGAAGACATATTCTTCGCTTCCAACGGCGAGGAAATTCCCGCCGGCGTACCCGATCTCTACGCGGTCCGCTTCCATCTGCATCCAGGTGTAAAAGCGAGCCGCCGCGCCGACGGCAAGAGCGTGCTGCTGCTGCTGCCCGGGCACGAAAGCTGGCTGTTCACCAGCTCGGCTCTGCAAGTGGACCTCGAGGAAAGCGTGTTCCTGTCCGCCATCGACGGGCCGCGCCGCACCAGCCAGATCGTGATCCCCGGCCGCGCACACCGAGTTCCGCGCATCGTATGGACGCTGATCCGCGCCGAACGCGCCGAGGCAACCGCGGCCAGCGAAAAGCACAGCGTGCCGGAGCCCCAGTTGCCGCTCTGAATCGGCTGTAGCGCCGTTTCTTATTCACCCGCGCCGTGCTATTGCGGCGCCCCGTCTTCCGAGCAGGCCGATGCCCGAACGCGTCCGCCCCATTGCCCGCGCGCTCCTCTCCGTCTCCGACAAGACCGGCTTAGCCGAATTCGCTCGCTCTCTCTCGGGCCGCGGCATTGTCCTGGTCTCGACCGGCGGCACACGGAAAACACTTCTCGACGCGGGTCTCAAGGTGCTGGAAGTCTCCGAGTTCACCGGCTTTCCGGAGATGATGGACGGCAGGGTGAAGACGCTGCATCCGAAAGTGCATGGCGGAATTCTCGCCATCCGCGGCGACGCGGGTCACCAGGCTTCGCTGCGCGAGCACGCGATCCAGCCGATCGACCTCGTGGTGGTAAATCTCTATCCATTCGAGCAGACGCTCCAGAAGGATTCCTCGTTTGCCGACCGCGTCGAGAATATCGACATCGGTGGCCCGGCATTGGTGCGCGCGGCAGCCAAGAACCACAATGACGTAACCGTCGTGGTCGATCCGGCGGACTACGCCGAAGTGCTCAAAGAAATCGAAGTGCGCGGCGGCACCTCGCTCGCGTTCCGTCGCCACCTGGCCGCCAAGGCCTATGCGCGCACCGCCGCCTACGACGCGGCGATCTCGAACTGGCTGGCAAACGAGACCGGCGAAAACGCGCCAAGCTGGCGCGCGTTCGGCGGCAAGCTTGTGGAAAAACTGAGATACGGCGAGAACCCGCACCAGCAGGCCGCGTTTTATTCGGGAATGGACCGCCGCTTCGGCGTCGCCACCGCGCGCCAGCTGCAGGGCAAGGAGCTCTCCTACAACAATATCAACGACACCGACGCGGCTTACGAGTGCGTCGCCGAGTTCGATCCCATGCGCACGGCGGCCGTTGTTATCGTAAAGCACGCAAACCCTTGCGGCGTCGCCGAAGGCAACTCGCAGTTCGACGCCTACAAAAAGGCGCTGGTTTGCGACCCGGTCTCTGCGTTCGGCGGAATCGTCGCGCTGAACCGGCCGCTCGATGCCGAGGCCGCGCGCGCCATCGTCGAGATTTTCACCGAGGTCATCATCGCACCCGATGCCAGCGAAGAAGCGATCCGCATCGTCGGCAATAAAAAGAACCTACGACTGCTGCTCGCCGGCGGCCTGCCCAATCCGCGCGCCAAGGGACTCGTCTTCAAATCGGTGGCCGGCGGCATGTTGGTGCAATCGCGCGACGACGCCTCAATCGACGATCTCACGCTCAAGACCGTGACGAAACGTGCGCCGACCACGCGCGAGCTTTCGGATTTGAAGTTCGCCTTCCGCGTGGCCAAGCACGTGAAGTCGAACACCATCGTCTATGCCAAGGACGGCGCTACCGTCGGCATCGGCGCCGGCCAGATGAGCCGCGTCGATGCCGCGCGCATCGCCGCGCTCAAAGCCAAGGACGCAGCAACTGCCGCAGGCCTCAAAGAGCCGCTCACCCGCGGCTCGGTGGTGGCTTCCGACGCCTTTTTTCCCTTTGCCGACGGCCTGTTAGCCGCCATCGAAGCCGGCGCGACCGCCGTGATTCAGCCCGGCGGCTCGATCCGCGACGAGGAAGTAATCGCCGCCGCCGACAAAGCCGGCATCGCCATGGTGTTCACTGGCGTCAGGCACTTCCGCCACTGATCCGCACGCGCGCAAGCAGCAGCGCACCGATGGTGAAGAATACGAGCAGAACCGAGACGCCCGCCTTCTGGCTCACGGTCACCGCAGTCACCGTCGCGACCAAGGTCGGCGCCGCGAACGAGGTGATCTTTCCCGACAGCGCAAACAGGCCGAAAAACTCCGCCAGTTTTTCTTGCGGCGCCAGCCGCACCAGAAGCGTGCGCGAAGCCGCCTGCAACGGCCCCGCCGCCAGCCCGATCAACAGTCCGAGCGCGAGATAAAGTTTTTCCGCCGCGCTTCCGAATAGGCCGCCACCGGTCACGGGTGGTGTCACCGAAATCACGAACAGAATCTTGTCGCGGTCCACCGAAAGGATCATTGCGGTCGCAAACAGCAAAAGCAGGAGCGAGCCCAGGATCACCCGCTTCGGCCCAAGATGATCGTCGAGCCAGCCGCCGGCGATGGCGCCGATCGTGCCGGTGATCGTGAGCAGAATTCCAAAAATGCCGAGCTCGATCGTGTGCCACCCGAAGGTGCCGACCGCGTAAATGCCGCCGAAGGCGAACAACGCCACCAGTCCGTCGGCATAGATCATATTGGCCAGAAGAAAGAGCCCGAGGTTCCGGTGACGGCGGGCTTCCCGAAACGTCTTGCGGATCGCGGCCCAGCCCGATCCGATCGCCCGCGCTAGCGGCAACCCGGGCTTCCCGTCGGGCGTGAACAGGAACAATGGAATGACGAAAACGATGAACCACAGCGCCGTGAGCGGACCGATCGCGCGGTCGCCCTCCCGCATCGCCGGGTCGAGACCGAAAATGGGCTTCAAGCCTAGGATCGTCTTTCCAGTCGCCGGGTCTGCCGCGAGGAAACCGAGCGCAACCACGAGCGAAACCAGCCCGCCCACATAACCCATGCCCCAGCCCAGTCCCGAGAGCCGGCCCAGACGCTCCTTCGGCACCAGGCTCGGCATCATCGAATTGTTGAATACGGTCGCGAACTCGACGCCGATCGCGCCGATGACGAAGGCAATGAGCACGATCGGAATCGTCGATGCATCGCCCGGCTTGCCGAACCACAGCAACGTGGAACCCGCGACCAACAGCACCCCGAACGCCGCGATCCACGGCTTGCGTCGTCCGTTGGCGTCGGCGATGGCGCCGAGCACAGGAGAAAACAGCGCGATGAAAATTCCCGCGGCCCCCGTCGCAAACCCCCAGAGCGCCTGGCCATGCACCGCATCGCCCACCACCGCCGACACGAAATAGGGCGCGTAGACAAAAGTAATAATGAGCGTGAAGAACGGCTGGCAGGCCCAGTCGAACAGGACCCAGCCCGTGATCGCCAGACGCGAAGCGTTACGGGCCGGTAGCTGCGAGCTCATGGGCCGAGCATGCCATTTCAGCGCCCTTATGCGCGAGGCTAGATGCTTCGCATCTGGGCCGCGATTGTCCTAGGATTCGTGCCGATGCTTACGTTCAACCGCTTCGTAAAGCTCGGGTTTCTTGCGTTTCTGCTGGCGCCGGGCTCAGGCAACGCGCAGGCGATGCAGCCGCTGTTCGCGGCCAAGCCCGCGCTCGCACGCAATGGCATGGTCGCCGGCCCGGAGCGGCTCGCTACCATGATCGGCGTCGATATCCTGAAAGCCGGCGGCAATGCGGTCGATGCGGCGGTCGCCGTCGCCTTTGCACTCGCCGTGACCCAGCCCGACGCCGGAAATCTCGGCGGCGGCGGATTCATGCTGGTGCATCTGGCCGCCCGCAACGAAACCATCGCCATCGATTATCGCGAGACCGCGCCGCGGGCGATCGCGCGCGAGAGCTTCCTCGATGCAAGAGGTGAAGCCGACACCGAAAAGTCGCGCAACTCCGGCCTCGCGGTCGGCGTACCGGGCTCGGTCGCGGGTCTCGCGCTGGCGCTCGAGCGCTATGGCTCAGGCAAGTTCACGCTCGCCCAACTGATCACGCCCGCGATCAAGCTCGCGCGCGAGGGCGTCATGATCGAAGGCGACGTGGCCGACACCTTGCCGCGCGCCGTAGGCCGGCTCGGGCGCTGGCCGTCATCCAGAAAGATTTTCTTCAAGCCCGACGGCAATATTCTCGCCCGCGGCGAGCAGCTCATACAGACCGATCTTGCCGATACGTTGCACTTGATCGCCCGAGAAGGGCCACGCGCCTTCTACGAGGGGCCGATCGCCGAGAAGACCATGGCTGCGATCCGCGCTGCTGGCGGCGTGATGACGCTTGACGATCTGAAGAACTATCGCCCCGTCGTGCGCGCGCCGGTGCGCGGCAGCTACCGCGGGTTCGAGATCGTATCCATGTCGCCGCCCTCCTCCGGAGGCGTGCACATTATCCAGATGCTGAACATGCTCGAAACCTTTCCGCTGCGCGCGCTCAAGGCCGGCAGCGCCGATACACTGCACCTGATGGTCGAGGCCATGAAGCTCGCTTATGCCGACCGCGCCACGTTCCTCGGCGACCCCGATTTCGTGAAAGTCCCGGTCGAACAGCTGATCTCGAAAGCCTATGCCGGGGAACGCCGCGTGGAGATCGACCCCTTGCGCGCGCGGCCCGCGGCCGAGATCCGCGCCGGCAATCCGGCGCCGGCGGAAGGCAAGCACACCGGGCATTTCTCGATCGTGGACCGGTTCGGCAACGCGGTCGCCAATACCTACACGCTCAATTTCAACTACGGCCTCGGCCTGGTGGTCGAAGGCGCGGGCTTTCTCTTGAACAACGAGCTCGACGATTTCGCCGCCAAGCCCGGCGCGCCCAATGCCTTCGGCCTGCTCGGCGGCGACGCCAATGCGCCCGGCCCGGGCAAAAGGCCGCTCTCGTCCATGAGCCCGACGATCGTATTCAAGGATGGAAAACCATTCCTTGTCACAGGCTCCCCGGGCGGCAGCCGTATCATCACCGTCGTCCTGCAAGTGATCCTGAACGCGATCGACCATCAACTGCCCATCGCCGAATCCGTGGCCATGCCACGCATCCACCACCAATGGTCGCCGGACGAAGTTTCGATCGAGCGCGGTATTCCTGTAGAGGCGCTCAACTCGCTCGTCTCACGTGGGCACAAGATCATGCTGCGCGAGCCGGCGGGCGCGGCCCACTCGATCCAGGTGACCCCGGAAGGCCTGTTCGGCGGTCCCGATGAGCGCCGCGCAGGTGCGACCGCGGCGGGGCATTGAGGATTTCGTTCCACGCCGCCAAATTTCGGTTGTCGCCACGCGAGCCCGTTGTTACGCAAGAAGCATGAGCACCCCGGAAAACCAGCCCACCCCGCGTCTCAAGGCTCCTCCCGGCACCTGGGACGTGCATATGCACGTCTATGAGCCGGGCTATGCCATCGCGCCGACCGCGGTGAGCAAGCCGCACGACGCTCCGACTTCCGAATACTTGAAGGTGCGGAAAAACCTCGGCATCGCGCACACCGTCGTGGTGCAGCCCTCCGCTTACGGCAAGGACAATAGCTGCACCATTGCCGCGATGAAGATGATTGGCCCGGATAGCCGCGGCATCGCGGTCGCAGATGAGAGTGTCACTGACGCCGAACTCGAGCGGCTGCATGCGGCCGGCATCCGTGGCTTGCGGTTCTTTTTCTTCGCCGGCGGATTCCTGAAATGGGAAATGGTGGCGCCGCTCACCGCGCGCATCCAGCGCCTCGGCTGGCACGCGATCGTGCAATTCGACGGCCGCGAGTTCCCGGCGCGCGAAGAAATGCTAAAGCGGCTGCCCGGCACCATCATCATCGATCATGTCGGAAAGTTCATCGAGCCTGTGACGCCCGACGATCCGGCATTCAAGGCGTTCCTGCGCGTGGTCGATACCGGCCGCTTCTATGTAAAGCTTTCGGCGCCCTACGAGACCTCGAAGATCGGCCCGCCGAACTACGACGACGTCGGCGCGCTCGCCAAGGCATTGGTCAAGCATGCCCCCGAGCGCATGCTCTGGGCCTCGAACTGGCCCTATGTGGCGACGCCCAAGGAGAAGATCCCCAAGGACGCCTGGATGCTCGACATGTTGCTCGATTGGGTACCCGACGAAGCGACCCGCAAGAAAATCCTCGTCGACAACCCGGCGCGGCTCTACGCCAAGTAGAGCCGCCGGCACGATCTCGATTTTTCGTGAGAAACTGGAGCGGGCGAAGGGATTCGAACCCTCGACCCCAACCTTGGCAAGGTTGTGCTCTACCCCTGAGCTACACCCGCATCCATGAGGGCTTGCGCCCCGGAGGGCGGTTCTAGAGCAAAGCGCCCGGACAAGGCAACCACCCGCTTGCGGCCGCATTCGCCGCCCCGCTAGAAGCCGCCATGGCCGCCTCGCCCGCAGACCTCTTCGCCTTGCTCGACCGGCTCGGCATTGCGACCGTCACGGTCGAGCACCCGCCGCTTTTCACCGTCGAGCAGTCGCGCACGCTGCGCGGCACGATCCCCGGCGGACACACGAAAAATCTCTTCCTGATCGACCGCAAGGATCGTCTCTTTCTCGTCTCCGCCGAGGAGGATGCGAACGTCGACTTGAAGCGGCTGCATACCAAGGTCGGCGCCTCGGGCCGTTTCTCGTTCGGCAAGCCGGAACTGTTGCGCAGCGCACTCGGCATCGAGCCGGGCTCGGTCAGCCCCTTTGCCGCGATCAATGATAAAAACCATGCAGTCACCATCGTGCTTGACGAGGCGCTGATGCGCCACGACACCCTCAATTTTCATCCGCTGATCAATTCGCGCACGACCCGGATCAAGCGCGAGGATTTTATCCGCTTCCTCGCCGCCACCGGCCACCAACCCCTAATCGTCGCCGCTTCCGCGCCCTCGTGAGCAGCAATTGCAATCCGGCCATAAACCGCCCATCTATTGGCGGAACGAGCCGGCGCCGAAGAATGAAGCCGTGTCGCTTTGGAGCGGATCATGCAATTGAATCAAGCGCCTGCAGCACCGGTAGCGGACGACATCGTCTCCGACACCACGACCCAAGCCTTCATGAAGGACGTGATCGAGGAGTCGAAGAAGCGTCTAGTGCTCGTGGACTTCTGGGCGCCCTGGTGCGGCCCATGCAAGACGCTCACCCCCATTCTCGAAAAGGTGGTGCGCGCGGCCAAGGGCAAGGTGAAGCTCGTCAAGATGAACATCGACGAGCATCCGCAGATTCCGGGCCAGCTCGGCGTCCAGTCGATCCCCGCCATATTCGCTTTCGCCAACGGCCAGCCGGTTGACGGCTTCCTCGGTGCGCTGCCCGAGAGCCAGGTCGCGGCCTTCATCGAACGCGCGCTCGGCAAGGCCGGCGGCTCGGCCGATGCCGGGGCCGATATCGCGGAGATCCTCAAAGCGGCCGATGGGCTGCTCGCCGAGGGCGATGCGGCGGGCGCCGCCGATCACTTCGCACATGTGCTGGCGGAGGATTCCGCGAACGTCAGGGCGCTCGGCGGCCTTGCGCGCGCTCATGTCGCCGCGGGAAATTTGGAGCCCGCGCGCCAGACGCTTTCGCTGGTGCCCAAGGGCAAGGAGAACGACCCGGCGCTTTCCGCCGCGCGTGCCGCGCTCGAGCTCGCCGACCAGGCCGTAAAAGTCGGCGACGTGAGCGTGCTCGAAGCCAAGCTCGCGGCCAACGCGGCCGACCACCAGGCCCGCTTCGATCTCGCCGTCGCGCTCAACGCCAAGGGCGAACGCGCCAAGGCGCTCGATCATCTGATCGAGATCGTGCGGCGCGACCGCAAATGGAACGACGACGGCGCCCGCAAGCAACTCGTGCAATTTTTCGAGGCCTGGGGACCGACCGACCCAATGACGCTCGAAGGAAGACGCCGTCTTTCCTCGATCCTGTTCGCGTGAAGATTCCGCTCCGGAACGGGAGGCAGCAATGCCGATGAACCCGGTCTATCGATCGCCCGCGGACCTGCCGGCGAAGCTAGCGGTCTTTCCGCTCGCCGGCGCGCTGCTGCTGCCGCGCGGCGAGCTGCCGCTCAATATTTTCGAGCCGCGTTATCTCGCCATGATCGACGACGCGCTGAAAGCGGAGCGCCTGATCGGCATGATCCAGCCCGACGAGAGCAAGGGATCTTCCCAGCACCCCGAGCTGTTCAAGGTCGGCTGCGCCGGGCGCATCACCCAGCTCGCCGAGTCCGGCGACGGGCGCTATCTCCTTACGCTGACCGGTATCGCGCGCTTTCGCATCCTCGAGGAGCTGGCGGCGACGACGGCCTACCGCCAATGCCGCGTCGATTTCGCGCCCTTCGCCGGCGACTTCGTCCCGCAGCACGGCGAGGAGGCGGTCGACCGGCCTGCGCTGATGCGCACCTTGAAGGCGTATCTGGAGGCCAACCGCATGGAAGCCGACTGGAGCGACATCAAGAACGCGCCGACCGAGGCGCTGGTCAACGGCCTCTCGATGATGTCGCCTTATGGCGCGCGCGAGAAACAGGCCTTGCTCGAAGCGCCGGACCTGAAGACCCGCGCCGAGACGCTGATCGCCGTCACCGAGATGGCGCTCGCAACGCGCGACGGCTCGGAAACGCCACTGCAGTAATTCAAGGTCCCTCATTGCCGGGCTTGACCCGGCAATCCAATTTTGACGGCCGCATGGAGGCCCGGGTCGAGCCCGGGCATGAGAGATGGATGGAAAGCGGCATGCTGCTAGAATTGAAGAGACAGGAGA
>DATBTC010000077.1:0-8158 GCA_036559465.1 Xanthobacteraceae bacterium
GCGCGCGACTCGTTCGAGGCCGGCCAGCAATCCTTCCAGGTCCAGGCCTATCCGTTCCGCATGACGCCGATGAATATGGCCAAGCACCGCAACAGCCCGCACCTGGCGTTCTGGAAAATGCTGAAGGAAGGCAACGACCACTTCCTGCTGGCCAAGCAGGAACCCAAGGTCGATGTCTGCGGCAAGAAATACGTGTTCAACGCCATCCCGTTCGATCCGGCGCTGCCGTTCGACGCCGCGCGCCCGTGTCCGCCAATCGATCAGCCGTTCGAGATCGCTCAGGCGGTGAGCCAGAAGCGTGACGCCGACGAGCGCGAATTCGCTTCCTACGTCAGCCGCGGGGTCGCTACCGTACCGGTGATTACCGGCCGCGACGGCGGCATGCATCCCGTGTTTGCCGCGGCGATCGAGCGCAAGCGCATGCCGCAGGACGATCAACGCGTCATCGCAGCCGCACCCGTGCCGGGCTCGATACCCGCCACCACCCGTCCGCCGCGCTCCGATGATCTGACCGCTTCGACGCCCGAAGGCCCGTCGGTGATTCCCGCTACGGCGACGCCCGCTTCAAAGCCCGGCATCTTCGCACGCTGGTTCGGCGGCACCGAGGTCAGAAGCGCGCCGGCGGCGCCTGCGCCGGCCGCCGTGCCGACGCCGCAGCCCCGTCCGCAGACCGTTGCCGCGCCGCCGCGCAAGCCGCAGCCGCCGACACCCGCAGAAGCGAAAGACAAGCCGGCGACTCCCGCGCTCCTGCCGGGCTCGACGCCGATCGTCTCCTCCGGCGGCTTCTCGTTCCGTTGATATTTTAGTTGAGCTGGCGGCCGCTCAAGCGTAGCGGCCGTGGCAGTGCTTGTATTTCTTGCCCGAGCCGCACGGGCAGGGCTCGTTGCGTCCCACCTTGCCCCAGGTCGCCGGATCCTTGGCGACGCGATCGCGCGCCGGCGTGCGTCCCGCCTCGGCGGCGATGGTTGTCGTGGCCAGCGCCATCTCATCCTCGCCGGTGACCGGATTGAAGTGGTGCGCCTCCATGGCCGGCAGCTCGCCCATCGTCGGCGGCGCCTGCGTCACGATCTCGATGCGCAATAGCTGCCCGGTCACCGCCTCGCGCAATTTCGTGAGCAACGCGTCGAACAGCGTGAACGCCTCCTGCTTGTACTCGTTCAGCGGGTCACGCTGGGCATAGCCGCGGAATCCAATGACATGGCGCAGGTGTTCGAGCATCACCAGATGCTCGCGCCACAGGTGGTCGAGCGTCTGCAGCAGGATCGATTTCTCGACGTAGCGCATGATCTCGGCGCCGTACTTGGCGACCTTGCCGGCCATGGTCTCGTCGGCCGCCCGTACGATGCGCTCGCGCACCTCTTCGTCGGCGATACCCTCTTCCTTGGCCCATTCGTCGACCGGAAGCTCCAGGCCGAACAGGTTCTTGACCTCTTCGCGCAGGCCCTTGGCGTCCCATTGCTCCGGATAGGCGGCCTCGGGGATGTGCTTGGTGACGAGGTCCGCGATCACCGAATGGCGCATGTCGGTGACGGTCTCCGACACGTCGGCCTCGCGCATCAGCTCGATGCGCTGCTCGAACACGACCTTGCGCTGGTCGTTCATCACGTTGTCGTACTTGAGCAGATTCTTGCGGATATCGAAGTTGCGCGCCTCGACCTTGCTCTGCGCCTTCTCCAGCGCCTTGTTTATCCAGGGATGGACGATCGCCTCGCCCTCTTTGAGCCCAAGCTTGGTGAGCATCCCGCCGAGCTGGTCGGAGCCGAAGATGCGCATCAGGTCGTCTTCGAGCGAAAGGAAGAACTTGGAGCGGCCCGGGTCGCCCTGGCGGCCGGAGCGGCCGCGCAACTGGTTGTCGATGCGCCGCGACTCGTGACGCTCGGTGCCGAGCACGAACAAGCCGCCAGCGGCGAGTGTCTTTTCCTTCAGTCTGGCCACCTGCTCGCGAATCGTGGCCGCGGCCTGATCGTGCTGGGCACCTTCCGGAATGTCGCCCAGCTCCTGTTTGACCCGCATATCGGCATTGCCGCCGAGCTGAATGTCAGTGCCGCGGCCGGCCATGTTGGTCGCGATTGTGATCGCGCCCGGCACGCCGGCTTGCGAGATGATGTAGGCCTCTTGTTCGTGGTAGCGCGCATTCAGCACCGCGAACACCCTGGTCTTCTTCGCGCCCTCGTCGCCGGAATAGAGCGCGGCGAATGCATTGGGATCGGAGAAATCGTGTTGCTCCCAGCCGTCCTTGCGCAGCATTTCCGCGAGCTGCTCCGACTTTTCGATCGAGACCGTGCCGACCAGCACCGGCTGGCCACGAGTCTTGCAGTCCCTGAGCAGCTCGACGATCGATCGGTATTTCTCCGCCGCGGTCCGGTACACCTCGTCGTCCTGATCGTCGCGGATCATCGGCATGTTGGTCGGCACTTCCACGACCTCGAGGCCGTAGATGTCGGCGAACTCGTCGGCCTCGGTCAGCGCCGTGCCGGTCATGCCAGCGAGCTTGCCGTACAGCCGAAAATAATTCTGGAAGGTGATCGAGGCGAGCGTCTGGTTCTCGGGCTGGATCGCGACGTGTTCCTTCGCCTCGAGCGCCTGATGCAGGCCTTCCGAGTAGCGCCGGCCCGGCATCATGCGGCCGGTGAATTCGTCGATGATGACGACCTCGTTGTCCTTCACGATGTAGTCGCGGTCGCGCTGAAACAGCTTGTGCGCACGCAGCGCTTGATTGACGTGATGGACGGCAGAAACGTTCTCGATGTCGTAGAGTGACTCGCCTTTGAGGAGCCCGGCTTCGCGGAGAATCCGCTCCATCTTCTCGGTGCCGGCTTCGGTCATCACCACCGTGCGCTGCTTCTCGTCGACTTCGTAGTCGACCTTTTCCGCCGTATCGAGCTTGGGGATGAAGGCGTCGATGGTGTTGTAGAAGTCGGAGCGGTCGTCGAGCGGGCCGGAAATGATAAGCGGCGTTCGCGCTTCGTCGACCAGGATCGAGTCCACCTCGTCGACGATCGCGTAGGGATGCCCGCGCTGCACCATCTGCGCGAGCTCGTACTTCATGTTGTCGCGCAGATAATCGAAACCGAGCTCGTTATTGGTGCCGTAGGTGACGTCGCAGGCATAGGCTTTTTGGCGCTGCTCGTCGTCGAGCCCGTGCACGATCACGCCGACCGTGAGCCCGAGGAACTTGTAGATCTGCCCCATCCATTCGGAGTCGCGTTTGGCAAGGTAGTCGTTGACGGTGACGACGTGGACGCCCTTGCTAGCGAGCGCGTTCAGATAGACTGGAAGTGTCGCGACCAGCGTCTTGCCTTCGCCGGTCTTCATCTCGGCGATCGAGCCCTCGTGCAGGACCATGCCGCCGATCAGCTGGACATCGAAATGGCGCTGGCCGAGCGTGCGCTTGGACGCTTCGCGGACCGTGGCGAAGGCCGGCACCAGGAGCTCGTCGAGTGGCGTGCCGGCTGCGACCTGCTTGCGGAATTCCTCGGTGCGGGCGCGCAGCGCCTCGTCGGAGAGCTTCGCAAGCTCCGGCTCCAGTGCATTGATCTGGTCGACGCGGGGCTGATAGGCGCGAACGCGCCGGTCGTTGGCAGAGCCAAAAATCTTGCGGGCGAGGGCGCCGATCATCGAGCAGTGTTCCTGGTCGTCGTACGAACGGGCATTGACCCTCGCAAACGGCCCTCAGGCCGCCGGGTGGCCGAAGCTCGTTCGATATTGGAATTGCGGCACAAATTCGTGCTGGCCGGCGCTTCGCAGGACAGATATGAAGTGCCCCCCGCGTTGTCAATGTTGCGACCAGCCGGAATGGCTCGGTAAGAGGCTTGCCCCATGCGCTTTCACTCGATCCCGCTCGCGTTCGTTCTTGCAGCCTTCGTCGCCGCAGGTGCGCCATCCCTGGCCCGCGCCCAGCAGGGCCCCGACCCGGTGCTCGCGCGCGTCGACGGCGTGGAAATCCGCCAGAGCGACCTCGCGGTAGCCGAGGCCGACATCGGCGCGAGCCTGCCGCCCTCGACCGGCGACGCGCGGCGCGATCAACTCCTTGCCTATCTGATCGACGTGACGCTTTTGGCCAAAGCAGCCGATGCGAAGAAGCTCGGCGACAGCCCGGACTTCGCGAAGAAGCTCGCCTATGCCCGCCGGCGCGCATTGATGGAGTCGTTACTCGACGAGACGACCAAAGCCGCCGCCACCGAGACGGCGATGAAGACGCTCTATGACGAGTCGGTGAAGAAGCTGACGCCGGAGAAGGAAGTCCGCGCGCGCCACATCCTGGTCGAGACCGAGGACAAGGCGAAGGAAATTCTGCAGAAGCTGAAAGCCGGCGGCGACTTCATTGCGCTCGCCAAGGAAAATTCCAAGGATCCGGGTGCGGCCGAAGGCGGCGATCTCGGCTATTTCGCCAAGGGCCAGATGGTTCCGGAGTTCGCCGAGGCCGCCTTCAAGCTCGAGAAGGGCCAGCTTTCCGATCCGGTGAAGACCCAATTCGGCTGGCACATCATCAAGCTCGAGGATGCGCGCGACCGTCCGCTCCCGACCTACGAGGCGGTCAAGGAACAGCTTGCCAACTTCGTCGTGCAACGCGCGCAGTCCGAGCTCGTGCTGAAACTGCGTGAGGCCGCGAAGATCGAGCGGCTGACGCAGGCGACGCCGCCCGCGCCAGCACCGGCGGCGACCACGCCTCCGGCGGCGCCGGCTCCGGCCGCGAAGAAGAAATAGGCATGGCCGGCGTATCGCCGCTCGCGCCGGCCACGGTCCCCAAGCTCGATCCCATTCCAGGCGTCCGGTTGGCGACCGCTTCGGCTGGAATCAAGTACCGCGACCGCACCGATGTTCTCGTCGCCGTGCTCGATCCGGGCACGGCGGTCGCCGGCGTGCTCACGCGCTCCAAATGTCCATCGGCGCCGGTCGACTGGTGCCGGGAGCATCTGCGTGGCGGCAAAGCGCGTGCACTGGTGGTCAATTCGGGAAACGCCAATGCCTTCACCGGCGCGCGCGGCCGCGCCGGCACGAAGAAGATCGCGACACTCGCCGGCAAGGCCGCGGGTTGCCCGGCTGCCCAAGTTTTTCTCGCTTCGACCGGCGTGATCGGCGAGCCGCTCGACCCCGGCAAGATCGCGGCGGTCATCGACCGCACCATTGCCTCGGCGCGCCCCGACCAATGGGAGGCTGCCGCGCGCGCGATCATGACCACCGATACGTTTCCAAAGCTTGCCACCGCTACCGCGCGTCTTGGCAAGACGAAGGTGCGCATCAACGGAATCGCCAAGGGCTCCGGCATGATCGCGCCCGACATGGCGACCATGCTCGCCTTCGTGTTCACCGATGCGCCGATCGCTGCACCCGCCCTGCGGGCGCTGCTTTCCGAAAGCGTCGTCGATACGCTCAACGCCATCACCGTGGACGGCGATACCTCGACATCTGACACGCTGCTTCTGTTTGCGACAGGTCATGCCGCCGCACGCGGCGCGCCGAAAATCGCGCGGGCGAACGACCCGCGGCTCGGCGCGTTTCGCAAGGCGCTCTATTCTGTGCTCGCCGATCTTGCCGAACAACTCGCGCGCGACGGCGAGGGCGCGCGCAAGCTCGTGCGCATCAATGTGAAGGGCGCGGTTTCCAAGAAATCGGCGCGCCGGATCGCGCTTTCGATCGCCAACTCGCCGCTGGTCAAGACCGCGATCGCCGGCGAGGACGCCAACTGGGGCCGCGTCGTGATGGCCGTCGGCAAGGCGGGCGAGCCCGCGAAGCGGGACAAGCTTGCAATATGGTTTGGCGATATTCGCGTGGCCGTCGCCGGCGAGCGCGACCCCGCCTATCAGGAAGAGCGGGCTTCCGCCTATATGAAGCGCGACGTGATCGATCTTACCGTGGATCTCAAGCTCGGCCGCGGCGCCGACCGGGTGCTGACCTGCGATCTTACCAAAGAATATATCGCCATTAACGGCGACTATAGGAGCTAGATCGTATGCAAATGCAGCAAAATGCAGGGCTGCGGGATAGGTTTGCATTAACAATCGGCACCTACGCTTCCTCCTGGATTTGCGCGTGAAGCTCGTTCTCGTCGCCGCATGTGCGCTCATCGATACCGACGGCCGGGTGCTGTTGACGCGCCGACCGCCGGGCAAGCCGATGGCGGGCCTGTGGGAATTTCCGGGCGGCAAGGTCGAGCCGGACGAGCGGCCCGAGGATGCGTTGATACGGGAACTGAAGGAGGAACTTGGAATCGAAGTGCGCGAAGCCTGCCTTTCGCCGCTTACGTTCGCCAGCCACAGCTATGACGACTTCCAGCTTCTGATGCCGCTGTGGGTCTGCCGTCGCTGGGACGGGTTCGTGAAATCGCACGAAGGGCAGGAATGCACCTGGGTCAGGCCGGAGCGCCTGCGGGATTATCCAATGCCTCCCGCGGACGTGCCGCTGGTTCCAAGTCTCGTCGAGCTGCTTTCGATGCCGGGTCGGTGAAGAAAAATGAGGAGTTTGCCAATGTCGCCCTCGATCTCGGCCGCAGTCGCGCGCCCTATGCGATTGGCGCGTGAATTCCTAACCGACACGCGCGCCACGACCTCGATCGAGTATGCGCTGCTAGCTTCCTGCGTGGCGGTTGGGATCGTGACGATCGTGGGTGCGCTCGGCACTACGGTGAGAGATAACCTCTGGCAGAAGGTTCTTGACGCCCTCCAGAGCTGATCGGGCTACGAGCGTCCGGGCGGCCGCGCCTTGTCGCCGGCCGATTGCTCCGTAACCCCCAGCGCATCGGCGAGCCGCGTCCGCGCCGAGCCGGGCCGAAGCGGCTGCTGCTGACTTTCGTGCGGCGACCAGCCTGAAATAGAGATCACCTCGAACGTCGCCCTGATCTTGCCGTCCGCGTCGGCGAAACGCTCGGCATAGTGATCGGCCGCCCGCGCCAGGATTGCGCGTCTCATCATCGTGCTCTGCCGCTCCACCAGCACATTGGTCGCACCCATGCGGCGCAGATCGTTCAGGAGATCGGAGAGCCGCGCATAGCGTACGACGATCCGGTCGGAGTCGGTCACCGGCAAGGCGAAGCCAGCGCGCTGCAACAGCGATCCCATCGTCCGCACGTCGGTGAAAGGAGAAACCCGTGGGCTGGCGCCGCCGGCGATCTCCTCTTCGGCGGTGGCGAAGCTCTCGCGCAGCTCGATCAGCGTGTCGCCGCCGATCAGCGCGGCGAGCAGCAGGCCGTCCGCCTTGAGCGCGCGGCGGATTTGCACCAGCGTGCCCGGCAGATCGTTCACCCACTGCAGCGCAAGCGCCGACACGACGAGATCGAGCGAGCCCGGCGCGAAGGGCAATACCTCCTCGTCTCCGGCGACGCGCAATGCGCCGGTGCGCTGTTCTGCAAGCGGTTCGCAGACGACGAGCCGGCCGATCTGGCCGCTCTTCATCAGGACGTTGGTAAGGGCAGCGCCGGGCGTGCCGAGATCGACCGCCAGCTCGAAGCGCCGTTGCACCGCCGTCAGCCGCTCGGCCAGATCCGCGGCCACCCGCTCCAACAGGAACGTCTCCGCGCCGGCCTTGTCGGCGCGGCGGCGGCGCTCGATCAAAAGCGCCCGGTCGAAGAGTCTGGGAGGAGCATCCATCCGGCAACCGATAGCTTTGAATCAAGGCGGTTTCGGCGCTAGCCTTCCGCCATGCTAGCCGCTTTCGCCCGCCCCGGTTCGCTGCTCGTCCGCCTCATGGCGGGCACGGGCCGAAGAAGCCTCGACCTCGTCTTGCCGCCGACCTGCTTGGCTTGCCGCAGGCCTGTGGGCGAGCAGGGCGGTCTCTGCCAGGCCTGCTGGAACAAGATGGGCTTCATCGAGCGGCCCTATTGCGAGCGGCTGGGGACGCCGTTTCCGCACGATCCGGGCGGGCCGCTGCTTTCGGCAAGCGCGCTTGCCGATCCTCCCGCCTACGATCGCGCGCGTGCCGTGTCGCGCTTCGGCGACGTGGCGCGCGAGCTCGTGCATCTTCTGAAATACGGCGACCGGCTCGATGTCGCGCGGCCACTCGGCCGCTGGATGGCGCGCGCGATGCGCTGGTGCCGGTGCCGCTGCATTGGACGCGGCTGTGGTGGCGGCGATTCAATCAGTCGGCCGCGCTCGCCGGCGCCGTCTCGGCGATTTCTGGCGTTCCGGTTAAGGAACACTTCCTCAATCGCCGTCATGCGACC
>DATBTC010000078.1:0-21014 GCA_036559465.1 Xanthobacteraceae bacterium
TTATCACGGCAAGGTCGGCTTCATTATCGACTAAGCCGGAAACGACGCACATCTGGAGTGTAAGATGTTGAACTCATTCGATCGGACTGTTCACGGCGGGGCGCGGCTGCTCGCGGTCGCTTTTGCACTCGCTGCCGGCGCATGCCAGCACGATCCCGTCGTCACCAACTCCTTCTATCCGACCGATTATCGCGATCGGCATCCGATCGTGGTCACCGAGCGACCGCGCTCCGTCGATGTCTTCATCGGCACCGGGCGTGGTGGCCTGACCGCCGCGCAACGCGCTCAGGTGGCCGCATTCGGTGGCGCCTGGCGGCGCGAAGCCAACGGCTTGCTCGTGATCGATATTCCACACGGTACGCCGAACGAGACAGCGGCGAAGGCGACGGTGCGCGAGATGACCAGCGTCCTGCAGAGCGCCGGCGTGCCGCCGAAAGCGATCAGCGTGCGGCCGTACCGGCCGTCTGGGCCGATCGAGATCGGCCCGGTCCGCCTCAATTATCCGGCGATGCGCGCGGAAGCGGGCCCGTGCGGCGAATGGCCCGATGATCTCGGACCGACCGCCAATCCGAATGCCTGGGAGAACCGTCCCTATTGGAATTTTGGTTGCGCCTCGCAGCGCAATCTTGCGGCCGTCGTGGTCGATCCTGCCGATCTCGTGCAGCCGCGTCCGGAAGCTCCGCCTTATGCGATGCGTCGTTCGACGGTGATGGAGAAGTATCGCATCGGTCAGGATCCGGCGACCCAATACGCCAAGCCGAACGAAGCCAAAGCGAGTCAGGTCGGGCAATGATGAAATTCGCGCGTAATGCCGAACCGGAGACCCAGGCCGCGCCGGCCGAGGGCGAGCGACACATTCCGCCGGTTCCGCGCATTTCGGTCCAGGCGTTCTGTGAAACGCCCGACCTTGCCGGCGCCGTGCAGGCGGCGGCCGGCGATCGGCGCATGGCCAAGGCGCACGTCAAAGTGCAAATGGGCGGTCTCGCGGCCGCGAACGAAGCCTATCGTTCGGCAGCGACTCCGAACGTCATCATCATCGAGCACGGATCGAGCGGCGATGAACTGATCGCCGGGTTGGATAAACTCTCGGAAGCCTGCGACGCGGGGACCAAGGTTCTCGTCGTCGGACGCTTCAACGACATCGTGCTCTACCGCGAGCTCGTGCGGCGCGGAATCAGCGACTACATCATTCCACCGGTCACGCCGATAGACGTCGTGCGTTCGATATCGGGGCTATTCAGCGCGCCGGACGCCGCGCCGGTTGGCCGCGTAATCGCCGTTACCGGCGCCAAGGGCGGCGTTGGAGCTTCGGTCGTCGCGCATAACCTCGCCTTCGTTATCGCGCGCAACTTCGACCTCGCTTCGGTCGTGGTGGACATGGATCTGCCGTTTGGCACCGCCGGGCTCGACTTCAATCAGGACCCGCCGCAAGGCATTGCCGATGCGGTGTTCTCGCCCGACCGCGTGGACAGTGCATTCGTCGACCGGCTGCTCTCCAAGTGCACGGATCACCTGAGCCTGCTCGCCGCGCCGGCGACGCTCGATCGTGAATACGACTTCGGAGGCGAAGCGTTCGAGCCGGTGCTCGACGTGTTGCGGACTTCGGTGCCCTTCATCGTGCTCGACATGCCGCACATGTGGACGGCGTGGTCCAAGCGCACTTTGATCAGCGCCGACGACGTGCTTCTGGTCGCAGCCCCAGATCTTGCCAATCTGCGCAACGCGAAGAATCTCTTCGATTTCGTGCGTGGCGCGCGGCCGAACGATCGGCCACCGCACTGTCTGCTCAACCAGGTGGGTGTACCCAAACGGCCGGAAATCCGCGCCGTCGACTTCGCCAAGGCCCTCGAGGCCGAGCCGGTGGCGACCATCCCATTCGATGCGCACCTGTTCGGAACCGCGGCGAACAACGGCCAGATGATCGAGGAAGTCTCCGCCAAGCATAAGATCGCCGAGACCTTCCTCTCGGTAGCCAAGGCGCTTACCGGGCGCGCCGAGGCCAAACAACAGAAGCGGGATCTATTCTCGCCGTTGCTCGACAAACTGCGCGCTCGCAAGGCGTGATCGTTCATAGTCAGCGGGGGTAGCGCCGATGTTCGGCAAGCGGGGTTCCGCAAGCGGGGTTCAGGAGCGGGCCAAGCCTGCGCCGAGCAAGCCGGCGCCGGCCAAGGCCGGACCGGCTCCGCGCGCGCATGAGATCGCTCGCAGCGGGGCCGCGGCCGGCACCGAATCGGCCGCCGCGTCCGCGCCGATTGCCTCGCCGCCGATCGTACCGGCGGCGCCGACCTTTTCCGAGACGCGGCGTTCGGACACCTTCTACGAGGTCAAGAGCCAGATCTTCGGCGCACTGATCGAGGCGATTGACCTCACGCAGCTCGCCAAGCTCGACTCGATGGCAGCGCGCGAGGAAATCCGCGACATCGTCAGCGAAATCATCTCGATCAAGAACGTCGTGATGTCGATCGCGGAGCAGGAAGAGCTGCTCGAGGACATCTGCAACGACGTGCTGGGTTACGGGCCGCTTGAGCCGCTGCTCGCGCGCGACGATATCGCCGATATCATGGTGAACGGCGCCAACACGGTCTATATCGAAGTCGAAGGCAAGATTCAGCGCACCAATGTGCGCTTCCGCGACAACACGCAGATTCTGAACATCTGCCAGCGCATCGTCAGCCAGATCGGCCGGCGCGTCGACGAATCGAGCCCGATCTGCGACGCGCGCTTGCCGGACGGCTCGCGCGTAAACGTGATCGTGCCGCCGCTGGCGATCGACGGGCCGACACTGACGATCCGAAAATTTCGCCGCGACAAGCTCACGCTGGAGCAGTTGCAGGCGTTCGGCACTATTTCGGAGCACGGCGCCGACCTCTTGAAGGTGATCGGTCGCTGCCGCGTAAACGTTTTGATTTCCGGCGGTACCGGCTCGGGCAAGACGACACTCTTGAACTGCCTCACGCGCTACATTGACGATACCGAGCGCATCATCACCTGCGAGGACGCTGCCGAATTGCAACTGCAGCAGCCGCATGTCGTGCGCCTCGAATCGCGTCCGCCGAATTTGGAAGGCGAAGGCGAGGTTAAGATGCGCGATCTGGTGCGCAACTGTCTGCGTATGCGTCCTGAGCGGATCATCGTCGGCGAGGTGCGCGGACCGGAGGCATTCGACCTGTTGCAGGCGATGAACACCGGCCACGACGGCTCGATGGGAACGCTCCACGCCAACAGCCCGCGCGAAGCGCTGTCGCGCCTCGAATCGATGGTCACCATGGGCGGCTTCTCGCTTCCGGCACGTACGATCCGCGAGATGATCGTTTCCTCGATCGACGTGATCATCCAGGTCGCGCGCATGCGCGACGGCTCGCGCCGCATTACGCACGTCACCGAGGTCGTCGGCATGGAAGGCGAAGTGGTGACGATGCAGGACCTTTTTCTCTACGAATTCCTCGGTGAAGACGCGAACGGCAAACTTCTCGGTCGCTTCCGCTCGACCGGCATCGGTCAGCCGCGGTTTTGGGATCGCGCGCGCTATTTCGGCGAAGAGAAGAAGCTCGCTGCGGCGCTCGATGCCTCCGAGGTCGACGAAACCGTAAAGCGTGGGTGAGGTCGTGTTCGGAGCATTAGGCGTTGCTATCCTGATCGCCGTCGCAGTCGGCGGGGTCGCCTATGTCTTCATTTATCCGCTCTTGACGGGTGAACGGCGCGTCGAGCAGCGCATGCGAGATGTAGCCGCCGTTGAACCGGAAGCACGCAGTTCACGTAAAACGGCCGACCCCTCGGTCAAGCGCCGCCAGCAGGTCGAAGATTCACTGCAGCAGATCGAGGACCGGCGGAAACGCTCGGCTCGCCCGCCGCTTTCTACGCGCCTGCAGCAATCTGGCCTCGCTTGGACCAAGCGCCAATACTGGATCACGAGCGCGATCGTTGGCTTGTTCAGCACCATCGTCGCCTGGATTTTCGGCGCCTCGATCTTGATCGCGTTGGGCATCGGTTTTTCGGCCGGGTTCGGGTTGCCGCGTTGGATGCTTTCCTTTCTCAAAAAGAGGCGCGAGAAGCGGTTCCTCGAGGAATTCCCGAACGGGATCGACATCATCACGCGCGGCGTGAAGGCCGGTCTCCCGGTCGGCGACTGCATCCGGATCGTGGCTGCGGAGGCGCGCGAGCCGGTGAAGGCCGAGTTCCGCATGATCGCCGAGTCACAATCGATCGGCATTCCGCTGGCCGATGCCAGTGCCCGGCTGTTCGATCATATACCGCTGCCGGAGGCGAACTTCTTCGGCATCGTGGTGTCGATCCAGCAGAAGTCCGGCGGCAGCTTGTCGGAGGCGCTGGGCAATCTTTCGCGCGTCCTGCGCGAGCGCCGCAAGATGCAGGCGAAGATCCAGGCAATGAGCATGGAAGCCAAGGCTTCTGCTGCGATCATCGCGGCTTTGCCGATCGCAGTCATGCTGCTCGTATACCTGACAAGCCCAAACTATATCGAACTTTTGTGGATCACGCCGCTCGGGCGCATGCTGATGTTCGGCTGCGGTGTGTGGATGCTGGTGGGCGTGTTCGTCATGCGCCGAATGATCAATTTCGATTTCTGAGCGGCGGGCGCCATGATCGACCTCATCATCGACAAGCTGCATGACACCAACTTCGTGGTGACGATACTCACCGCGCTCGCCGCCATGGCGACCGTGCTGACGCTCGCGATGCCCTATGTGTTCGGCGACAATCTCGAGCGGCGGATGAAGAGCGTCTCCATCGAACGTAACAAGATCCGTGCGCGCGAGCGCGAGCGGCTTGCGCGCGGCGACCGCATCGAGCTTCGGCAGAGTCCGAAGGCCTATATGCAGTTCATTGTCGAGCAGCTGAATCTGCGCGAATGGCTTGGCGAAGAGCACGTGCGTTCGCTCTTGATCAGGGCCGGTTATCGTGGGCAAGCGCCCTATATCGGCTTTTTGTTCTTCCGCTTGCTGGCGCCGATCGCCATGTTCACGTTCGCGATGATTTATATCTTCCTGATCCTCAAGCTCCAGCAACCGCTGTTCGTGAAGCTCGCGATGGCCTTTGCCGCTGCCTGGCTCGGCATGCGCATTCCGACACTGTTCATCCGCAACCGGATCGCGCGCCGGCAGCTCTCGATCCGCCGCGCTTTCCCCGATGCGCTCGATCTGCTGCTGATCTGCGTCGAGTCGGGCATGTCGATCGAGGCGGCGCTCAAGAAGGTGAGCCAGGAGATCATCGGGCAATCGATCCCGCTCGCCGAGGAGCTGACGCTGACCACGGCCGAGCTGTCGTATCTGCAAGAGAGGCGGCAGGCATTCGACAATCTGGCCAAGCGCACCGATCTGGAGGGCGTGAAGGCGGTCTGTACCGCGCTGATCCAGGCCGAGCGCTACGGAACGCCGATCGGAACGGCATTGCGGGTGCTGTCGCAGGAAATCCGCGACATGCGCATGGCCGAGGCCGAGAAGAAGGCCGCGGGCCTGCCACCCAAGCTCACGGTGCCGATGATCCTGTTCTTCCTGCCGGTGCTGTTCGTCGTCATTCTCGGTCCGGCGGCGATTCAGGTGATGGCGATCAAGTAATACGCGCGCGTAAGCGCGACCCGGGAAATCTGTTCAGATTGGAAAGTAAGTTCAGCCGCGCTTCGGCTTTTTTTTCGGCGCGGCGATCGACTTTATCGGGTCGGGCTGCTTCAGCATTTCGCGCAGGTACGCGACGTTAGCGCGAGCCTCGTCGGGCGGAAGGCCGCCCGACGCAACCCGCTCGGCTTCTTCGTACTTGCCTTGCAGCCCGAGAACGAGTGCGAGATTCTGATTCACGCGCGGATCGGCGCCACCGCGCGTGGCAGCGCGTTTCAGCGTCGCCTCGGCGCGGGGCAGGTCTTTGGCAAGCATGTAGGACAGGCCGAGATTCGAAAGAATAGCCGGCTCTTCGGGCGCGATCTTGAGCGCCGTCTCGTAATAGCTCCGCGCCTCGGCGAAGTTGCCCATTTGATCGAGGACGGCGCCCTGTGCGTTCAGCAAGCGCCAGTCCGGCTGATCGGGCGTGTGGGCCTTGGAGAGTACCTCGAGCGCCTGTTGGTAGCGTCCGGCATCGGCCAGCGCCCGGCCATATTCGGCAAGCACCGCCTGGCTCTTCGGGTTCATGATCGAAGTCTGCTGCAGCACCGCGACGGCCTGCGCGCGTTGGCCGCCTGCGCGCAGCGCGCGGGCATAGGCGATGGCGGCTTCCGTATTTTTGGGGTCGGCGCGGTATTTGGCGCCAAGTGCTTCGACGTTGTGACGCCCTGGCGCATCGGGGCGGGTGGGCACCGAGCCGGTGATGTCGCCGAGCTTACCCGCACAGCCGCCCAGCACCGCAGTGAGCGCGAGCGCAAGGATCGTCGCGGACGCGCCGAAGCGGCGCTCGGTCACCCGGCACGGATGGGACGCCATAAGCAACTCCCGCCGGGCGCATCCCGGTAGGGCCAGCAATAGTCCGTTAACCCTAATGAGCGGTTAAGGCCGGAAAGGCCCACTCGGCGTGCGCTTCCGGGAGGCTCGTTTTGCGTGCTAATGGGCGACCGCAGGACCGCATCTCTTGGCCTCACCCATTCATGCCTCCTTTGCCCTCCCGGGGAGTTCACCCGGCGCCCGGCCTATCTGGTGCGTCGATACGGAGAGCTGGCCGGCACGACGCAACGCGCTGCCCGCTTATGCCCGCGCCTTTGCCGAAGACGCCGGTTTCAAGCCCGAGGTCGGGCGGCATCTTCTGGTGCCGGGGAAGAAAGGCGTCGCCGGCGCGCTATTTGCGCTCGGCGCGCCGTCCAAGCGGGGTACCGATCGCTTCATGCCCGGCAAGCTCGCGAACGTGCTGCCGGCGGGTACCTGGCGTTTCGCCACGCCGCCTGTGGATGCGCGTCTGGGGGCGCTTGCGTTCGCGCTCGGCCGCTACCGATTCGACCGCTACAGCAAAAAGAAGTCGAAAGACGCGAAGGCGCCGCGGCTGGAGCTTCCCAAGGGGGTTGATGGCGCGGACCTCACACGCATCGTCGAAGCGGTCTATCTCGTGCGCGATTTGATCAATACGCCGGCCAACGATCTCGGTCCGGCCGAACTTGCCGACGCTGCGCGCAGGCTCGCGGCAAAGCATGGGGCGAAGATCAGCATCGTCACCGGCAACACGCTCAAGAAGAACTTTCCGCTGGTGAGCGCGGTGGGGCAGGGCAGTGCGCGCGCGCCGCGGCTCATCGATCTGGTTTGGGGCAAGCCGAAGCTTCCGAAGGTCACGCTCGTCGGCAAGGGCGTCGTGTTCGATACCGGTGGCCTCGACATCAAGCCCGACGCCGCGATGCTTCTGATGAAGAAGGACAAGGGTGGCGCGGCGCAGGCGCTCGGGCTCGCGCATATGATCATGGACGCGAAGCTTCCGGTCCGGCTGCGCGTCATTATCCCGGCGGTGGAGAATTCGGTCTCCGGCACCGCGTTCCGGCCGGGTGACGTTTTTCCGAGCCGCAAGGGTATTTCGGTCGAGATCGGCAACACGGACGCCGAAGGAAGATTGATCCTTGCCGATGCGCTTGCGCTTGCCGACGAGGAGGCGCCGGACCTGCTGGTCGATTTTGCGACGCTCACGGGCGCCGCGCGCGTAGCGCTCGGGCCAGAATTGCCGGCGGCCTTCACCGAGGACGACGCGCTTGCCGCGGAGCTCATGCGGTTCGGCGCTGCCGAAGCCGATCCTTCATGGCGCTTGCCGTTGTGGCGGCCTTATGCCGCAATGCTGGATTCGAAAATCGCCGACACCAATAATATTTCCGGCGGGCCGTTCGCCGGCGCTATCACGGCGGCGCTGTTCCTCGCGCGCTTCGTAGAGCGCACGAAGTCGTGGCTGCATCTCGACCTCTATTCGTGGAACGCGAAGGAGCGACCGGGTCGGCCCGAGGGCGGCGAGGCGCAAACGATCCGTGCGCTCTATGCGCTGTTGGCGTCGCGCTACCTCTGAGCTTGCAAATCTTTCAGCCGAGGGGAACAATACGCCTCCGAAACGAATTCCGGAGGCGCCTTTGGCGCTCGAACTCCGCCCCTCGCAGGCGCTGCGGCTCTTGCACGACATCGCGCTCGAGCAGGTGCGCGACGGCGAGCCCGATCTTTCGGCGCGGCAGCTTGCAATTCTGCTGACGGTGTATCTGGAAACGCCGCCGCACACGGTGCGCGGGCTGGCGCAAAAGCTCGGCGTCACCAAACCCGTGATCACGCGCGCGCTCGATACGATGGGCCGGCTGGAAATCGTCACGCGCCGGCGAGACGAGAGTGACCGGCGAAACGTCGTGGTGCAGCGTACGGTAAAGGGTGCGCTCTATGTGGAGCGGCTCGCCGATGTGATGATCGCCAAAGCCAGGGGACTGCCGATATGAGCGCCAGCCGCCTCGACCCGCGAGTGACGCCGGCGCGCCCGGATCTCGCGGCAGCCCATCTGCGCGGCCAGGTCCAGGCGGCCCGCTACGTCGAGGGTGCGCTCAAGCGCGTGTTCGCGCCGGTGGTTGGCCTGCGCCGGGCGCCGCGCCCCGATGGGGAGATTCAGACCGAAGCTCTCTTCGGTGAGCGCGCAACGATCTATGAAACGACCGAAGAGGGCTGGGCCTGGGGCCAGCTCGAGCTCGACGGCTATGTGGGCTGGATGTCCGCGAACGCGTTCACCGAGGTCGGCCCGCCTCCGACCCATCGGGTCGCCGCGCTCGGCACGTTCATGTTCGCGCGGCCGGACATCAAGACCGTGCCGGCGGCCGCTTTTCCGTTCGGATGCAGGTTCGCGATCGCTCGTGAAGAGGGCAAATTCGCGATCAGCAGCGAAGGCGGCTTCATCCCGTTGCAGCATCTGGTTCCGCTCGGCCACCGCGAGCCGGATTACGTCGCTACTGCGCGCCGCTTTCTCGGCGTTCCCTATCTCTGGGGCGGGCGCTCGTCTCTTGGACTCGATTGTTCCGCGCTGGTGCAGCTCGCGCTGCAGGCGGCAGGCATCGAGTGTCCGCGCGACAGCGATATGCAGGCCGATCTCGGGAGTGCGGTCGACTTTGGCGGGGATATTTCAAAGCTCAAGCGCGGCGATCTGGTCTATTGGCAAGGCCATATCGGCCTAGTCGCTGGTGAGGGACGCTTTCTACACGCCAATGCTTTTCATATGACGGTGGCCGAGGAGCCGCTCGCCGATGCGATCCAGCGCATCCGTGCCAGCGGGCTGGAAATCCTAGCAGTAAGAAGGCTTTAGCGAGCCCCAGTGCTACTGCGCCACCGCGCCATCACCGGCGGCTTCGAGATCAAAGGCGGCGGCCAGCAGCGCGCGGGTGTAGTCGGATTTCGGCCGCTCGAAAATCTCGTGCGCTACGCCCTGTTCCACCACCTTGCCGTGGCGCATGACCACGACCTGGCTCGCAAGTGCAGCCACGACCTTCAAGTCGTGGCTGATGAACATGTAGGTCAGATCGTGCTTCTTCTGCAGCGCGCGTAACAGGTCGACGATCTGCGCCTGCACCAGCATGTCGAGCGCGCTGGTGGGCTCGTCCAGCACCACGAAAGTAGGCTCCAGCACCATAGCGCGCGCGACCGCAATCCGCTGGCGTTGGCCGCCTGAGAATTCGTGGGCGTAGCGATGACGCGTCTCGGGGTCGATGCCGACGTCCTTGAGTGCGGACACGACGCGCGCATCGCGCTCAGACTCGCTGATCTTGGGATAATGAACGCGCAGCCCCTCGCCGACGACGTCAGCGATCGACATGCGGGGCGAGAGCGAGCCGTAGGGGTCTTGAAAGACGACCTGCATCTCGCGCCGCAACGGCCGCATGGCACGGAACTTCAATCCCTGCACGGACTTGCCCATGAACACGATAGGCCCTTCGCTCGAGATCAGGCGCAAGAGCGCCAGCCCGAGTGTGGTCTTGCCCGATCCGGATTCGCCGACGACGCCGAGCGTTTCGCCGCGGCGGATCGCAATCGTAACGCCGTCCACCGCCTTGATGTGGCCGATGGTCCGCCTCAGAAGCCCGCGACGGACCGGAAACCAGATGCGCAGGTTGTCGGTCGAGACCATGATCGGCGCGCCGGGATGCGGCGGTGGCGGCTCGCCCTTGGGCTCGGCGGCAATCAGCGCCTTGGTATATTCATGCTGCGGGCGCGCGAACAATTCGGCGACCTGGCCCTGTTCGACGATCTTGCCCGCGCGCATCACGCACACGCGCTCGGCGACTTTCTTCACGATGCCGAGGTCGTGGGTGATGAACAGCATGGCCATGTTCAGGCGCTGTTGTAACTCTTTGAGAAGCTTGAGAATTTGCGCCTGCACGGTGACATCGAGCGCGGTCGTGGGCTCGTCGGCGATGAAGAGGTCGGGTTCGTTGGCGAGCGCGAGCGCGATCATGACTCTCTGCCGCTGACCGCCGGAGAGTTGGTGTGGGTAGGCATTAAGCCGCGCCGCCGGATCGGGGATGCCTACATCGGCGAGCAGCTCGATCACGCGCTTACGCGCGGCCGTATTGGAGAGCCCGCGATGCACCGAGAGCACCTCGGCAATTTGGCGCTCGATGGTGTGCAACGGATTGAGCGAGCTCATCGGCTCCTGGAACACCATCGAGATTTCGTTGCCGCGAACGGAGCGGATGTCGTTCTCCGAGAGCGCAAGCAAATCGCGGCCCTTGAACAGGACGCGGCCGGACGGATGCGAAGCGGCGGGATAGGGCAGCAACTTCAGGATCGAAAGCGCGCTCACCGACTTGCCTGAGCCGGATTCGCCGACCAGGGCGACGGTCTCGCCCTTCTTGATCTCGAAGGAGATGCGGTCGGCCACGAGCGTGGCGAGCCCATCCTGACGGAAGGCGACCGAGAGGTTCTCGACCTTGAGCAGCGGATCTGGCGCGGCGCTCATGCGAAGGTTTTCCGGGGGTCGAAGGCGTCGCGCACAGCCTCGCCGACAAAGATCAGGAGAGAGAGCAGGATCGCGACCGTGAAGAAGCCGGCCAGCCCGAGCCATGGCGCCTGAATGTTGGACTTGCCTTGCGCCAGCATCTCGCCGAGCGAGGGCGAGCCGGGCGGCAGGCCGAAACCGAGGAAGTCGAGGGCGGTCAAGGTCATCACCGAGCTCGAAAGGATGAAGGGCAGGAAGGTGAGCGTCGCCACCATGGCGTTCGGCAACAGGTGGCGGAACATGAGCACGATGTTGGACACGCCAAGCGCGCGCGCTGCCTGCACGTACTCGAAATTGCGCGCGCGCAGGAATTCGGCTCGCACCAGGCCGACCAGCGCAACCCACGAGAAAAGCAGAAGAATTCCCAACAAGACGAAGAAGCCCGGCACCAGTACGGAGGAGATGATGAGCAGCAGATATAGCGCCGGGATCGAGGTCCAGATTTCGATGAAGCGCTGGAACAGAAGATCAATCCAGCCGCCGAAATAGCCCTGCACAGCTCCGGCGGTTACGCCGATCGCCGAGGAGATCAACGTCAACGCCAAGCCGAACAGCACGGAGAGACGAAAGCCATAGATCAGCCGCGCAACGACGTCGCGGCCCTGGTCGTCGGTGCCGAGCCAATTCCATTCTAGCTCGCGGCAGCCGCGCACGCCCTTCTTCTCGGCGATGGTCCGGCACTGCTCCTCGGAGAGCCACCAGGTCGGCGGCGAGGGCGCCGGCGTCGGCAGATCGAGATTGTGGGTCGAGTAGCTGTAGCGGATCGGCGGCCAGATCATGTAGCCGCCTTTCTCGGCGATCAGCTTCTGCAAATACGGGTCGCGATAGTCGGCCTCGGTCTCGAAGTCGCCGCCGAACGCGGTTTCGGTGTAGCGCGCGAACACCGGGAAATAGGAGCGGCCTTCGAACGAAACATAGAACGGCTTGTTGTTGGCGATGAACTCGGCGCCCAGCGTGAGTACGAAGAGGATCAGAAATATCCAGAACGACCACCAGCCGCGCCGGTTGGCCTTGAAGTTCTTCCAGCGCCGCCGGTTGATCGGCGACAGGTCCACCATATTGCGCCGGGGCGGCACGACGACGCCCATAGGCGCGACCGGACTGGTCTCGATCGGCCGCGGAGTGGTTGCGTCCACCTCAGGCCTCCCGGGTCTCGAAATCGATGCGCGGATCGACCCAGGTATAGGTGAGGTCGGAGATCAGGTTCACCGCGAGCCCGACCAGCGAGAAGATGAAGAGCGTGGCGAATACCACCGGGTAATCTCGGTTCAAGACGCTTTCGAAGCCCAGGAGCCCCAGCCCGTCGAGCGAAAAGATGGTCTCGATCAAGAGCGCGCCGGTGAAGAAGGCATGCACGAAGGCGCCGGGGAAGCCGGCGATCACGATCAGCATGGCGTTGCGGAAGATGTGGCCGTAGAGCACGCGGCTCTGCGAGAGACCCTTCATGCGCGCAGTGAGCACATACTGTTTGCGGATCTCGTCGAGGAACGAGTTCTTGGTGAGCAGGGTCATGGTCGCGAAGGCGCTGAGCGCCATGGACACGAGCGGCAGCGTGATGTGCCAGAAATAATCGGCGATCTTGTCGGGCCAGGGCAGGCTCGAGAAATTGTCCGAGGTCAGGCCACGAAGCGGGAAGATCGACCAGAACGAGCCGCCAGCGAACAGCACGATCAGCAGAATCGCAAACAGAAAGCCGGGGATCGCATAAGCGATGACGATCACTCCCGAAGTCCAGGTGTCGAATTGCGAACCGTCGTGCACGGCTTTCCGGATGCCGAGTGGGATCGAGATCAGATAAGTGAGAAGGGTCATCCAGATGCCGAGCGAAATGGAGACCGGCATCTTCTCCTTGATCAGGTCGATCACCTTGGTGTCGCGAAAATAGCTCTTGCCGAAGTCGAAGCGGGCGAAGTTCCACAGCATGAGCAAGAAGCGTTCATGGGCGGGTTTGTCGAAGCCGAATTGGCGCTCGAGCTCCTTGATGAAAGCCGGGTCCAGGCCCTGGGCGCCGCGATAGCGCGAGGTCACCGGATCGGCGGTGGCGATGGCGGTTTGGCCGGGAGCGCGGATGTCGCCGCCGCCGCCGGAAATACGCGAGGTCGCCGAGACATCGTCGCCGCTGAGCTGCGCAATGACGCGCTCGACCGGGCCGCCGGGCGCGAACTGCACCACGGCGAACGACACCAGCAGAATCCCGAGCAGCGTCGGGATCATGAGCAGGAGCCGGCGGAGGATGTACGTTGTCATTTCTCACACCGTGGTGGCGTTCGTACCGAGCGTCAATCGGTCGGTGCAGAGCTGGCTGGCCTTGCGGGTGGCGGTCAACCGGTACGCCCGGCCTTGCCGGCGTCCCACCACCAGGTATCGGGAATGCCGCGGCCATAGCGCGGTTTCTCGGGCGGTCGCGCGAATACGTCCCAATAGGCGATCCAGTGCGTGCCCTTGTACCAGTGCGGCACCCAGTAGCGCCCGGCACGCAGCACGCGATCGAGCGCCCGGCAGGCAATGGTCAATTCCGGTCGTGTCTTCGCCTCGATGATCGTTTCGACTAGCGCATCGACGACCGCATCTGCGATGCCGGAGAGATTTCGCGAGCCTTTGGTGGCGGCGGATTGCGAGGAGAGGAAGGTACGCATCGATTCGCCCGGCGTCGACGAGAGGGCGTAGCGCACGATCGTCGTATCGAAATCGAAATCCTCGAGGCGCGCGCGGTATTGCACCGGGTCGACGAGGCGGAGCGTTGCGTCGATGCCAAGGGTGCCGAGGTTTTTAATAAACGGCATATGATGCGGCTGCACCGACGGCTCTTCGATCAGGAATTCGATTGTGAAACGTTCGCCGCGAGTGTTCACGCGCTTGCCATCGACGATGTTGTAGCCGGCGGAACGCAGAAGATCGGAGGCGCGGCGCAGGAGTGCCCGATCCTGGCCCGACCCGTCGGAGACCGGCGGCTTATAAGGCTCGCCGAAGACTTCGTCGGGCACCTTGCCGCGAAACGGCTCGAGTAGCACCAATTCCTCGGCGGAAGGCTTACCCATCGCCATCAGGTCGGAATTCTGGAAATAGGAGTGGGTGCGGTCGTAGGAGCTGTACATCACGTTCTTATTAGTCCACTCGAAATCGAAAGCGAGGCCGACCGCCTCGCGCACGCGCGGGTCCTTGAATTTCTCGCGCCGCGTATTGAGAAACCAGCCCTGCGCGCCGGAGGGCGTCTGGTCGGGCAGAACCTCGCGCTTGACGCGGCCGTCCTTGAAAGCGGGGAAATCGTAGCGCGTCGCCCAGGTACGCGAGGTGAATTCCTCGCGGAACAGATAGTTCTTGGCGGTGAACGCTTCGAAACCGACGTCGCGGTCGCGAAAATACTCGAAGCGCACGGTGTCGAAATTGTACTTGCCGCGGTTTAAGGACAGGTTGACGCCCCACCAGTCTTTCACCCGCTCGAATTCGATGTAGCGCCCGGCCTCGAAGCGGCCGACCTTGTAAGGACCGGAGCCGAGCGGAATTTCGAGCGTCGATTCCTCGAAGTTCTTGTTGGCATAATAGGCGCGCGAAAAAATCGGCAGGCCTGCGACGAGCAAGGGGGTCTCTCGGCCGCGCTTTTCGGCGAAGCGCGCGACCAGCACATCCTCGCCCGCAGCCTCGACACCTTCGAGGTCGCGCATGAGTTGGCGGATGATCGGGTGGCCCTTTTCCTTGAGTATGCTGATCGAGAAGGCGGCGTCGTGCGCGGTCAAACGCGAGCCATCATGGAAGCGCGCTTCGGGCCGCATCAGGAAACGGTAGGTACGCCCGTCGGCCGACATGCGTACCGCTCGCGCGGCATATCCATACATCGCGTCGGGCTCGTCGTGGCCGGGCATGGTGAGGCTCGACGGGCCCATCAGTGCGACGAAGGTGAATTCCATGCCTTGAGCGGCGTCGCCGCGCAGGACATAGGCATTCAGCGAGTTGAAGGTGAGGAAGGATTGATTGAACTGGCGCGTCGGCCCGATGTGAGAGAAGGCGCCGCCCTTGGGCGCGTCTGGGTTCACGTAGGCGAAGTGCTTGAAGTCCGGCGGATATTTGAGATCACCGAAAGCGGAGATACCGTGGCTCTCTTTCTCCTGTGCCCCGAGGCTGCCCGGGATGAAAGCGGCAGCGACCGCGCCGGCACCGATCTCGAGCACCCGGCGGCGGGAGAGACCGCGTCGGCGACGGCTCACGGGCGGCCTCCGGTCTTGGCCGCGCGCTCGCGGTCGTACCACCAGATGTCAGGGAAGCCGAAGGAATAGGCCGGCAGCTTTTCCGGTTTGCCGAACCGGTCCCAGCGAGCGACGCGCGTATAGCCGATGGTGAAGTGCGGAACGACGTAGTGGTTCCACAAAAGCACGCGGTCGAGCGCCTTGCAGGCGGCGACCAGTTCGTCGCGATCCTTGGCGAAGATCACGCGCTCGATCAACGCGTCGACCGCCGGATTCTTGATGCCGCCGAAGTTGCGCGCGCCTTCGCGGTCGGCCGACTGCGAGCCAAAGAAGTCGCGCTGCTCGTTGCCGGGCGAGAGCGATTGCGGCCACAGCCCGACGATGACATCGAATTCGCGGCCGCGCATGCGGTTCTGATATTGCGAGGAGTCGACGGTGCGGATCGTCGATTCGATGCCGAGCCGATCCAGCGCCGGCTTGTAGAACAGGATCGCGCGCTCGAAACTCGGGCTGGAGAGCAGGAACTCAACCGTGAACGGCACGCCGGTCTTGGTGTTGACCAGCTTGCGGTCGCGGATCTCGTAGCCCGCCTCGCGCAGGAGTCGCGTCGCCTCGCGCAGGTTCGCGCGCCGTGCCTCGTCGCTGCCGCCCTTGGGATTGACGTAGGGCTTGGTAAACACCTCGGCCGGCACCTGGCCGCGCACGGTTTTGAGGATTTCGAGCTCCTTGCCGCTCGGCAATCCCTCGGAGGCGAGTTCGGTGCCGCTGAAATAAGAATTGATGCGCTCGTATTCGCCCGACGATAGTGTCCGGTTCAGCTCCTCGAAATCGAATGCATAGTTGAAGGCGAGGCGCACGCGCGGATCCTTGAACTTGTCGCGGCGCAAATTGAAGATGAAGCCCTGCATCACGCCGCGCGCGCGCTCGGTAAATTTCTCCAGAATGACGCGGCCATCACGGCGGGCGGGAAAATCGTAGGCGCTCATCCAGTTCTTGCCAGAGGATTCGATCCGGAAGTCGTAGTGGTCGGCCTTGAAGGCCTCGAGCTCCACGGTGTCGTCGCGGTAATACTCCCAGCGGATTTCATCGAAATTATCCTTGCCGATATTGACCGGCAGATCCTTGCCCCAATAGTCGGGCACGCGCTCATAGGCGATGGTGCGGCCGGGGATGACGGTCTTGATGCGATAGGCGGCATTGCCGAGCGGGGTCTCGAGCGTGGCGGCGGTGATGTCGCGCGGCTTGCCGTTGGCATCGGTGCCGGTCCACCAGTGCTTGGGCAGTACGTTGAGCTGGCCGACGATGCTCGGGAGTTCGCGATTGCCCGGGGCGTCGGCGGTGAACGTGATCTCGCGCTCGCCGGTTTTCTCGACCTTCACGATGTGCCGGTAATAGAACGCCTGGCCGGGATTGTGCAGCTTCAGCATCTCGAAGGTCCACACCACGTCCTCGGGCGTGACCGGCTTGCCGTCATGCCAGCGCGCGTTGGAGTGCAGCCTGAACGTCACCGACGAAAAGTCGGTCGGATAGCGCATTGCTTCCGCGAGCAGTCCGTACGAAGTCGAGATTTCGTCCATCGAGGGCGTCAGCAGCGAGTCGTAGATGAGTGTCACGCCAATGGCGACCAAGCCACGCCGCGGAACGATGTTAAGACTGTCGAAGCTGCCCTCGGTCGACATTCGCAACAGACCGCCCTTGGGGGCGGCCGGGTTCACATAATCGAAACGTTTGAAGTCGGCCGGATAGCGCGGCGTGCCCATGAGCGACATGCCGTGACGCCATTCGTCTTCCTGTGCCGGCGCGGCGGCGGCAAGCAAGAGAAGCAATACGGCGGGCAGGATGCGCAGGATTTTCACGCGCGGACTCCGTCGTGGCCTCGGTACAAGACTTGAAGGCCATTATGACGAATTTGCCCGAGCGCCCATAGCGGCGCCAGAGTGAAACCTTCGTGAGATTACAGAGAGTTAATTACTGCGCCTTGGGCAGCGGCTTGGGGCTGTCGGAGAGCGAGTTGAGATAGGCGATCACGTCGGCGCGCTCGCTGCCCTTGTTGAGGCCGATGAAGGCCATCGACGTGCCCGGCACCATTGCCTTTGGATTAAGCAAGTATTTGTTCAGGTCGTCGACGGTCCAATGGCCTTGCATCATCTTCTTGAAATTGGTCGAATAGGCGAAACTCGAAACCGCGCCCTTGTCGCGATCGAGAATGCCCCAGAGATTGGGGCCGACCTTGTTGGGGCCGCCTTTGGCGAAGTCGTGGCAGGCGAGACACTTCTTGGCGACGGTCGCGCCCTTCTCGAGGTTTGCGCTGGCGAGCAACTTCTCGAGCGGCTCGTCGGGGACCGTCGCGGCGGCGGCACTGCCGGGCGCGGTCTCGGTCACGGCGATGTCGTAGCCGGGCTTGGCCGGTTTCTTCGGGGTGAAAATGCCGCCGGAAACGATATTCAGCGACAACGTAAACAGGCAGGTGGCGAGGATCGCCCCCAGAACCTTGTTCAATTCGAAGCCGTCCATGCCCGCTCCCGAAGTCCCGCAAACCGGTTTGACCTAACGCTTTGCGCCCAGACTGGCAACCCGTATAACCGCGCCGGCCCATGCTACTTTCTGCCGCTGTGGCCGCGTCCGGTCCCATGTCCCGCGTGAGCAAATCCGCACCCGAAGTGCTCGTGCTGATCCCGGCGCGGATGCACGCGACCCGGCTGCCCGGCAAGCCGCTCGCCGAAATCGCGGGCAAGCCCATGATCGTACACGTGGTTGAACGGGCGCTCGAAGCGGCGCTTGGACCGGTGTGGGTCGCGACCGACGCGCCCGAAATTTTGCGGGCTGTGGAGGGCGCTGGGCACCGCGCGGTAATGACGCGCGCGGATCATGCTTCGGGCTCGGACCGCATTTTCGAAGCGTTGGGCACGATCGATCCGGGCGGCGAGGCGAAGATCGTCGTGAATCTCCAGGGCGACCTGCCGACCGTGGAAGCGCGCGCGATTCGAGCCGCACTTTCGCCGCTCGAAGACGCAGCGGTGGCCATCGGCACGATCGCCGCGGAAATCCGGGAGCCCGCCGAGCGCACCGACCCGAACGTAGTCAAAGTTGTGGGCACACCGGTAGCGGCCGGCCGGCTGCGCGCTCTCTATTTCACCCGCGCGAGCGCGCCGGCGGCCGAGGGGCCGCTCTATCATCACATCGGCCTCTACGCTTACCGGCGCAAAGCGTTGGAGAGCTTCGTCCGGCTGCCGCCATCGACGCTGGAGAAGCGCGAGCGGCTCGAGCAGTTGCGCGCGCTTGAAGCCGGGATGCGCATCGATGTGGCAATCGTTGACGCGGTTCCGCTCGGCGTCGATACTCCGGCCGACTTAGAGAAGGCCCGCGCGCTGCTTGCGGGCAGGCAGCGGTGAAGGCCCGGTCCTCATGAGCAAGAAACGCATCGTCTTCCAGGGCGAGCCGGGCGCGAACTCGCACATCGCCTGCCACAAGGCCTATCCGAACTACCAGGCCGTGCCGTGCGCGACCTTCGAGGACGCGTTCGCGGCGGTGAAAAGCGGCCGGGCCGAGCTTGCGATGATTCCGATCGAGAATTCGGTTGCCGGCCGCGTCGCCGATATTCATCACCTGATGCCGACCTCGGGCTTGCACATCATCGCGGAATATTTCTCGCCGATCCGGCACCAGCTTATGGCGCCGAGGGGCGCGACGCTCTCGACGATCAAGACCGTGCAGAGCCATATCCACGCGCTCGGCCAGTGCCGCAAGGTCATGCGCAAGCTCGGTCTGAAGAGCGTAATCGGCGCCGATACTGCGGGCTCGGCGCGGGAGATCGCCGAAGCCAAGGACAAGACGCGGGCGGCGATCGCCTCGCGGCTCGCCGCCAGCATCTACAAGCTCAGGATTCTGAAAGAGAACATCGAGGACGAGAAGCACAACACCACGCGCTTCATCGTGCTTTCCCGCAAGGCCAAATGGGCGCCGCGCGATACCCGGAAGGTCGTCACCACCTTCGTGTTCGAAGTGCGGAACATTCCCGCCGCGCTCTACAAGGCGCTCGGCGGGTTCGCCACCAACGGCATCAACATGACCAAGCTTGAGAGCTATATGGTCAGCGGCAGCTTTGCGGCCACGCAATTCTACGCCGATGTGGAAGGCCATCCGACGGAACGCGGCTTGGAGTTGGCGCTCGAGGAGCTGCAATTCGTTACCCAGCCGGATTCGCTGAAAATTCTCGGCGTCTATGCAGCGCATCCTTATCGGATCGCCGCCGCGGCCAAGGCGGGCTAGCGAAGACTATTCGCTCAAGATCGCAGGCCCGCGCTCCACATAGGCGCGGATCAGATGATGCGCGATCGCGATCGGTGGCGGCACGAACAGGTCGTTCGGGTGTTTGCGCGCCAGCATCTGTGCGGCTTCAGCGCGGGCGAACCAGCGCCCGTCCTCGAGCTCGTTGCGGTCGATCTTCAAGTCAACCGCGCTCGCCTCGGCGTGGCAGCCGATCATCAGCGACATCGGAAACGGCCAAGGCTGGGACGCGAAATAACGCACGCGGCCGACCGTGACGCCGGCCTCCTCGAAGGTTTCGCGGCGCACTGCGTCCTCGATCGACTCGCCGGGCTCGATGAATCCGGCAAGGCAGGACCACATATTTCCCGGAAATCGCGCCGAGCGGCCGAGCAGGCAATTTTCCTTGTCGATTGCGAGCATGATCACGCAGGGGTCGGTGCGCGGGAAATGCTGCGCTCTACAGGCGGCGCAGTCGCGCCGCCAGCCGGCCTCGGAATTTCGCGTCGGCGCGCCGCAATTGGCACAAAAGCGATGCCGTGCGTGCCAGGCCATCAGCGCCTTGGCCGCGGCGATAGGCCCGAGCAGGTCGTCGCCGACCAGCGCCTTCATCGCGACAGTGCGCAGATCCGAGACGAGGTAATCGGCGCTGCCCTCGAGTTTCGCCGCGTCCGCCGCCGCGAGGGCATGGGCGAAATGCGCGGCTTCTCCGTCGAGACCGATCAAGATCGTCTCCGGCGTGGGCCCGAGCTTCGCTGCATCGGCCGGAGTGAACAGCGGGTCGAGCTTTCCGTTCTTCTGTGCGAGCACGATACGCTCGCCGGAAATCACGTAAGTGCGCGCATCGGAGCGCGCAAAAGCTCGCGCGACGAAGTCGGCGTCGCTTCGCCGCTCGGCGGCGCGGTCGAGCCGCGATCCGGCATAGGCGAGATACGGCGGCGGGCCGAGTGTTGTGTTGCGATCAGTCATCGGAAAATGCGGCGGGACGCTCGCACGCGGCGTGTGCGCGTGCAACTAGGCGAAGCCGAAGCCGTGCTTAAGCTTGCTCACGATCGCGTCGCGTGCTGCGGTTTCGTAGAGCACGGGTTCACCGGCGCCCCATACCGTGCCGGTGCCGGCGATGTCGTCGGCGAAGCGGGCGACCACGTGAACGTGGAGCTGGTGCACGATGAGCCCGAGGGCGGCGGTATTCAGCTTCTGGCAATTGGTAACCGCTTTCAGAATCCGCGACGCGAGCGCGATCTCCTCGATCAGCCGCGTGCGATCGGGTGCGGAAAGATCGAAGATCTCCACCAGGCCCGGCAGGCGCGGAATGAGGACGAGCCAGGGAAAACGTCTGTCGTCGCGAAGCAGCACGGCGCAAAGCGGCAGATCGCCGACGGGTGCGGACTCAGCTTCGAGCCACGGATCGATACGAAAGCGATGTGGCATGGCTCCCCTCGTTGCACAGCCTAAGTCCGGTTCGGGTCCCAGGACAATGGCGGTGGATCGAAATCCGGGGCGCTTGCCATTGCAGTGCGAAGAGACGATAAAAGAGCGGGAGGTTGGCGGTGGACGAGCCACTCGCCAACCGGGTCAGGTCCGGAAGGAAGCAGCCCTAACGAGACCGGTTCGGGTTATCGGTCCAGCCTCCCACTTTCCTCC
>DATBTC010000079.1:0-52925 GCA_036559465.1 Xanthobacteraceae bacterium
GAGCAAGCCATTGAATCGCGCGGGATATCTGGTTCAAAAAATCAGCGATCAGGGATCAGATCGGTGAAATTCCCTGTAATTGGCCACTTATCAGGGAATTCGGCCGGTGAGACCAGTTCGCAGCAGACTGCTTCCTCCAGCGGCGAGTCAGAAGCGAACTCATCGCATTGTGCTTCGCGAAGCTGAATGTGTTGCGACAGTTCGAGAGGAGCGATCGAGTTGTGCTGCCCCCTTTCGATGAGCTTTCTCGATGCATCAACGTGCGCATTGATGCACATGGCGCAGCCAGGCGGAGCAACTTTTCCTGAGGGTACGACTGAGGGCACGATACATTTCGACGCAGAGCATAAGTGAGACAGTTCAATGGGTTACGCGTGCAGTGGGGTTCCAGCCCTGGGCACCATTTACTACCGGTCGCTTAGCGGTCGGATTTTCCGCCCCTCATAAGACGACGCCCGAGCGAGGTGGCCGCGATCAGCCTACGCGGCTGCCGATAGGCTAGGCGGAGGAAGCGACCGATACCGAGCTCGAGCCTACATTCCTTGAGCCCCCATCGATGAATCGACGGCCAGCTTTCCCCAAGCCGGGCGGGAAGGTCGATCGTTCCGCTCTGCTCTAAGTTGGCGATGAAGTCGGTGATCAGTCGTCGCCGCTCCGCTAGGACGAGAGGACCGAGGTCAAGAAACCAGTCCATGTCGGGTGCCTTGACTGCGACGCGCCCGAGCGTGACTGCGAGCATCTTTCGTACGTCGTCGGAATTCTCCGCGGCGTCCAGGGCGGCCGCCAGCATTCGCGTCCAGGCATCGATCCAGGTCCGGTAACGGAAATCGGGACTCCATTTCCGCTTGCTCATCGTCACCATGCCGGGGTGAAGACGCTTCATGTAAAGCGGCCGGGGAATGTGATGGATGATTGCGAGGCGGCGGGCCCTCATCACCCAGATCACGTCCTCAAGCGCGCTTTGCGATTGATCCACGCGCAAATCGCTGATCTTTCCCATGAGTTCCGTCCGGCGAAGGCCGTCGAACGCGATCCATGGGCACCAATCCAGGCTCGCGATCATCTTCTCTGCCGGGCTGCCGATCGGCAGGGGTTCCGATTGGATCCAATCTCGGGCGCCAAACCACTGGATGTCGGGATATACGAGGTGGACTTCGGGATGACGGTCGGCATGAGCGAGCAGGGTTTCGTAGCAGTCCGGAACAACTTGATCGTCCTGCGCTAGATAGGCGAAAAACTCGGTATCGGCCTGGTGTGTAAGCCAGTTGATATTGCCGGCCCAGCCGAGCTGCTCGTTCTGGACTACGACGCGGAAGCGCGGATCGCGCTCGAACGGGCGGCATGCGGCTGCCGAGCGTTCGTCGCCGCCGTCCACCGAGATTATGACCTTGAAATCCCCGAAGGTCTGCGCCTCGAGCGAGCGCAAGGCATCGGCGACGAGCTTCTCGCCACGGAAAACCGGAATGCCGATCGTGATGCGAGGGATTCGGCTCAAACGGCAACCCTTCAACTCGAAGTGAGAATACGGCCTACCACCTGCTCGGCAAAAAACGGAGCGGTCGTGTACTTGCCGGTATCGACCGAATGATAGCGGCCGTGGGAGGTAACGCCGATCTCGAACCGCTCGTGCAAGCCACTGTTGTGCTCGTCGATATCGACCGCTCCCCAGGCGAAGATGACACCGCCCTTAAGCTCGCTCGCTTCCGCGTTCTTGTTCGAAATTTCCGCAATTGCGGGAACGATCTCGGCGAGTCCGGCCTGGGTTCCCCCCCGGATTGCCGCAGCAGTCGTCTTATCGGGCGGAAGCCACGCCGGCGGGCTGATGCCGGTCGAGCGTCCGATGCACCCGGCAGGGTACCATGAGAGGAGGAAGTTTCCTTGGCCGTAGTTCACGATATCGCCGAACGGCCCGAGCACGATCGTGGCAGAGGGCAGAGCTTCCCCACGGCCAGGCGCGCTTACCCGGAGGAAATGCTTCACGCGCCAGAGCCAGGGCCGCTGCGGGACGATGCCGAACGAAGCATCGATCGTAAGCCGCCCGTCCCACAAGGCATTGACCACGTGATCATATTCCTCGCTGTCCTGCGTGCCTGCGGATTCGAACTCTACGGCGATGCGCGGATCGACCAACCTGACGCCGCGTATCGTGGTGCGTAAACGCAGGCTGATCTCAGGGATGGTACGGACATAGATGCGTAGGATCGCGGCGAGCGCCTCGGGCTCAATGGCGATCTCGGGGGTTTGAAAGGCGGCGTGGACGCGGCCGGTATCGAAGGTGGCGGCGAGTTCGCCGCCCGACAATTCCCGCACCGGCGCATGCACATCGCTTCCGAAATATTCGCAGGGTCGTCCCGTTGCGTACTCGTTGGCGATCTGTCGGCATGCCTTCAAATGGGCGCGCACTTCGTCGATCGTCGACATGCTATTCGCGTGCACGAGGTAGTGGAACTGTGATGAGACGGGGACCTCGTCGATCTTGGAGCCGATCCAGCGGCGCAAGAGTGGCGCGAATGACAACGCGCCACGAATCATCGCGCGCGCGGTCCGCCGCGACCGATCGTTTCCATAGACGAAACCTAAGTGGATCTTGCCTTCGCTCTGCGCCGACGCCTGGGTGACGCAGTCGGCGTTCTTGTCGAACAGATCGACACTTACTCCGCGGGCCGCCAGCTCTAAGGCGACGCAGACGCCTTGGAGCCCGGCACCAAGCACCGCAACGCGCATCTGACGCTTCCGAGAGTTACGGGAACAATCGACGTATCATGAATCCTATATTTCGGCAGTATGCCCAAGTGGAGGGCCGCTGCCGGAGCAGCGGCCCCCTTCGGTAAAATTTCAGCTCGGCCAGACGTAGGCGATGACGCGATTGCGGGAATAGGTTCCCTCGCCGACGCGCCGGCCATGATTGCCGGAGATGATGATCGGATTGCCGCGGGCGTCGATGCCCTTGACGATACCGACGTGGCCACCGCGCTTGCCGCGCGACAGCACGGCGATGGCGCCGACCTGCGGGCCGGAGAGCCGTCGGCCGTAGTTGGCGAATGAGCGCGCCATGCTCGAATTACTGCTCTTCATCCCACTCTGGCCGAGCACGAGGTTCAGGAAATCCGCGCACCAGAGCGAGTTCTTGCGTGTCGGATTGGTGCCCTTGTAGCCCTCGGCGATGGCGAGCCAGCTCGGCGCGCCAAAGGTGGCGCCAATGGTAGAAACGCCGATGCCGGTACGCTCTGGAGCGAAGTCGCTCGGGGAGGCGAGAGCAGGCGCTTGAAGAGCGAGGGTTGAGAGCAGGAGAACGGAACTTACGCGTACGAACTTGCCGATCATGTCGGCTCCTTCATGACTGTTGATACGAGTCGCGCGGCGGCGCTTCCGCGCGACGGCGTCTCGATGTCGGGGCGATGCGTTCTGAAGGTGGCGACCAAGTCACGCTTGGTGACAGAACGTTGCGCGCGCAATGCAGGCCGCACTTGCGCCATAGACGCGACAAGATTCGCGCTGCTAAAATCCCGATCGTGAAATATTCCGCTGCAATTCCTAACGAGGCGGCAATGCGCCGCACGCTGACGATCCTGTTCTTTTTGTCAGTGCATTCGGCCGCGGCGATCGCCGCCGATCCGGCCGCGGGCGAGCGCGTGTTCCGCAAGTGCCTCGCTTGCCACGCGGTCGGCGAGGGCGCGCAGCACAAGGTCGGGCCGATCCTGAACGGACTGATCGGCCGGCATGCGGGCAGTTATCCCGGCTACAACTACACCGACGCCAACAAGAATTCGAAGTTCGTGTGGGACGAGCCAACGCTCGCCAAGTATCTGAAGAACCCCAAGGCCGCGATCCCGGGCACCAAGATGGAATTCGCCGGCCTGCCGCGCGAGCATGAGATCGCCGACGTGATCGCGTTTCTCAAGCAATTCGGCGCCGACGGAAAGAAGCAGTAGAGTCCGGTCTATGCCGAGCGCGTGGACGCTGACCTGGTAGGGCAATGCCGAAGTTCGACGTCCTGATCAAGAACGGAACGGCTGTCACGGAGAACGGGGCCGTCCGTTGCGATGTGGGTATCAAGGACAGCCGCATCGCCGTACTCGGCGACAATCTCGGCGAGGCCGCGGAGACGATCGACGCCACGGGCTTGCTCGTGCTGCCCGGCGGCATTGACAGCCATGTGCATATCGCGCAGGCGAGCGCACCCGGCATCGTGATGGCGGACAATTTCGAATCCGCCACGCGCTCGGCCGCGTTCGGCGGCAACACGCTGGTGATGCCGTTCTGCATGCAGGAAAAGGGCAAGGGGCTTCGTCAAGCGCTGAAGGAATATCACGCCAAGGCCGCGGGCCAGTGCTACGTCGACACCAGCTTTCATCTGGTGATCTCGGACCCGAGCGAGAACGTGCTCGGGCAGGAGCTACCGGCGTTGGTGGCCGACGGTTACACCTCGTTCAAGATTTTCATGACCTACGAGACGCTGAAGCTGAACGACCGCGAAATTCTCGAAGTGCTTTCGGTGGCGCGCGAGACCGGCGCGCTCGTCATGGTGCACGCGGAAAACGACGACGCGATCCGGTTCCTGACCGAGCGCCTGGAGCGCGCGGGAAAAACCAAACCGGCCGCGCACGCGTTGTCGCGGCCGATCGTGGTCGAGCGCGAGGCCACGCATCGGGCCATTTCGCTTGCCGAGCTGATCGACGTGCCGGTGATGATCGTGCACGTGTCGAACCGCCAATCCATGGAAGAGATCGCGCGCGCGCAGGGGCGCGGCCTCAAGGTCTATGGCGAGACCTGCCCACAATATCTGCTGCTCACCGAAAAGGATCTCGAGGGCCAGGACATGGAGGGCGCTAAGCACGTCTGCAGCCCGCCGCCGCGCGACTCCGCGAGCCAGCAGGCGTGTTGGGAGGGGCTGGAGCAGGGCATCTTTGCCGTGTTCTCCTCGGACCATTGCCCGTTCCGCTACGAGGACACCGCCGGCAAGCTGCACCCGCGCGGGCGGCAGAGCTTCCGCTTCGTGCCGAACGGAATTCCCGGCGTCGAGACGCGGCTGCCGATCCTGTTCTCCGAAGGCGTGAAGCAGGGGCGCATCTCGCTCGAGCGCTTCGTGGAGCTTACGTCCACCAATCACGCCAAGACTTATGGACTTTATCCTCGCAAGGGCACGATCGCGGTCGGCTCCGATGCCGACATCGCGCTGTGGGACCCGGAGAGGCGCGTGACGATCTCGCGCGCAGTGCTGCACGACGCCTGCGATTACACGCCCTATGAGGGCCGTGAGGTGACCGGCTGGCCGGTGCTCACCATGGTGCGCGGGCGCGTCGTGGTGCGCGACGGCAAGCTCGTGGGTGCGAAGGGCTTCGGCGCGCACTTGGCGCGCGAGCGTTCACCCTTCGCCGCGCCGCTCGGGCGGCTCGTCACCGAGTTCGAGCCGGCGGGGCGGCCCACCTAAGCAGCCCACTTTGCTTTGAAATTTTAGCGTGTTAGCCGAAGCGGGCTGGAGGGTTCGATGGCGAAATTTCTTTCCCTCGCCGAAGCGGTCGAGGCCAACGTGAAGGACGGCGACACGATCGCCATGGAGGGCTTCACGCACCTCATCCCGTTCGCCGCCGGCCACGAGGTGATCCGCCAGAAGCGCAAGCGCCTCACGCTCATCCGCATGACGCCCGATCTGATCTACGACCAGCTCATCGGCATGGGCGCGGTCGACAAGCTCGTGTTCTCCTGGGTCGGCAACCCGGGCGTCGGCTCGCTGCATCGCTTCCGCGACGCCTACGAGCGCGGTTGGCCGCAGCCGATCGAGATCGAGGAACATTCGCACGCGGCCATGGCCAATGCTTATGAGGCGGGCGCGGCCGGGCTGCCGTTCGCCACTTTCCGGGGCTATCGCGGCGCGGAGCTTCCGCGCGTGAACCCGAACATCAAGAGCATTACCTGTCCGTTCACCGGCGAGAAGCTCGCTGCGGTGCCGGCGATTAAGCTCGATTGTGCGATCGTGCACGCGCAGCGCGCCGACCGGAAGGGCAACGTGATATTCGAGGGCATCGTCGGCGTGCAGAAGGAGGCGGTGCTTTGCGCCAAGCGCTCGATCGTCACGGTCGAGGAGATCGTGGATGATTTCGGCGCGCGTTCGCCGAACGCGGTGATCCTGCCGGGCTGGACGATTGGAGCGGTGGTCAAAGTGCCGGGCGGGGCGCATCCCTCTTATGCGCAGGGCTACTACAAGCGCGACAATGCGTTCTACAAGAAATGGGATGCGATCTCGCGCGAGCGCGATAGTTTCCAGGCCTGGATCAACGAGAATGTGCTGAAGAAGGGGCCCGACGCCTTCGCGATCCATGCGAAACGGGCGGCGTGAGCATGAGCGCCAATTATTCAAACACCGAAATGATGACGATCGCGGCCGCGCGCGCGCTGAAGGGCGACGACGTGTGCTTCGTCGGCATCGGCGCGCCGTCGGCGGCGTGCAACTTGGCTCGTCTTACGCACGCGCCGGATATTGTCTTGATCTACGAGTCCGGCACGCTCGAGACCAAGCCGAACGTCTTGCCGCTTTCCATCGGCGACGGGGAGCTCTCCGAAACTGCGCTCGTGACCGTGCCTGTGCCGGAGATGTTTCGCTATTGGCTGCAGGGCGGGCGCGTCACCACGGGCTTCCTCGGTGGCGCGCAGATCGACCGTTTCGCCAACCTCAACACCACCGTGGTCGGTCCCTACGAGAAGCCGACCGTGCGGCTGCCGGGCGGCGGCGGCGCGCCGGAGATCGCCACTTCCTGCGGGCGCATTTTCATCGTCATGGCGCAGTCCAAGCGCTCGTTCGTGGACAAGCTCGATTTCGTGACGTCGCTCGGCTTCGGCAAGGGCGGCGACGACCGTGCACAGCACGGCGTAAAGACCCAGGGCCCGACCATGATTTTCACCGATCTCTGCATCATGGAGCCGGACGCCAAGACCAAGGAACTCCATGTCGTGTCGCTGCATCCGGGCGTGGTGCGCGAGCAGGTGATCGAAGCGACGGGCTGGCCCGTTAAGTTTGCGGCGAAAGTCGTTGAGACGCCGCCGGCGACGGCGAAAGAGTTACAAGTGCTGCGCGATCTCTATGCGCGCACCAAGGCCGCCCATGGCGAGGCGGCGTGAACCGCACTGCGGAATACGCACTCGTGTTCAAGACTAAGCGCGCGCGCTGGAATATGATGATCTCAGGAATCTGACATGACCCGCGAAGCCTATATCTGCGACTTCATCCGCACGCCGATCGGCCGCTATGGCGGCGTGCTCGCCAAGGTGCGGCCCGACGATCTCGCGGCGATCCCGATCAAGGCGCTGGTCGCGCGCAATGGCGCGGTCGATTGGTCGAAGCTCGACGAGGTCTATTTCGGTTGCGCCAACCAGGCGGGCGAGGACAATCGCAACGTCGCGCGCATGGCGCTCCTGCTCGCGGGCCTGCCTAATACAATCCCCGGCGCCACGATCAACCGGCTCTGCGCTTCGGGCATGGAAGCGGTCGGCATGGCCGCGCGCGCGATCAAGGCGGGCGAGATCGAGCTTGCGATCGCCGGCGGCGTGGAGTCGATGTCGCGCGCGCCGTTCGTGATGGGCAAGGCCGACGAGGCGTTTTCGCGCAAGGCGGAGATTTTCGACACCACGATCGGCTGGCGCTTCATCAATCCCTTGATGAAGGCGCAGTACGGCGTCGATGCGATGCCGGAGACTGGTGAAAACGTGGCCGAGGAATTCCAGGTCTCGCGCGAGGATCAAGACAAATTCGCCTTGCGCTCGCAGCAGCGCGCGGTGGCGGCGCAGGGCCGTGGCTATTTCGCAGCCGAAACCGTCGCGGTCGAAGTGCCGGGCGGCAAGGCTGGGCCGGTAAGGGTAGATAAGGACGAGCATCCGCGCGCCGACACCACACTCGAAGGGCTCGCTAAGCTGAAAACCCCGTTTCGCAATCCGGGCACGGTGACCGCGGGCAATGCCTCCGGCGTGAACGACGGCGCTGCGGCGATGCTGCTCGCGTCGGAAGAGGCGGTGAAGAAATATGGCCTCAAGCCGCGCGCACGGGTCTTGGGGCTGGCTTCCGCTGGCGTTCCACCGCGCATCATGGGCATCGGCCCAATTCCAGCCACGGAGAAGCTGATCGCTCGGCTCGGGATCAAGGTGAAGGATTTCGACGTGATCGAGCTCAATGAAGCCTTCGCCAGCCAGTCGCTCGCCTGCATGCGCGGGCTGGGGCTCGCCGACGACGCGGCGCATGTGAACCCGAACGGCGGCGCTATTGCGCTTGGGCATCCGTTGGGCATGTCCGGCACCCGCATCACTGGCACCGCACTGCACGCGCTCGAGGAGATGGGCGGCAAGCGCGCGCTCGCTACGATGTGCATTGGAGTTGGGCAGGGGGTAGCCATCGCGATCGAGCGGGTGAGCTAAGAGTTTTTCGCGCCCACCATCGACAATCATGCAGACTCGGGAATAATCGGCCTCGCGGCGTGCTCTGCGCCGAGGGGGCGATCATGTTCAAGACGATTCCCGACGATGCGCTCGACCAATTATTTCGCTTGGCCCGCTCGCACAACGGCTGGAAGAATACGCCGGTCAGCGACGTGCAATTGCGTGCGCTCTACGAGATCATGAAATGGGGCCCGACGACTTCGAATTCGCAGCCGCAGCGGATTCTATTTTTGCGTACGCAGAAAGAAAAAGATCGGCTCAAGCCGGCGATGAGTGCAAGCAACCAGGAAAAGACCATCACCGCGCCGGTGGTGGCGATCCTGGCCTATGACCTGAAATACTGGGAACACATCGAGCGCTTCTACCCGGTCGTAGCGAAGTCCTACATGGAGCGTTCGAGGACGGACGCGGCGTTCACTGCGCTGACTGCGTTCCGTAATGCGACACTGCAGGGCGGCTATTTCATCATCGCCGCACGCGCGCTGGGGCTTGATTGCGGGCCGATGTCGGGTTTCGACAACGCCAAGGTGGACGCCGAGTTCTTCCCGGATGGGCAGTGGAAGTCGAATTTCCTGTGCGCCATCGGAGAGGGCGATCCAGCCAAGCTGCGCCAACGCTATGATCGGTTCGAATTCGACGACGTGTGCCGGATTCTGTGACGTTCAGCCGTAATCCCGCCTTGACGCTGTATTCATGTAGCCCAGGCATGCTCGAATGAGCGGCTGGGGACTCCATGGCGGAATACGACATCGCGGTGATCGGCGGCGGCATCCATGGCTGCGGCATCGCGCGTGACGCCGCCGGCCGCGGGCTTTCTGTGCTCTTGGTCGAGCAGGGCGACCTTGCATCGGCGACCTCCTCGGCCTCGACCAAGCTGATCCACGGCGGCCTGCGTTACCTCGAGCATTTCGCCTTTCGCCTGGTGCACGAGTGCCTGGTGGAGCGTGAGCTTCTGTTGAAGCTCGCGCCGCATCTGGTGCACCCGCTGCGGCTAGTGCTGCCGCACGTGCCGGGCATGCGGCCGGCCTTCATGCTGAAGTTCGGCCTCAAGCTCTATGACTGGATCGGCGGAGCGAGCGTGCTGCCGCGGAGCCGGGTGCTCGATCTTTCCGACGATCCGGCTGGCGCGCCGCTCAAGCGCGGGTTCCACACCGGCTTCGAATTTTCCGATTGCAGCACCGACGACGCGCGGCTGGTGGTCGCCAATGCGATCGGCGCGCGCGAGAAGGGGGCGGTGATCCGTACGCGTACGCGCTGCGCGGCGGCGCGGCGCGAGGACGGTCGCTGGAAGCTCGTGCTGCAAACGGAAGGCCAGCGGGAGAGCGTCACGGCGCGCGGGCTGGTCAATGCCGCGGGTCCCTGGGCCGGTCATTTCGTCGAAAACGTGGCGCGGCGGCCGCTCAAGACCAAGCTCAAGTTGGTCAAGGGCAGCCATATCGTGGTGCCGCGGCTGCAGGCGCACGACCGCGGCTATCTGCTGCAAAATTTCGATAAGAGGGTGATTTTTGCGGTCCCGTTCGCCGACGCCTTTACGCTGATTGGCACCACGGAGACTGCAGTCTCTGGCGATCCTGCCGAGGTCGCGGCCAGCACCGAGGAAATTCTTTATCTGTGCCGCGCGGTCGGCGATTATTTCCGTGCCAGCGTCGAGCCGTCGCGGATCGTATGGAACTTCGCCGGCGTCCGGGCGCTGGTGGACGACGGCTCAAGCCGGGATTCCGACACCGCACGCGACTACAAGGTCGAGATCGACGGGAGCTATGGCGAGGCGCCGCTGGTCTCCATCCTCGGCGGGAAGCTCACGACCTATCGGCGCGTCGCCGCCAATGTGGTCGACCAGCTCAAGCAATGGTTCGTGCTGGGGCCGGCCTGGACGCATGAGGCGTCGTTGCCCGGTGGCGATCTCGGCGCAGGCGGGATCGACGGCTTCATCGCCGAGCTGTTGCAGACCCATCCGTATCTTTCCGGACCGCAGGCGCGGCGGATAGCGCGTACCTACGGCACGCGAGCGCGGAAATTTTTGGAACACGCCAAGCGCGCCGAGGATCTCGGCCCGCGCATAGTCGGCGATTTGCACGCGGTCGAGCTCGACTATCTGCGCCGCGAGGAATGGGCGCGCATGGCCGAGGACGTGCTGTGGCGGCGGACCAAGCTTGGGCTCACAGCGAAGCCAGCCGAAGTCACTGCGCTCAAGGCGGTGTTGGGCAGCGTGAACACCGAAGCGGTGAGCGCGCGCTGAGCGGCGCTTCAGCGGCGGCTATAGGCGGCGAGGAAGACGTCGACGGCGCTCGCAACTACCTCGTCGATGCGCGCATTTGACGGCCGAGGTTCGCCGCCCAAAAGAACCGGCGCCAGTACTGGGCCTTGGCACAGCGTGAGAAACTGCCAGGCTGCCAGCTCGACGTTTGCAATCTTGAACTCGCCGCGTGCGATCCTGGCGCGCAGCCATTCGGAGAGCCGCGCTGCGCCGGCGCGGGGACCCGAGTCCAGAAAAATGTGCCCGAGCTCCGGCAGCTTGCCGGCGACCGCTGTCACGATGCGAATGGTGGCCACGTGCTGCGGGCGGGTCAGGCCGTCGATGAAGCTCTTGCCGAGCTTGATGAGTGCGCCGCGCGCATCCTGATCGTCGTTGCTCAGCACGAATGCGCGCTCGGCAGTCTGCCGGCACTGCTCGGCGACGAGCGCGGCGAACAACGTCTGCTTGTTCTCGAAATAGACGTAGAGCGTGCCCTTGGAGACGCCGGCGGCCGCGGCGATGTCGCCCATGCTGGCGGCATCGAAGCCGCGCGCGAGGAAGACCTCGCGGGCGCCTTCGAGAATCTGCCGCCGCTTCTCGGACTCCGGAGCGGAGCCGACTTCAGGCGGCTCGCGTTCGGCGAGGGCTGGTTTGGCCATGCCGCTTTCCATTCCAAGTTATGATCAAATTGAACTAAACGGTTCGGTACGATATTGATTTGATCCCTGAATTGCTTTATGTCAAGAACAAAATGACCGTACGGTTCGGTCAATGGCGTCTGTGCGATGTGCAAAATTTCACGGCTGTGGTTAGGCGTTTTTTCGCCGATCGCGAGTATCCAGCGCGCGGGAGTGTGAATCGTGGACGCCGTTCGCAAGCCGGAGGAAGAACCGACTCCCATCGCGACGGCGCCATCGGCGCGCGCGAAGCCTTCGGCGCGCGGCCCGAAACCCGCAAGCACTCCGACCGCCGAGCGCGGTGCGGCCACGATCTCGCAAAGCGGTGAAGGTGCAGCCGCCGGCGGCCCGCAACAGCCGGGCGGTCTTGGTCGCAGGCGCATCCTCATTCTCGCCGTCGCCATCGTAGTGCTCGTCGGTGCGCTTTGGTGGGGATTGAATTACTGGTTCGTCGGTCGCTACCTGATTTCCACTGACAACGCCTATATCGGCGCTGATATGTCGATCGTCGCGCCGCGCGTACCCGGCTACGTGGCGAAAGTTCCGGCGCAGGCCAACGTGCGCGTCAAGGCCGGCGATGTGCTCGTTGTGCTCGACGACGGCGATTATAGGATTGTCGTGGCGCAGGCCGAGGCTCGGCTGGCGACGCAGGACGCGACGATCGCGCGCCTGGCGCAACAGGTTGTGGCCGGCGCCACCGCGGTCGATCTGGGGCGGGCCGGAATTGTCGCTGCGCAAGCCGATGCGACGCGGGCGAGCGCCGACTTCGAACGCACGCAGACACTCGCCGCCAATAGTTTCGCAAGCCGCGCCGCGCTCGACGCTGCGCGCGCGAACCGCGACCGCTCCGTCGCCGGCGTCGATCAGGCGCGCGCCTCGCTCGCCGCGGCCGAAGCCAATCTCGAAGTGATGAAAGCGCAGAAATTCGAAGCCGAGCGGGCACGCAAGGAACTGGAAGCGGTGCTCGCCAAGGCTACGCGTGATCTCGAGGCGACCGTGATCCGTGCGCCGTTCGACGGCATCATCGGAAACAAGGCGGTTCAAGTCGGCGACTACGTGCCGCCGGCCAAACGGCTGATGGCGATCATTCCGGCCGACAGCTTCTATGTCGATGCTAATTTCAAGGAGACGCAGCTGGCGCGTATCCGCCCCGGCCAGTCGGCGACGCTGGTGCTCGACTCCGATCCCGGCCGCCCGCTCGAAGGGGTGGTGGAAAGCCTGGCCCCTGCTTCGGGCGCGCTGTTCAGCCTGCTGCCGCCGGAGAACGCGACCGGCAACTTCACCAAGATCGTGCAGCGCGTGCCGGTTCGCATCCGCATCAAGTCGGCCGGTGAACGGCCTTTGGTTTCGGGTCTCTCGGTCGTGGCGACCGTCGATACGCGTTCCGCGCCGTGAGCGATGTCGCCGCTAATCCCGGCGCGGGGCCCGAACCGAAGGTAACTCTCCGACGGTACGTCGCCTTTGCTGCGCTGGTGTTCGGCATGTTCATGGCGATTCTGGACATCCAGATCGTCGCCTCGTCGCTCGCCGAGATCCAGGCCGGTCTTTCCGCGGCGCCGCAGGAAATCGCCTGGGTGCAGACGAGCTATCTCGTCGCCGAAGTGGTGATGATCCCACTCTCGGGCTTCCTCGCCCGCGCGCTATCGACGCGCGTGCTGTTCACGATCTCGGCCGCCGGCTTCACGCTGGCGAGCGTGCTGTGCGCCACGGCGACGACGATCAACGAGATGATCGTCTATCGCGCGCTGCAGGGTTTCATCGGCGGCGGCATGATCCCGACCGCGATGGCCGCGGCCTACACGATCTTTCCGCGCCGCTCGATGGGGCCGGTGATGGCTGTGATCGGGCTCACGGTCACGCTGGCGCCGACGATCGGGCCGACCATCGGCGGCTATCTGACCGAGCTTTTTTCCTGGCACTGGCTGTTTCTGATCAATGTCGTGCCTGGTGTGATCGCCTCGGTGATCGCCTGGACGCTGATCGATTTCGACGAACCGGAATACGGGCTGCTGAAGCGTATCGATGTCTGGGGTCTGGCCGCGCTCGCGGTGTTCCTCGGCAGCCTCGAATATGTGCTCGAGCAGGGCCCGATCGACGACTGGTTCGACTCGAACATCATCGCCTTCCTCGCAGTGCTCAGCGCCGTGGGCGGAGTCATCTTCTTCTGGCGGACGTTCAGCGTTGAGGTCCCGATCGTCGATCTGCATGCCTACAAGGACCGCAATTTCGCGGTCGGCTCGCTGCTCACCTTCGTGCTCGGCATGGGGCTCTATGGCCTGACTTATCTCTATCCGCTGTTCCTTGCGCGCGTGCGCGGCTTCAACGCGCTGCAGGTCGGCGAGACCATGTTCATCACGGGCGCGGCGATGTTCGTCGCGGCGCCGATCGCGGGCACGCTCGCGCGCAAAATCGACCCGCGCTGGCTGATCGGCGGCGGGTTCGTCGGCTTCGTGCTTTCCTGCTTCGAGCTCGTGCCGATCACCAGCCAATGGGGCTTCGGGGAGCTCCTGCTGCCGCAGCTGCTGCGCGGTGCGTCGCTCATGTTCTGCATGGTGCCGATCAATATCGTGGCGCTCGGCACGCTGCCGCCGGATCAATTGAAGAACGCGGCCGGCCTGTTCAACACGGTGCGCAATCTCGGCGGCGCGGTTGGGCTGGCGGGCATCAACACGTTCCTGAACCAGCGCACGGATCTGCATATTCTCAGGCTGCGCGAGCACGTCACCTGGGGCCGCACTGCGGCCGACGAGGCCCTCGCGGGCCTCACCGAGCGCTTCACTCCTTTCCTCGGCTCCAACGCCGAACAGGCGGCGATCAAACGGCTCTCGGGCCTAGTGTACCGGGAAGCGCTGGTGCTCGCTTTCTCTGATGTGTTCCTGATACTCGCGATCATCTTCAGCCTGTGCGCGGTGCTGGTGCTCATGGTGCGTCGGCCGCTACTCGAGCCCGAAGCCGCTCCCGCCCACTGAGCGTGGCCGCGGGTTGAGCCCGCACGGCTTCCCCGCTAAGCAGCCGTCCCATGGACAAGGCAGCCGGCAAGGCACCGCGATTGCCCGGCGCGGTGCGCCGCAAGTTCGCGCCGTGGGCCGACCCGGCGGCCAAGCCGCTCATCCGTTTCGAGGGCGTGAGCAAGCGCTTCGGCGAGGTCGCTGCGATCGACGATCTGTCGCTCGATATTTTCGAGCGCGAGTTCTTCGCGCTGCTCGGTCCGTCCGGCTGCGGCAAGACCACGCTCATGCGTCTCCTGGCGGGTTTTGAGCCGCCGGATGAGGGACGCGTGCTGCTTGCGGGCGAGGATCTTGCCGGCATCCCGCCTTACCGGCGGCCGGTGAACATGATGTTCCAGTCCTACGCGCTGTTTCCGCACATGAGCGTGTTCGACAATGTGGCGTTCGGGCTGAAGCAGGAACGGTTGCCGAAAGCCGAGATCGCCGCGCGCACCGACGAGATGTTGAAGCTCGTGGAGCTGCTGGGCCTCGAGCGGCGGAAGCCGCATCAGCTCTCGGGCGGTCAGCGTCAGCGCGTGGCGCTCGCGCGCTCGCTCGTCAAGCGCCCCAAGGTACTGTTGCTCGACGAGCCGCTCGCGGCGCTCGACCGGAAGCTGCGGGAGGAGACCCAGTTCGAGCTTGTCGATCTGCAGCAACGCTTGGGCACCACGTTCCTGATCGTCACCCACGACCCGGAGGAGGCGATGACGGTCGCCGACCGCATCGCGGTCATGGATCACGGCCGCATCGCGCAGGTAGCGACTCCCCAAGGAATCTACGAGCAGCCGAATTCACGGTACGTCGCCGGTTTCATCGGCGATGTGAACCTGATCGAAGCCAAGGTCGCTGCGCGTAACACCGATGGCATCGAGCTGGTGAGCGCGCAGCTTGGTATGCGCATGCGCGCCATGCTGCCGGCGGATGCCAAGATCGGTACAACGGTCTGGTTCGCGCTTAGGCCGGAGAAGCTCTCGATCGCGCTGGAAAGGCCAGCGAAAGCAAGCGCCAATGCGCTCGAAGGCGTTGTGCACGACATCGGCTATCTCGGCGATCTTTCGGTCTTTCACGTACGGCTCGAAAGCGGCGCGCTGATGAAGGCAGCGCGGCCCAATCTCTCGCGACTCGTAGAGAGCCCGATCACGTGGGACGACAAGGTCTGGCTCTCCTGGGCCGTGGACGCGGGCGTGGTGTTGACGCGATGAGCGCGAGCGCGCGCAAGCCCGGCGAAAGCAGGCTCGCGCTTGTGGCGCCTTATCTGTGGCTCGGCTTCTTCTTCCTCGTGCCGTTCTTGATCGTGCTGAAGATCAGCCTATCGCACGACGTGATCGCGCAGCCGCCCTATGAGCCGGTGCTCAATCTCGTCCGGGGCTGGCAGGGCATTCGCGAGTTCGTTGCCGGGCTCGACCTGCAGAACTATCTCTATGTGCTGGGCGACGAGATTATTCTGGAGTCGGCGCTGCAAAGCGTCGTCATAGCGGCGGTCTCGACGCTCATCATCCTCCTGATCGGCTATCCGATCGCCTATGGAATGGTGCGAGCGCCGCGCGCGATCCGGCCGCTCCTGCTGATGGCCGTGATCCTGCCGTTCTGGACCTCGTTCCTGATCCGCGTTTACGCCTGGATGGGAATTCTGGCGCGCGAGGGGTTCCTCAATCAGGCGCTGCGCGCGGTCGGACTGATCGACGAGCCGCTCGAAATTCTCTCCACCAACACCGCCGTCTATATCGGCATCGTCTATTCGTATCTGCCGTTCATGGTGCTGCCGCTCTATGCGGCGCTCGAGCGGATGGACGACACGCTGCTGGAAGCCGCGGCCGATCTCGGTGCGCCGCCGTGGAAGAGCTTCTGGCTGGTGACGTTTCCACTGTCGCTGCCGGGCGTCATCGCGGGTTCGCTCTTGTGCTTCATCCCGGCGGTCGGCGAGTTCGTGATCCCGGATCTCTTGGGCGGCTCGGACACGCTGATGCTCGGAAAGCAGCTTTGGACCGAGTTCTCAGTCAACCGCTCCTGGACCGTTTCTTCGGCGGTGGCGGTGCTGATGCTTGTCGTGCTGGTCGGGCCGATTCTCGTTTTTCAGAACGTGCAAGCGCGCGCGTTCGAGCGGGGAGGCTGAGAATGCGCCGGGGATTGAGCATCTTCAACGTAACTTCTCTCGCGCTCGGCTTCGCCTTCCTTTATCTGCCGATCGTTCTGCTCATCATCTATTCGTTCAACGACTCGCGGCTGGTTACGGTCTGGAGTGGGTTCTCGACCCGCTGGTACGCTTCGCTACTCGGCAACCGGCAGCTCTTGGACGCCGCTTGGGTCACGCTGCGCGTGGCGCTCGTCACCGCCACGGTCGCCACCGTGCTCGGCACCTGCGCGGCGCTGGCGCTTGCGCGCATGGGGCGCTTTCGCGGGCGCACGCTGTTCGCCGGCATGGTCTATGCGCCACTTGTCATGCCCGAGGTCATCACCGGGCTTTCGCTGCTTCTGCTTTTCGTCGCCATCGGGCTCGAGCGCGGCTTCTGGACCGTGACGCTCGCGCACATCACCTTCACCATGTGTTTCGTCGCGGTGGTGGTGCAGGCGCGGCTTGTCACCTTCGACCGCAGCCTCGAAGAGGCCGCCATGGATCTCGGGGCCACGCCCGCGCGAACCTTCTTCTCCGTCACGCTGCCGATCATCTTTCCCGCAGTGACCGCGGGCTTCTTGCTCGCCTTCACCCTCTCGCTCGACGATCTGGTGATCGCGAGCTTCACCACCGGCCCCGGCGCCACCACGCTGCCGATCCGCATCTATAGCCAGGTGAGATTGGGCGTGACGCCGGAGATCAACGCGGTCTGCGCGCTGTTCATTGCTGTCGTCACGGTCATCGTGCTTGCGGCTTCCGTCGTAACCAAGCGGCAGGAACTCGCGCGCGAAGTGGCGGCGCGTGCTATGTGACGGCTGCGGAGAATCGCATGCTCTACAAGCAAACAATCGATCGCGCGCTGGCCGGTAAGATCGGCGAGGGCGGCGTCCCGGACAAAGCGTTCGGGGACACGCTGCTGCGCACCGAGGAAGGGCTCGCGGAGCTGCGCACGGCCTATGAGCAGCGCACGATGCCGCTGTTGCGGTTGCCCGAGCGGAAGGACGATCTGGAGGCGCTCGATGCGGTGGCGAAGAAGCTGCAGGAGGGCACCGACATCGTGTTCCTCGGCACCGGCGGATCGAGCCTCGGCGGCCAGACGCTCGCGCAACTCGGCGATTTCGGCGTGCAGGGCCTCTCGGCGATGCGCAAGGAGCCGCGGGTGCATTTCCTCGACAATCTCGACCCGATCACGCTCGGAGCGGCGTTGCAGCACCTGCCGCTCAAGACCACGCGCTTCGTCGCCATTTCCAAATCCGGCGGAACGGCCGAGACGCTGATGCAGGTCATGGCCGCCATGGCCGCGCTCAAGACCGCCGGCGTGAAGAAGCTGGGCGACCATCTGTTCGGCCTCACCGAACCGGCCGGCGCCGGCCGGCGCAACGGGCTGCGCGATCTTCTATCGGGCACTGGCGCCGCCATGCTCGAGCACGATCGCGGGATCGGCGGGCGCTATTCTGTGTTTTCAAACGTGGGGCTGTTGCCCGCGCTGGTGCTCGGCCTCGATGCCGGGGCGATCCGCGAAGGCGCGCGGCAGACGCTGCTGCCCGTGATCGAGAAAGAGCTGCCCGCCGACGTGCCGGCCGCGCAGGGCGCGGCGCTCAGCGTCGCCGCGGCCGAGAACGGCAAGAACATCACCGTGCTGATGGCCTATGCCGACCGACTCGAGCGCTTCACCAAGTGGTGGGTGCAGCTCTGGGCCGAGAGTCTGGGCAAGGACGGCAAGGGCACGACGCCCGTCGCGGCGCTTGGGCCCGTGGATCAGCACAGCCAGTTGCAGCTTTATCTCGGCGGTCCGCGCGACAAGCTCTTTACGATCGTGACCACGGGCGCGGTTGGGCGCGGTCCGAAAATCGACCCGCAGCTTGCCAGCAAGGCGGGCGAGTCCGGGTTCGGCGGCAAGAGCGCCGGCGATCTCGTCGCCGCCCAGGGCCGCGCCACGATCGAGACGCTCGCGGCCGAGCAATGCCCGGTGCGCGCGATCCACCTGGACCGTCTGGAGGCCCGCTCGCTCGGCGCGCTCATGATGCATTTCATGCTGGAAACGATCCTGGCCGCCCACCTGCTCGGCGTCGATCCGTTCGATCAGCCCGGCGTCGAGGACGGCAAGCGGCTCGCCAAGCGTTATCTCGCAGGCTGACTGTGTAGAGCGGGGACGCCTCGCCGCGGTGGCGCGCGGGCGCTAGATTTCGGGCGTCGACTCGCTCAAGGCTCGTTCATGACCGTACGTCAGCTTTCAGAAGCCGTCGTCAACCGCATCGCCGCCGGAGAGGTGGTGGAGCGGCCGGCTTCGGCCGTGAAGGAACTGGTCGAGAACGCACTCGATGCCGGAGCCGGGCGCATCGAAGTAGTGCTCGCCGGCGGCGGCACGCAGCTGGTACGTGTCACCGACGACGGGGCCGGCATGACGCCGGCGGACCTAGTGCTCGCAGTCGAGCGCCACGCGACTTCAAAGCTGCCCGGCGATGATCTGCTCGCGGTGCGGACGCTCGGCTTCCGCGGCGAGGCGCTGCCCTCGATCGGCGCGGCGGCGAAGCTCTCGATTGTTACACGCACGCGCGACGCGGCCAACGCATCGGAAATCCGCGTCGAGGGCGGGAAGAAGTTGGCGGTGCGGCCGGCCGCGCTCGGGCCCGGAACACGGGTCGAGGTGCGGGATTTGTTTTATGCCACGCCGGCGCGGCTCAAGTTCCTGAAATCGGAGCGGGCCGAGAACGCCGCGGCGATCGAAGCGGTGCGGCGGCTGGCGCTGGCGCGGCCCGACGTCGCATTCACGCTGGTGGCGGAGGACCGCGCGCCGGTCACTTACCCCGCACACCCGGACGACATGGATGGGCGGCTTCTGCGCATGGCCGACGTACTCGGCGCAGAGCTGCGCGACAACGCAGTGCCGGTCGAGGGCGAGCGCGAAGGCGCGCGCGTCTCGGGTCTCGCAGGGCTTCCCACGTTCGCGCGAGCCAATTCACTGGCGCAGTATCTGTTCGTCAATGGTCGGCCTGTGCGCGACAAAGTGCTTTTGGGTGCGGTGCGCGCGGCCTATGCCGATCTGCTGCACGGCGGGCGCTATCCGGTGGTGGCCCTTTTCATCACGCTCGATCCGGGCGAGGTGGATGTGAACGTGCATCCGGCCAAGACGGAGGTGCGTTTCCGCGATCCGGGCCTGGTGCGCGGGCTACTGGTGCGGGCGCTCAAGGACGCGCTCGGCGAAGGCGCGCGACGCTCGGCGACGACGGGGGCGACGCGGTTTTCTTCGTTTGCTCGGCGAAACGGCCGCGGCGTGAATTGGCGAGGATCGGCTGCACCGCCTGCGGGATTCTCCGAGAACGAGCAGGCCGCATTCGAAGGCTTCGCTGCGCCATCGGCCGACGCCCGCGCGTCTGCCGCGCCGCCCACGCTCGAGGTATTAGACAATCCGCTCGGCGCTGCACGGGCGCAGCTGCACGAGACTTACATCGTGGCGCAGACCAAGGACGGCCTCGTGCTGGTGGACCAGCACGCGGCGCATGAGCGGCTCGTTTACGAGAAGCTCAAGGCCGCGATCGAGCGCGACGGCGTGGCGCGGCAGATGCTGCTGGTGCCCGCCGTGGTCGAGCTCGATCCGGCCGACGCCGCGGCGCTCAACGAGCGGGCGGAGGAATTATCGAAACTCGGCCTCGTGCTCGAAGCCTTCGGGCCCGGCGCGGTGCTGGTGCGGGAAGTGCCGGCGCTGCTCGGCGATGTCGATGTCGCCGGCATCGTGCGTGATCTTGCCGAGCACATGGCCGAGTGGGACAGCTCGCTGCCTTTGGAGCGGCGATTGCTCGCGGTCGCGTCCTCGATGTCTTGCCACGGCTCGGTGCGGGCCGGGCGCCGGCTGCGGCCCGAGGAGATGAACGCGCTTTTGCGCGCCATGGAAGGCACCGATTATGCCGGCCAGTGCAATCACGGCCGGCCGACTTATGTGGAATTGAAGCTCGCCGATATCGAGAAGCTGTTCGGGCGGCGCTGATCACGCCGGGGTGCGCAGGAAAACGAACTCCGTATCGTCGTAGGCGCGTCGCTCGATCTCTTCGAATCCTTCGGGCGTTTTGAAAGCGCCCTTTTCCTCCTCGACTACGATCAGCGCGCCGGGCGCGAGCCAGCCGCCGGCGCGCGCCGAGGCGAGCGCTTTCTCCGCAAGGCCGTGGCCATAGGGCGGATCGCAAAAGACGAGGTCGAAGGGCTCGACCGGCTTTGCATCGCCCAGGTTCGTGGCGTCGCGGCGGAACAGGCGGGTGATGCCGGGCAGCGCGAGCGCCTCGACGTTCTCACGGATCAATGCGCGGGCTTCGGCCGCGTCCTCGACGAACAGCGCGAAGCGCGCGCCGCGCGACATCGCCTCGATGCCGAGCGCGCCGGTGCCGGCAAAAAGATCGAGCACGCGGGCATCGCTGACCGGGTCGGCATAGGCGTGCGCCAGGATATTGAAGATCGACTCGCGCAGCCGGTCGGCGGTCGGCCGGATCGCGTCGGAGGAGGGGCTCTTCAGCGCGCGCCCGCGAAATTTGCCGCCGACAATCCGCATTTCATCCCCGATCGCGCGCACGTTCGCGGCGCTTCCGTTTCTCTCTCCCCTTTGGGTTTACGGGAGGAGAGGAAGGGGCGGGAGAGCGGGAGGGCCGAGCGCCATGCGGTTTCGGTTCGCGCGGTTTGGGTTGCTCAAGCTCCCGCAGTGGCGCATCGAAATCGCTGCCGGCCAGCCGCGCGAGGCGTTCGCCGAGCTGTTCTTTCAGCGTGCGCATGTTCACTTCTTCGATGGCGGCGCGCTCCAGATCGCCGAGCTGGAACGGGCCGTAGGAGACGCGAATGAGCCGGTTCACCGAAAGGCCGAGATGCCGCAAGACGTTGCGCACCTCGCGGTTTTTTCCTTCGCGCAGGCCCATGGTGATCCAGACATTGGCGCCCTGCTCGCGGTCGAGCGCCGCTTCGATCGGGCCGTAAGAAACGCCGTCCACCGTGACGCCATTCTTCAGCCGCGCAAGCGCCGCTGCATCGACCCGGCCGTGGGCGCGCACGCGATAGCGCCGCAGCCACCCGGTGTCGGGCAATTCCAGCACGCGTGCGAGGCCGCCGTCGTTGGTGAGCAACAACAGCCCCTCGCTGGTGAGATCGAGCCGGCCGATGGAGACGAGGCGCGGCAGCGAGCGCGGCAAGGCGCCGAAAATCGTCGGCCGGCCGCGGTCGTCGCGGTTGGTGGTGAGCAGCCCGGGCGGCTTGTGATAGCGAAACAACCGCGTGCGCTCGCGCTGCGGCAGCGGATTGCCGTCGACCACGATGCGGTCATGCGCGGTCACATTCAGTGCGGGGCTGGTCAGCGTCTTGCCGTTCACCGCGACGCGCCCGGCGATGATCCAGGCCTCGGCGTCGCGGCGCGAGGCAAGACCGGCACGAGCCATTACCTTGGCGATGCGTTCCCCTGCTTTTTCTGTGGGCGGGGATGCTTTTTGCTCTGGCTTGCGGGCAGTTGTCATCTGTGCGACGTCGAACCGGGGCTGAGTGGTGGCGCGTAGCACGGGTGGGACATGGATACGAGCGTACCGACCGTACAGGGCAAAGGATTCATGGACGTGGCCTTCACCGAGGCCCGCGTCGCTGCGCTCGCCGGCGAGGTGCCGGTCGGCTGCGTAATCGTGCACGAGGGTAAGGTCATCGTGCGAGCCAATAACCGCACCGTCTCCGACAAAGATCCGACCGCGCACGCGGAAATCGTGGCGCTCCGGGAAGCGGCGAAGAAGCTTCGCAGCGAACGGCTCATGGAGTGCGATCTCTACGTTACGCTCGAGCCCTGCACCATGTGCGCGGCGGCGATGTCGTTCGCGCGCATCCGGCGGCTTTATTACGGCGCCGTCGACCCAAAGGGGGGCGCTGTGGAATCCGGTGTGCGCTTCTTCGACCAGCCGACCTGCCACCACAAGCCGGAAATCTATGACGGCATCGGCGAGGTGCGCTCGGCAACGATGTTGAAGGAATTTTTCGCCACACGCCGCCGCTAGGCGGCTTCAGCGCGCGCCGGCGGCGCGGGCGGATTTCCAGGCGGCCTCGGCGAGCGGGCGGACCAGCACGGCCATGGCGGCGGCATTCTGATTGGCGGCAGTGCCGTCGCGGACGCGGCCGATGATGCCCTGCACGATCGCGGCAAGCCGGAAGAAATTATAAGCAAGATAGTTTTCCAGATGCGGGCGCGGATCGAGCCCGGTTCGCTTGTGATAGGCGGCGACATAGGAGTCGCGATCAGGAATACCCAGCGCCTTGAGGTCGAGCCCGCTGATGCTGCCGGTGCCGGCGCCGGATTCCGAGCGCGGCATTTCCCAGGCCATTAGGTGATAGGTGAAGTCGGCGAGCGGGTCGCCGAGCGTGGACAGCTCCCAATCGAGTACCGCGAGCACGCGCGGCTCTTTGTGGTCGAGGATCATGTTATCGAGCCGATAGTCGCCGTGCACGACGCGCACCGGGCCCTCCGGCGGCATGTTTGCCGGCAGCCAAACCATCAGCTTCTCCATCTCGTCGACCTCCATGGTCTTGGAGGCAACGTACTGCTTCGACCAGCGCGAGACCTGACGCGCCATGTAGTTCTCTCCCTTGCCGTAATCGCCGAGGCCGATCGCGGCTGGATCGTAGCTATGCAGGCGCGCGAGCGTTTCGTTCATCGCCTCATAGGTAGCGGTGCGCTCGGCGGGCGTGGCTTCGGGCATGCGCGGCTCCCAGATGGAGCGGCCGTCGACGAAGCCCATGACGTAGAACGCAGTGCCGATTACGTTCTCGTCGGCGCAATAGAGTACAGGCTCAGGGACCGGGAAGCCTTGCGGATGCAACGCGCTGATGGCGCGGAACTCGCGGTCGACCGCGTGGGCTGAGGCCAAGAGCTTGCCCGGTGGCTTGCGGCGCAGCACGTAGCGGCGAGCGGGCGACTCCAGGAGATAAGTCGGGTTCGACTGGCCGCCCTTGAATTGTGTGACCTTGAGCGGGCCGGCAAAGCCCGGCACCTCGCGCGCGAGATAGGCTTCGAGCTTGTCAACCGGAAAGGCGAGCGCCGGCGCCACTTCCTTGGTGCCGGTGAAGGCGCTCTGGCGGTCGATCTGCTGCATCAAGGTGTTCCCCGAGGCGCGAGCATAGCGCTGATTTGGTCCGCACTCAGTTCTTGGCGAGGAATGGCAGAAGCGCGGCCAAGGTCGCGTCGGGATTCTCCTCCGGCAGGAAATGGCCGCATTCAATGGCCTGACCCTCGACATTGGTGGCCCAGCGCCGCCAGATCTCGAGCATGCCCTCGCCTCCGCTTCTGGCCGGAAGGCCGCGTGCGCCCCAGAGCACTTGCACTGGGCAGGCGATTTTCTTGCCTGCCTTCAGGTCCGCGTCGTCGATGGCGACATCGGTGGATTGGCCGGCGCGATAGTCCTCGCAGAAAGCGTGGATGTGCGCGGCATCGGAGAAATTTTGGCGATAATGCTCGACCGCGCGCAGATCGAAGACGCTCGCGTCGGTGCCCCAGCGCATGCCAGTGAAAACCCATTTGAAATAGAAATCGAGGGAATTGCCGATGAGCGTTTCGGGAAACGGCGCCGTCTGCGCGAGGAAGGGCCAGTGATAGGCCGCCATGGCGCGGGCGGCGTTCATGCCGGCCCACATTTCAAAGGTCGGGACAATATCGAGTACCGAAAGGCGCGTGATGCGCTCGGGATGATCGAACGCGAGGCGATAGCCGACGCGGCCGCCGCGGTCGTGGCCGACGAGGGCGAAGCTTTTGTGGCCGAGTTTCTCCATCAGTTCCACCATGGCCGCGGCCATGGCGCGCTTGGTGTAAGGCGAATGGTCGGGCGTGGATTCGGGCGTGCCGCTGGCGCCATAGCCGATGAGATCGGCGATCACGAGCGTGTAGTGCTTGGCGAGCTCCGGGGCGATGCGGTGATACATGGCGCCGGTCTGCGGATGGCCGTGCAGTAGGAGCAGCGGCGCGCCCTTGCCGCCGATGCGGGCGAAGAGCTTGGCGGCTTTCGTCTCGACAACGCGGGACTCGAAGCCGGGGAAGAGTTCGGGGAGTTTGCTCATCGTTCTGTCTTAGCGCTTCAGCGCGCGCCAGGCGATATCGCGGCGGTAGAATCCTTCGGGCCAATCGATGCGGCCGATGGCCTCGTAGGCGCGCGCGCGCGCTTCGGCCACGGTCTTGCCGCTTGCAGTGACGTTCAGCACACGCCCGCCATTGGCGAGTAGCCGTACGCCGTCGCGCTTGGTTCCGGCGTGGAACACCTTGACGCCTTCGACTTGCGCGGCGCGCTCCAGGCCCTTGATCTCGGAGCCGGTCTTGTAGTCGCCGGGATAGCCCTTGGTCGCCATCACTACCGTAAGCGCCGGCTCGTCGTGCCAGCGCGCGGTGACTTTGTTGAGCGCTCCATCGATGGTCGCGAGCATGAGCGTGAGCAGATCGTCCTTTAGGCGCGGCATCAGCACCTGGCATTCGGGATCGCCGAAGCGGACGTTATATTCGATGAGTTTTGGCCCATCGGCGGTGATCATCAGCCCGGCATAGAGCACGCCGCGATAGGGCGTGCCGGCGCGCGCGAGCGCGCGGGCGGTGGGCTTGACGATTTCTTCGAGCGCGCGGCGCTCGATCTCGGGTGTCAGCACCGGTGCCGGCGAATAGGCGCCCATGCCGCCGGTGTTCGGACCTTTGTCGTTGTCAAAAGCGCGCTTGTGGTCCTGGGCGCCGGCAAGCATCAGCACGTTTTCGCCATCGACGAGGAAGAAGAGGCTCGCCTCTTCGCCCGCGAGAAATTCCTCGAGCACGACGGGCGTCTTGGCGTTGCCGGTCATCTGGAACGCGAGATCGATGCCGGCCAATGCCTCGGCCTCGGTCATGGCGACCACGACACCCTTGCCGGCGTGCAGGCCGTCGGCTTTCACCACGATCGGCGCGCCGTGCTTCTTCACGTAGGTCTTGGCGGACTCCGCGTCGCGAAATTCTGCGAAGCCGGCAGTCGGAATCTTGTTCGCCGCGCAAAGCTGTTTGGTGAAGGACTTGGAGCCTTCGAGTTGCGCGGGGATCGCCTTGGGGCCGAAGGCCTTAATGCCGGCCTTCTCCAGATCGTCCACCAGCCCGGCGACGAGCGGCGCTTCGGGGCCGACCACCACGAGATCGATCTTGTTCGCCTTGCAGAAGGCCACGACCGCCGCGTGGTCGGCGATCTTGAGGTCGACGATCTCCGCTTCCTCGGCGATGCCCGGATTTCCTGGCGCCGCATAGAGCTTGGTCAGGAGCGGGCTCGCGGCGAGCTTCCAGGCGAGCGCATGCTCGCGTCCGCCGGAGCCGATCAGCAATACCTTCATCGGAAAAACTCAGTGGGCCTTCGCGCGCACGCCGATGTAGCATAGAACGCGCGAGACCCAGGTTCTCTCATGGCCGCATCCACAGAAGCACGCGTCAATCTGCCCGAGATTACGGTCTCGGAGCTTTCCGCCGCGCTCAAGCGCACGGTGGAAGAGGCGTTTCCCTATGTGCGGTTGCGCGGTGAAGTCTCGGGCTTTCGCGGCCCGCACAGCTCCGGCCACGTCTATTTCTCGCTCAAGGACGAGGGCGCCCGCATCGAGGCGGTGATCTGGAAAGGCGTGTTCGGGCGCCTGCGCTTCAAGCCCGAGGACGGGCTCGAAGTGATCGCCACCGGCAAAATCACCACTTACCCCGGCAGTTCCAAATACCAGATCGTGATCGACGGCCTCGAGCCCGCGGGCGTTGGCGCGCTGATGGCGCTGCTCGAAGAGCGGAAGAAGAAGCTCGCAGCCGAAGGCCTATTCGACGAGGAGCGGAAGAAGCCGCTGCCCTATCTGCCGCGCGTGATCGGCGTCATCACCTCGCCAACTGGTGCTGTGATCCGCGACATTCTGCATAGGCTCTCCGACCGTTTTCCACGCCATGTGCTGGTGTGGCCGGTGCGGGTGCAGGGCGATGCCTGTGCGCCCGAGGTCGCGGCGGCGATCGCCGGTTTCAATGCGCTGAAGCCCGGCGGACCGATCCCGCGGCCGGACGTGCTCATCGTCGCGCGCGGCGGTGGCTCGCTCGAGGATCTGTGGGGCTTCAACGAGGAAATCGTGGCGCGCGCGGCGGCTGCGAGCCAAATTCCGCTGGTCTCGGCGGTCGGCCACGAAACCGATTTCACGTTGATCGATCTGGTCGCCGACCGGCGCGCGCCGACACCGACGGCCGCCGCCGAGATGATCGTGCCGGTGCGGGCCGAACTGATCGCGGAGACCGAGGATCTCGGCGCGCGCTTGATCGGAGCAACGCTGCGCTTCATCGAGCGGCTGCGCAGCGAGGTGCGCGGACTCGCGCGCGGCATCCCGGCGCTCGATGCGCTGCTCGCCTTGCCGCGGCAGCGATTGGATTCGGTGGGCGAGCGATTGCCGAAGGCGCTGCGCGCCAATGCGCACGCCCATCGCGTGCGCTTCGCGCGCGCCTCATCGCTACATGTGCCGTTTGCCCTGCGCACAAGGGTTGAACGCGGGCGCGAGCGTATCAAGAGTCTTTTCGACCGTGGAGAACGCGCGCTCGACGCCTACCTCAAGGTACGTATTGCGCGTGTGGGCGCCGCTGCTGGCTTGCTTGGCGCGCTCGGTTATCAGGGGGTTCTCGCGCGCGGATTTGCGCTGGTACGCGACGCAGCCGGCGCGCCGGTGCGTTCGGTGCATGCGGTCGCTGCAGGCGACAGGCTTGCAGTCGAATTTGCAGACGGAACCTTGCCGGTAACGGCCGAAGGCGGCAGCACGCCGAAGCGTCGCCGCAGCGGCGCGGGCGGCGGACAGGGCAGTCTTTTCAGCTGACAAAAGTTAACAGCGCGGGTTGGCAGGCCCAGTGCGCCGCACTATGTTGCTGCAAGCCACCCTGACCGGGACGGGCAATGAACCGCTACGAACGTATACCGCTCGCGGCCGGCGAGGCCGAAATTCGCTACCTCGACGGCGATTACAGGATCGTGCGTCCGGGCAGTTACGTGCGTTGCGCGGTCACCGGCGAGCCGATCTCGCTCGACGAGCTCAAGTACTGGAGCGTCGAGTTGCAGGAGGCCTATGCCAATCCGACGGCGGTACTCGCCCGCCTGCATCCCGACCGCCGCAAGCGTTGATCAGCGCGCTTTCGCGAGCGCGTCCTCGAGGCGCTTTCTGATTACAGCTGGCTCCATGAACTCGAGCGTTACCGGGAGCGCTTGCGTCGCTGCCGCAAGTTCGGCGAGCGCCGGATCGCCCCGCATCCGCACGAGATCCTTCTCGGTGGTGACGAGCTGAAGGTCACGCGCGCGCGCGTGAGACAAAAGCGCTTCCGCGTCGGCTGGTGAAAAGAGGTGATGGTCAGGAAAGCCGCGCCGTTCCACGATTTCGGCCCCGGTCGCCACAAGCGTCGCAAAGAATTTCTCCGGACGGCCGATGCCGGCGAATGCCAGGACGCGCTTTTTGGCGAGCGCGTTCGCGGCGGCGGTATCCGGCATCAGGCGCGCCCTGAATACCGGGATCGCCCGCGCGGTCGCGGCTTCGGCGACCTCGCGGGCGGCGCCGCCTAGCCCGGTCAAGATGAGCCCTTGGGCGCGGGCGACTTGGGCTTGGAGTGGCGCGCGCAAGGGACCGGCAGGAAATACGCGGCCGTTTCCAACGCCGGTTTCGGCGTCGATCACCAGGAACGAGAAATCCTTCTCGAGCGAGGGATTTTGAAAACCGTCGTCGAGCACGATCACGCTTGCGCCTGACTCGGCCGCGAGCTTCGCGCCGGCGACGCGGTCGGCGGCAACGATCGTCTGGGCGTGAGCGGCCAGCAGCAGCGGCTCGTCGCCGATTTCCGAAGCGTCCATGCCCGGAACGACGAAGGCGGGTCCTTGCGCCCGCCCGCCATAACCCCTGCTGAGGATGAAGGGCTTTTCGCCCGCGGCGCTCAGCATCTTTGCGAGCGCGATCACTGCCGGAGTCTTACCGCCGCCGCCGACAGTGGGATCGCCGACACAGAGGACAGGAACTTTTGCGCGCTCACCATGCCGCGCGAGCCGCATCGCGGCAATCGCGCCATAGAGCGCTCCCGCCGGCGCCAACAACAGCGACGCAAGTCCCGGCTTCCTCCACCAAAAGGCAGGCGCTCGGAGCATCGTCACCACTATCCTTCAGTTCTGCAGCTTGAGCCCGATCAGATAGGGCTCGATCGAAGCATAGGTACGATCAAGTGCGCCGCCCAGATTTTCAACGGTCGCACGCGCCGCGACCGCCATCTTGCGCGAAAGGGCCTGGTCTTCGAGCAGAAGCGAGATGCTGCGTGCGAGCGAATCGGCGTCGCGCACCAACGCGGCGCCGCGCGCACGGCTCAACTGATCGTAGATTTCCACGAAATTGGCCACATGCGGCCCATAGAGAATGGCGCTGTCGAGCTTGGCTGGTTCGATCGGATTCTGTCCGCCGTGCGGCACCAGCGAGCCACCCATGAATACGATGGGTGCAAGGCGGTAGAAAATTCCGAGCTCGCCGATGGTGTCGGCCACGTAGATATCGCTGCCGCGGTCGGGCAGGTGACCGCGCGAACGCATGACCGGGGCAAGGCCCGCGTCTTGTGCGAGATCGACTATCTCCGGTCCGCGCTCCGGATGACGCGGCGCGATGATGGTGAGCAAGCCGGGCACCCGGCGCTTGATCTGCTGGTGCGCCATCAGCACTGCCTTTTCCTCGCCGGCATGAGTGCTGGCGGCGAGCAGGACCACACGCTCTCCGATCGCGCGCATCAGCGCGGAAAGCGCCGTCGCATCGGCCGGCGGCGGGGGCACGTCGAACTTGAGGTTGCCGGTAATGTTTACGCGCGGCGCGCCCAGCTCGGTGAGGCGCCGCGCATCCTCGGCCCCCTGTGCGAGACAAAGGTCGATGTGTGAAAGCAGATTTCCCATAGCACCGCGTGCGAGCCGCCAGCGATCGAACGAGCGCTGCGAAAGGCGCGCATTGACCAGCACCAGCGGCGTGCCGCGCCGGGTCGTCTCGATCACGAGATTGGGCCACAGCTCCGATTCGGCGAGCAGCGCGAGGCTCGGGCGCCAGTGGTCGAGGAACCGGCCGATGAAGGCCGGCACATCGAGCGGAATGAACTGGTGCAAGGTGCCGTTCGACGGTCGCCGCTCCACGAGTTGCGCGGCGGTCACCGTGCCCGAGGTCAGCAGCATTGGGAAGCCGAGCGGCCGCATTCGCTCGACCAGCGGCAGCAGCGAAAGCACCTCGCCGACGCTGGCGCCATGAGCCCAGATGAGCGGACCGGCGGGGCGTTCGAGCGTCGCGATGCCGCGCCGCTCGGAGATCCGTTCGGGGTCCTCTTTCCCGCGCCGCAGCCGCGACGCCAGTAGCGCGCCCGCGAAAGGTGCGAATAGCCGCGTTGCGCGCTGATAGACGTGGAGCGAGAGCGGCAGCCGGTCCCTAGGCGCCATCGCGGGCCTCCTGTGGCCGATGTCCGGCGAGCGCCTCGGCTTTCGCGGAAATCTCGTTCAACCGCTCCTGCAAGAGGGCACGGGCGGATTCGCACACGGCGTCGCTGGCGTCGCGTGCCACGCGCACCGGCTCGCTGAAGACGACCGCGATCCGCCCGAACGGGAGATAAATGCCGGCGCGGTCCCAGCTCTTGGTCGCGATGCGGCGGCTTGAGGAAATCGCTAGCGGATAGATCGGCCGGCCGGAGTGGCGCGCGATCGCGATGATGCCGTCGCCGGCGATGCGCGCGATCTTTGGCACGTCGGCGGTGACGCCGAGGATATAGCCCTGCTCAAGTGCTTCGAGCATCTTGAAAGTCGCGCCGACCGCGCCCTTGCGGTGGAAGTCGCCGCCGTGATCGCCCGATCCACGGATGGTGCCGGCGCCGAGCGCCTCGACAGCGATCGCGTTCATCTCGGCGTCTCCGTGGCGCGACAGCAGGGCCTTGGCGCGCCAGTGCTTGGGGATCAGGAACGAGGTGAGGAAGTGCTGTCCGTGCCAGAAGGTGAAGATCGCGGGAACATCGGGCTCCAAGATCTCGTAGATATTCCCGGGGATGATGATCACCCGGTTGGTCGTCCAAATCAATTTCAGATAGTTCGCGAGCAGATTGCCGGCCAAACGCCGGAAGCCGGGCGACTTGCGGAATTTGCGCCAGATACGCACGGACATCGCTCGGAACTCAGCCCTGCCGACTACGGATGTCGGTATCGGGATCCAGAAGCCGGTGCAGGTGGACGATGAAGTAGCGCAGCATCGCGTTGTCCACGGTCTGTTGGGCCTTGGCCTTCCAGGCGGCATAAGCGGAAGCGTAGTTCGGATAGACCCCTACGATATCGAGCTTATCGAGGTCGCGGAACTCAAGATCGTCGAGCGAGCGCAACTCGCCGCCGAACACGAGGTGCAGGAGCTGTTTCGCCGGAGGCTTACTCGTTTTCTCGGACATTTTACTCACGAGGCGGCGCTCCCTTGGCTGTCTCGTGCGCGTATCCTCGCATTTTGTCCGGCTTGTTCAAAGACTCGGCGAGCGCGCGGAGCAATGCCGGATGCAACGCAAGCCCGGCGGCGGCGAGTGCGCCGTGCAACGCCTCAGGTCGGTTATATTGCGGGACCCCGCCGTCGAATTCGGTGAGCAATCCGCCGGCCTCCCGCAGCACGAGATCGGCCGCGGCGATATCCCAATCATGCGCGTGAGCGGCGGCGAGCGCGGCGTCGGCTTCGCCGCTTGCGACCCGGACCAAACGAAGCGCCAGCGAGTGGATGCGCGGCAGTTTCTCTACCTTGTGCTGGCGCGCAAGCCGCTCGACGATCGAGCGCGATCCGGCGATGCGGGCGCCGTCGAGTGAATTTCTGGTCTGTACGGTGATCCGCGCATTGTTCTTCGTGGCGCCGCCGCCAATGGTAGCCAGGAACAATTCCTCGGTTACCGGCGCGAAGATCGCGGCGGCGATCGGACTGCCGCGCTCCACCAGGGCGGCTACGATCGTCCAATCGGGTAGCCCGGCAATGAAAGAGCGGGTGCCGTCGATCGGATCCACGACCCAGAGCCGTGACCGACCGAGCCGGTCCGGCGCGTCGGCGGTCTCCTCGGAGAGCCAGCCGGCTTCGGGTGCGAGCGGGCGAAGGCGCTCGGCGAGCCGCGCATCGACCGCGAGGTCGGCTTCGCTTACAGGCGAGTCGTTCTCTTTGGTCCAGGTACGAACCCCCTCACGGAACATCTTCAACGCGAGGGCGCCGGATTCAACGACCGCGTCGGCGAGGCCTCGCATGAGCTCTGCCGGCACGGGCGCGGCCGGCGGCAATACTTCGTTCACGCTTCGCATGACGCAGGCTCTAGGCTTTCGTTTGGAGGGCTGCAAGCGCGCGGCGGCAAGAATTCAGCAAGCATGAGTGGAGAAGAGCGGCGAAAAAGCTCGCGACTACAGACGATTAACCAGCTCGCTTAAGTCGATCCTCGGAAGCGTCGTGGCAAGGTCGCATTCCAAGACCGGGCGTTTAAGTCCGGCGGGGAGTGCGAATTGAGGCGTCAAACAATGACGGGCGGCATTACGCCCGCCGGGTCGAGTCGCGCCATGCGGCTCGACCCCCTTCTCCTTCCGATGCGCGTCGCCGCGGTTGACCCGACGGCGGACGGCAACACCCGCATTGCCGAAATCGATCGCGAGCGTGTGGTCGTGATGCGTAGCGTGCGCGGCGTGCGGATGCGGCTCAATCTGCCGGTTGACCACTTTCTCGGCGTTTCCGTGCGCACCTTTCCGGGCAATGCTGCGGCCGACGGCCGCATGGCGTTGGTGCTCGAGCATCGCGACGCGGCGCTCTGCGTCCCGCTTCAATACGCGGCGGAGACGGAAGACATCGACGCCGACTTGAGGCTCTGGGCACACACGCTCGGCCGGCCGCTTTTGACCAGCGCGCCGCAAGCAATTCCGGCGACACCCGTATCGATCACCATTAGCACCAGCGCACCGCGCCGGCGCCGGCGTACGGCACTGAAGAAGCGCCGGCCGACGATTCACCTGCGCCGCATGTGGGGCAGGGTACGGATCGCACACGCCGTGCATAGGAACGAGCGCGAGATCATCGCGCCGGAATAAGCACCGCGTCGAGCACGAGTCCGGCGAACAGAATCAGTCCGGTATCGCGGTTCGAACGAAAAAGCTTCAAACACAGATCCGGGTCGTCGATATTGAGCCGTCGCACCTGCCAGGCGAGATGGGTGGCGAAGGCCAAGAGCCCAAGCGCAAAGATCCAGCGCGCGCCGGCGAGCAGGCCGGCAATTCCGATCAACACGACTGCTCCCGTGAAGAACAAAACGAGCGCGGGCTTCGTTCTCGCACCAAACAGCCGCGCGGTTGAGCGCACGCCGATGACGGCGTCGTCGTCGCGGTCCTGGTGGGCATAGATCGTGTCGTAGCCGATCACCCATAGAATCGCCCCGGCATAGAGCACGAGCGCTGGCGGATCGAGCGTTCCGAAGACGGCGGCCCAGCCCATCAGCGCGCCCCAGGAAAAGGCGAGCCCCAGCACCGACTGCGGCCAGTTGGTGACGCGCTTGGCGAGCGGGTAGACCGCCACGATCGCGAGCGAGGCGATACCGGCAGCAACCGTGAAGCGGTTCATTTGCAGAAGCACCGCGAAGCCGATCAGTGAGAGCATCGCGAGAAACGCGAATGCGGCGGTGACCGATACTTGTCCCGAAGGGATCGGGCGCGAGCGAGTGCGTTCGACCTTGGCGTCGAGGTTGCGATCGAGAATGTCGTTCCACGTGCAGCCGGCGCCACGCATGGCAATGGCGCCTATCGCAAATAAAGCAAGCAAACGAAGATCGGGTATGCGGTCGCCGTTCGCGATTGCCGCGAGCGTTATCGACCACCAGCCGGGCAGGAGTAGGAGCCAGGTGCCGATCGGCCGGTCGGCGCGCGCGAGACGCAGATAGGGCCGCATCCAGGATGGAGCGATGCGATCGACCCAATTGCCGGTCGCGTCGGCGACCGGGGCCACCGGCCGGCCGTTGGGGCTCATCGCTGAAGGGCGTTTCCGGTGAGCGTGTCGAATACGCCGGTGCCGCCTGCGGGCGGCGGCGGAGCGCTGCCGGGGATATTGGTGAGCACGCCGGAAAGCCCGGCACTCGGCGGGGCCGCCGCTGCCGGGTTGGCAGCGGCTTGGCAGACCTGCGTGCGCACCTGCAATGTCTTGGCGTGGTTGGCCTTGGATCCTTTGATGGCTTCCGCCGGAATTTGGCACCATGCCTGATTCTTCTCGAGGAATTGCACCATCTTGGCTTCGGCTTCGGCATACGCACGAAACAGCGGGCAGAGTTCCTGCGGTGGTGCTTTACGCTTTGCGGCGGCCTGGATCGCCTTGCCCCTGGTCTCGGCGAAGGTGCGCACCGCAGTGAAATCCTCCGCGCAATTGATCTGAGGCGCCTGCGCGCCCGCGCGAACCGCGGCGGCGAGGACGATGGCAAGCACGACGAAGGGGAGCGCGCGAGGGAACATGTCCGCTACAATACCGAATTCGGGAGCCAGCATGAAAGCCCGAACGATGCGGCAAGATGAGGGCGCCGCCGGCACAGGTTAGGTCCATGGCCAAGCACGATATTCGCCTCCCGCGGCTCTATCTCGAGGGCGACCTTGCCCCAGGGGGCCAGCTCGCGCTTGCGCGTGGGCAGGAGAATTATCTGCGCAACGTGCTGCGGCTGCCGGACGGGGCGGAAACGCTCGTTTTCAACGGTCGGGACGGTGAATGGACGGCGCGGCTTGGTGGCGCGCGCGGCAAGGCGGCGCTTTCGATCGTCGCGCACAAACGGCCGCAGCCGGCCGGGTCCGAACTTCTGTTCGCCTTCGCACCGCTCAAGCATGCCCGCCTCGACTATCTGGTGCAGAAGGCAGTCGAGATGGGAGTGGGGATCGTGCAGCCGGTTCTCACGCAGCATACGCAGGTAACGCGCGTGAATACGGCGCGCATGCGCGCGAACGCAATCGAGGCGGCGGAACAATGCGGCATCCTCGCGCTCCCCAGCATCGAGGAACCGGTTCCGTTGCCACGTTGGCTTGACACCCTGCCGGCGGAGCGCGTGCTCGTATTCTGCGACGAAGAGGCAGAGATCGCCGATCCGCTCGATGCCCTTTCGCGGACGCCAGCGAGCCCGCTTGCGATATTGATCGGGCCCGAGGGTGGGTTCGCTGAAGCAGAGCGAAAAATACTGACCGGCCGCGCCAGAGTGGTTCAGCTCTCGCTCGGACCGCGTATTTTGCGCGCCGATACAGCGGCCGTGGCGGTTCTTGCTCTTGTTCAGGCCATTCGCGGCGATTGGCGATAGAGCATGGAACCTGTTATCGGCTCAGTGCGTTGATAGGTCTGCGTGCCCAAGCCACACTTTGGGCGTCTTTCGGCGCAGATTTACGCGCTTTCCACCACAGTCGAATCCGTAGCTTGATTTTTTCTCGTCGACCGATCCAGACGATCGGGGGAGGCGGCCATGAGCAACAATTTCCAATTCGGGATCGAAGAAGAATATTTCATCGTCGACGCCGAGACTAAGGCGGTGCAGCGGCGTATGCCGACTGCCTTTATCCTCGCGCTCAAGCGCAACCTCGGCCAGGCGGTCACGCGGGAGTTCCTGCAAGCGCAGCTCGAGGTGCTGACGAAGCCGTCGATGTCGATTGCCGAAACTCGCGACGAGTTGCGCGGGCTGCGGCGCGCGATCGGCGATGCTGCGAGTGAGCACGGGCTTTCGTTCTTCGCTTCGGGCACGCACCCGACCGCAGCCTGGTCGGTCTCGCGACAAACCTCGGGCAAGCGCTACGACGAGGTGATGAACGACCTGCAGATGCTCGGCCAGCGCAACATGCTTTGCGGCATGCACGTGCACGTGGAGGTGCCTGACCCGGATGAACGTGTGGAAATCATGCGCCGCGCGATGCCGTTCGTTCCGCTGTTCATTGCGCTCGCTACGTCTTCGCCGTTCTGGCAGTCGCGCCGCACCGGCCTCATGGGCTATCGCCTCGCGGCCTATGATGAGTTGCCGCGCACCGGGTTGCCGCCCTTGTTCCGCAACAAGGCCGAGTTCGACGGCTATATCGCGGCGCTGGTGGCCGGGCGCGTAATCGAGGATTCCAGCTATGTCTGGTGGGCGATCCGGCCGTCGCTCAAGCATCCGACGCTCGAGCTCCGCGCGCCCGATTCTTGCACGCGACTCGAAGACGCACTTGCGATCGCAGCACTCTATCGTTCGCTGATCCGCCATCTCGTGCGCAAGCCCGAGGTCAGCGCCGATCTCGACGTGGTCGATCATGCTATCGCGCTTGAAAACAAGTGGCGCGCACAGCGCTACGGTATTCACGGCAGCTTCGTCGATCGCCGAGCCGCCCGCGCGGTGACGGTGGCGGAAAGCGCTGAGAGTCTCATTGTGACGCTTGCGGAAGATGCGCGCGAGCTCGGCTGCGAGCGGGAAGTCGAGCATATTCGCTCGATCCTGCGGCAAGGGACCAGCGCAGACATCCAGATCGCCGTGCATCGGGAAGCCCGGCAACGCACCGGCAGCCGAAGCGAGGCGTTCAAGGCGGTCAAGACGTGGCTCGCGGAGGCGACTCTCCAATAGGTGCAGCGCGGCCGGACCGGTTGGCTATGCGGCGGTCGGAGGGTATCGTCCCGCCCCCTCCGGAGCACCCTCCCGAATGGCCCGCGACCAAGTCGACCTGACGCCGATCGAATCGCGCGACCAACTCGTGCTGTGGCTCGAAGAGGGCTGCAAGCCGCCGGAGCGTTTCCGCGTCGGCACCGAGCACGAGAAGCTGCCATTCACGCTCACCCGTCACGAGCCGGTGCCCTATGCCGGCTCGCGCGGTATTCGCGCGGTGCTGGAGGGCATGCGCGATCTTCTCGGCTGGGAGCCGATCATGGAGGGCGAGGCGATCATCGGTTTGCTTGACGTGACCGGGGGCGGCGCGATCTCGCTCGAGCCCGGCGGGCAGTTCGAACTTTCGGGCGCGCCGGTCGAGACCGTGCATCAGACCTCGACGGAATTGATCGCGCACCTGGTGCAATTGCGCGAGGTGGCGACGCCGCTCGGCATCGGCTTTCTCGGCATCGGCATGAGTCCGAAATGGACGCGCGCCGAAACGCCAGTGATGCCCAAGGGGCGTTATCGCATCATGTCGAACTACATGCCCAAGGTCGGCAATCTCGGCCTCGACATGATGTTCCGCACCTGCACCGTGCAAGCCAATCTCGACTTCTCGACGGAAGCCGACATGGTGAAGAAGCTGCGCGTTGGGCTGGCGTTGCAGCCGGTGGCGACTGCGTTGTTCGCCAACTCGCCTTTCACCGAGGGTAAGCCCAACGGCTTCTTGTCGTTCCGCTCCGAAATCTGGCGCGACACCGATCCGGATCGCTCGGGCATGCTGCCCTGGGCTTTTGAGAGCGGCATGGGCTTCGAGCGCTGGGTCGACTACGCGCTCGACGTTCCGATGTATTTCGTCAAGCGCGGCGACCGCTATTTCGATGTCTCCGGGCAGTCGTTCCGCGATTTGCTTGCGGGCAAGCTCGCCTCGCTTCCGGGTGAGCGGGCGACGATTTCCGACTGGGCGAACCACCTGACGACGATCTTTCCCGAGGTGCGGCTGAAGCGCTATTTGGAAATGCGTGGAGCCGATGGCGGGCCCTGGGCCCGAATCTGTGCGCTGCCGGCGCTCTGGGTCGGGCTGATGTATGACCAGGTCGCGCTCGATGCGGCCTGGGACATGGTCAAGGGCTGGAGCGCCGACGAGCGGCAATTCCTGCGCGACCAGGTGCCGAAACTCGGTCTGCGGGCGAAGATCGACAAGGACAATGTGCGCGATCTCGCGCGCGAGGTGGTGGCGCTTTCACGCGAGGGCCTGAAGCGGCGTGCGCGGCTCGATCGCAGCGGTCGCGACGAGAGCCACTTTCTGGCGCCGGTCGAAGAATCGGTGGAGCGCGGCGAGACGCCGGCCGAGGTGCTGCTCAAGCACTTCAACGGCGAATGGAAGGGCTCGGTAGAGCCGGTGTTCACTGCACTCGCCTATTGAGGAATTCCTTGCAGCATCATCATCCATGGCGCGCGACCGTCAGCGCCACCGATCTGGCGTTGTTCGCGACGGTAGTGATCCTGTGGGGCGCGAGCTGGCTGCCGCTCAGGCTGCAGCTCGGCGTGGTGGCGCCGGAGGTTTCGGGGGTGTGGCGCTTCGCGATCGCGAGCGCGGTCATGTTCGTCTGGGCCGGACTCGCGGGCGAGCGCCTGCGGTTTGGTCTCGCGGATCATCTGCGCTTCATGGTTCTCGGCGTGACCTTGTTCTCGCTGAATTTCCTCGGGGCCTATTATGCCGGCTTCTATCTGACCTCTGGTCTGCTGGCGGTAATTTTCTCGCTAGCGTCGGTGATCAATCCGCTGTTGGCGGCCCTGCTCGGACGCGGGGCGTTCGATCTGCGGGTTCTGCTCGGCGCCGGGCTCGGGGTGGCCGGGATCTCTCTCCTGTTCGGGCCGGAAATCGCCACGACGCATGCAAGCCAGCAGACGGCGCTGGGCCTGGCGTTGGCGCTCGTGGCCACCGTCTCCTTCTGCATCGGCAACATGTTCTCGTCCGCCTACCAGCAGGGCGGCATGCCGGTCGTGCCGGCCAATTCGTGGGGCATGTTCTACGGAATGGTGCTGATGGCTTTGGTCGCGCTCATGCGCGGTGAGCCCTTCATCGTGGAGTGGACTGCGCGCTACCTGCTTTCGATTGCATGGCTTGCGCTCGCCGGCACGGTGATCGGATTCTTCGCTTACGTGACGCTCATCGGTCGGATCGGGCCGGGGCGGGCGAGCTACGCCACCGTGCTGATGCCGGTCGTGGCGCTCGTGCTATCGACCTTGTTCGAGCAGTATCACTGGACGCTCGCGGCCGCTCTCGGGGTCGCTTTCGTACTCGCGGGCAATGCAATCGTGCTTACGGCGCCGCAGCGTACGTGATTACCCCGAGTATTCGCTCTCGCGTGTGATGACTTCTTCGGCATCAGGGTTGAGCGGGCGCGCGGCGCGGCGCGGACCGGTGAGCGGCTCGGGCTGCACCTTGGGGCGGTGCAGCACGTCGAGACCGGCGGTAGGGCCGCCGGCGACCTGCAGCGCGAGGCGGTCCTTGTCGCGCGTGCGCACGTCCTCGATCACGCTGTCCACCGTCGCCGCGTCCACGCCGATTGCCGCGAGCGCGGCGCTGCCGAAGCTCACAGCTGATTCAATCGTCTCGCGAATCTCGTAATCGACGCCCTTGCCGATCAGCTCGAGGGTATGTCGGCGATCGTAGGAGCGCACGAACAGCTTTGCGTAGGAGAACTGGCTCTTGACCAGGTCGACGATCTTGTTGGCGACCTCGGGCTTTTCGACGCAGATGGCGATCAGGCGCGTGCGGCCGGCGCCGGCGGCGCGCAGCACATCGAGGCGGGTGCCGTCGCCGTAATAGATCTTGAAGCCGAAACGGCTCGCGCTCTGGATCATCTCGACGTCGCCGTCGATGATAGTCACATCGACGCCCTGGGCCAGGAAGAATTGCGAGACCACCTGACCGAAGCGGCCGAAGCCGATGATCAGTACCGAGCCGCGGGCGTCGGAGAAGTCGTCGGGTGCGGGCTCGGCTTCGCGAAAGACCCGCTTGATCAGCCGCTCGCTGAGCGCCGCGAGCGGCGGGCCGAACAGCATGGTCAGCGCGGCGAGCGCCGCGAGCAGGCTGGCTTGCGAGGCATTGAGCAGGCCGAGCGAGAGCCCAAGCGGGAACAGCACGAAGGCGAACTCGCCTGCCGGCATCAGCACCGCACCGGCGCGCAGGGCGTCGGCGCGCTCCTCGCAGGTCGGGCGGAACAGGGCGCCCACGATCGCGGCCTTGACCGACATCATCACGACGGCGGCGGCCAGCAGAAGCAGAAGGTTCTCGCGCACCACCGCAAGATCGATCGACATGCCTACGCCCATGAAGAAGACCGCCAGCAGCAGTCCGCGGAACGGCTCGATGTCGGCTTCCAGCTCATGGCGGTAGGTCGATTCGGCGAGCATCACGCCGGCCAGGAATGCGCCGAGTGCCATGGAAAGCCCCGCCGCCTTCATGGCCAGCGCGGCGCCGAGCACGACGAGTAGCGCGCCCGCGGTCATCGCTTCACGTGTGCCGGTAGCTGCAAGCGCGCGCAGGAACGGATTCAACAGATAGCGGCCCGCCAGCACGATCGCGGCGATGGCGCCGGCGCCGATCAGCGTCGCGGTCGCGGCCTCCGCAAGACTGCGGCCATCATTGGCCTGGAACGGCGCGAGTAGGGGCAAGAGCGCCAATAGCGGCACCACCGCCATGTCCTGGAACAAGAGCACTGCGAAGGCGCGCTGGCCGTAAGTATCCTGCAATTGTCCGCGCTCTTCGAGGATTTGCAGCGCGATCGCAGTGGACGACATTGCGAGCGCAAGGCCGGCCACGGCCGCACCGCGCCAATCGAGCCCGAAGGCCGGGATCGCTAGCGCGCCCAGCGCAAGCGCGGTGAGAAAAAGCTGTCCCGCGCCAAAGCCGAAAATATCGCGCCGCAGGGCGAAGAGCCGCGAGATTTTCAGCTCGAGGCCGATGAGGAACAGCAGCATCACCACGCCGAGCTCGGCGACACCGATAATGGTGCCGGGATCGCGGAAGATCGAAAGCCCCCACGGGCCGATCGCGACGCCGGCAGCGAGATACCCGACGATGGCCGAGAGGCCGAGGCGGCGGGCAAGGGGAGCGGTGATCACCGCCGCGGCCAGGAGAACGAGAATCGGAAATAGCGTGCCGATATCGGCGCCAGGGTGTTCCATCGTTTTTCTCTCTCACTCCGCCGCGGCGGCTTCGGACAGGTTGTCGAGGCCCTGCACGATATGTGCCGCAAGCGCATCGGCGAGCGCGGAGGGCTCGTGGGCATTGCGCAAGAGGCCGATGTCGATCGCGGGCAACGCCGGAAATCCGTCCTGCTCGCCGATCACGCGCATGCCGGGGCGCAGCGCAGATTCAGGGAACACGGACACCGCGAGGCCGGCGAGCACGGCGGCGCCGATCGCGCCGGCGTTCCAGCTTGTGTAGAGGATACGGTGCAGGCGGCCGGCACCCTGCAGCTTCTCGATTGCAATCCGGCGCCAGGCGCAGGTCTGACGGCCGAGCGCAAGCGGCACGACCTCTTCGAGGTGAATCGCGCTGCGGGTCGATGTGACCCAGAGCAGGCGCTCGCGCCTGATGATGTCACAATGCCGGTTGCTCGATGAATGGGTGATGATGGCAAGATCGATGTCGCCGTTGTCGATGCGATCGAGCAGGCTCACGGTCGGCTCGCAGACGATGGTGAGCTCGACGCCGGGATGCGAGCGCGCAAAGCGCGCCATGATCTCGGGCAGATACCGGTCGGCGTAGTCGTCGGGCACGCCCAAACGGGCGCTACCGGTAAGGCCGGCTCCGGCGATCGAAGTGAACGCCTCCACGTTCAGCTTCACGATGCGGCGCGCGTAGTCGAGCAGGCGTTCGCCGTCGTCGGTGAGTTTGGAGGCGCGGCCGTCGCGCTCGAAGATCGGCTTGCCGAGCCGTTCCTCGAGCCGCTTCATCTGCATGGAGACTGCGGACTGGGTCTTGTGCACGACGTCGGCGGCGCGCGTGAAGCTGCCGGTCTCAGCGATGGCGATGAAGGTGCGAAGCTGGTCGATGTCGAGAAGCGCGGTCATGGGAGAGCCCTGAGTCTGGAATCAAATCATTCGAGATGCTGATCGGTTAGATTAAAAACATTCGTTTCACTTATCAATCGCCAGGGCGCATAAAGGCGCTGTCACGAACTCAAACCGAGGTGATTTCGGGTCGTGCGGGGCATCCCCTCGCGCGGGATGAGCCGTCTTTGCCTGCAATACGAAGGAGTCTGCCATGAGCTGCATCGCCGAGAGTCCCAAGGCCGTTTCCCAACCCTGGCTGCCGTCAACCGGCGCCATGCTCGGGTGGGTCGGGCGTCGCGTAGGCGCGATTGGACGGGCGATCGCGGGCCGGTGTGTGCTCCGCGAACTCGCTTCCTTCGACGACCGCATGCTGCGCGACATCGGGCTGAGCCGCCACGACCTGCGCAGCGCGGCGGCCGAACCGCTCTATCGCGATCCGACATCGTTGCTTGCCGGACGCGTCGACGAGTCGCGGGGCGGACGAAGCACTCGTGCCCGTCTCCCGCGGACGGCCCAAGTCAACGTGATCTCGTACTGATCTCGCTTCCACATTTTCGGCAGCTCTCCCCCACTCCCCCAGCTGCCGATCCTGGCGCCCGCCGATACACCCACGGCGGGCGCCTTTTCTTTGTGCGGTCATTTCGGGTGGCGTTGCGAGCGGGCAGCTCGGCTATAGTGGCGAATGCCGCGCACCGCGGCCTTCTCCTCCAGGTCGCGATGCCCCAGCCGATTCCCCGCCTTCGCTTGATTCTGATCCTCGGTGCGCTTTCGGCGTTCGGTCCACTGGCGACCGACATGTATCTGCCGGCGTTCCCGGCGCTGGCGCGCGCGTTCTCGACCGACGCGGCTGCGGTGCAAGGAACACTCGCCACTTACTTCGTCGGTCTTGGGCTCGGGCAGGCGATCTGGGGTCCGATCTCGGACCGATACGGACGCAAGCCTTCGATGCTGTTCGGTCTCGCGTTGTTCGTTGCAGCCTCAATCGCCTGCGCGCTGGCGACTTCGATCGAGAGCCTCTGGATTTTCCGTTTCGTCCAAGCGCTCGGTGGCAGCGTCGGCATGGTGCTCGGGCGCGCGGCGGTGCGCGACGTCTACAAGGGCGCGGACGCCGCGCATTTCTACTCGCGGCTGCTGCTCGTGCTCGGAATGGCGCCGGTACTCGCGCCCTTTCTCGGCGGTCAGATTCTGGCCTTCCTCGGTTGGCGGTCGATTTTCTGGGCGCTCGGATCATTCGGCGTCGCGTGCTTTCTCGCGGTCTGGCTGCAGCTACCCGAGACCTTGCCGTCCGCCCGGCGCGCGAGTGGCGGCCTCGGCGCCGTGCTTAAGGACTACGGAAAGCTCCTGCGCGACCGGCATTTTCTCGGCTTCACGTTGCCCTCGAACTTCGCGTTCGCCGGAATGTTCGCCTATATCGCCGGCTCGCCGTTCGTGTTCATCGAGCTGTTCGGTATCGCGCCCCAGCATTTCGGTCTGCTGTTCGGCTTCAATGCGATCGGCATCGTGCTGGTGTCGCAGCTCAATGCACATCTGGTGCACCGCTTCGGACCGGCGCTGTTGTTGCGCGTCTCCTTGGTCGTCTATTTCGCGGCTGGGCTCGCGCTGCTCGTAGCGGCCCTGACCCAAGCCGGACTCGTCGCGATCGCGGCACCGCTATTCTTTGCGGTCGCGATGATGGGGGTGGTGCCGCCGAACTCCATGGCGCTCGCGCTCGAGCCCCATCCACGCGCCGCCGGGAGCGTATCGGCGCTTTCCGGCGCAATGCAGTTCTCGGTCGGCGCGCCGATCGTGGCGCTGCTTGGCGTACTGCACGACGGCAGCGCGTTGCCGATGGCTTGGATCGTGGCGGGTTGCGGGCTGGTGGCGCTGGCGATCAATTTCGCATCGACGCGCGGTGCGAAGCCGGACTAGGGCAGCTTGTCGAAGCCCTGGGTGAAACCCGAAAGGCTCACCGGAATCCCGATGCCTTCTTCTGGCGTTTGGAAGATGATGAAGGTCGCGATTTGGCCGGTCTTGAGCTGGCCGACAAGTTTCTCATCCATGATCACTTCGGCGACGCAGCCATTGGGCAGGCAGCGCACGAAGCCCGCGCGGCCGACATCGGCCTGGTCGATCTTGAGTCCGAGACCCGAAGGCAGCAGTACGCCCAAGGGCGCCAGTACGCGCATGAGGCGCGACTTTTGATCGGCGGTCTTGAGCACAATCACTGTGAGGCCGACATTGGGCCGGTCCTCGGCGGTCACGCTCTGGATCAGGGCGCACTGCTCGGCCTGGGCGCCGGCGGGGGTGTCGCAGCGAATCTGCCAGTCGCCATGCACTGAGCGCACAACGCCCTGCGCGGCGGCAGGCGAAGCCGCGAATAGGGCCACTGCAAATAGGATTGCCGGACGCAACGAATGACACCCCATCAATTCACCCCGGGCGCCCGCGAATCACACATGGCGCTCATCAAAACCCCTTCAACCGATCCGCCTACAATGCCGTCGCCTCATGTCAAGCACGGGTCGGGCGGCAATCGGGCGGCCGTCCGCCGATATTACCCGTTATCCGACCAATTGCCGCATCAATGGCATGCCTGTTGGCGTTGCGAGGCTTGGGGAAGTATGGTTCATGAGCCTTCATCTGCGGTTTTGGCGACTTTCCCGGCGCCCGCCGGGGCCTTGGGATGCCTGCAGCAGGCCAGGCGCGGCCATTTGAGGAACTGAGCGAGAAGGGGACACGATGATCGCTGGGCTTAGGGAGTTGCACGCACGGAACCCGCGGGCCTGGGCCGTCTCGGGCGCGCTCGTGTGCTTTCTCGCCTGTTCCGCTCCGGCTTTGGCCGGGACCGGCCTGCCTACGCCCTGGCAAATCGACTTTCAGACCCCGGTTACTCCGGTGATGGAAGCGATCTACTCGTTTCACGCTTTCCTCACCATCCTATCGGCGGTGATCACGCTGTTCGTGATGGTGCTGCTCGGGATTTGCATCTTGCGCTTCAACGAGCGCGCCAATCCGGTCCCCTCGAAGACCACCCACCACACCGCGCTCGAGATCGTCTGGACCGTGATCCCGGCGATTATCCTGATCGTGGTTTTCGTGCCGTCGCTGCGCATGCTGTTCGAGCAGCTTGAGATTCCGAAGTCGGACCTGACGGTGAAGGCCACAGGCACTGCGCAGTGGACCTGGACCTACACCTATCCCGACCAGGGCGGCTTCAGCTTCGACAGCAACATGCTGCAGGACAACGAGCGCAAGCCGGGCCAGCCGCGCCTCTTGGCCGTCGATAACGATATGGTCGTGCCGGTCAATAAGGTCGTGCGCGTGCAGGTCACGGCCGAAGGCATCATCCATGCCTTTGCGATGCCGTCATTCGGTCTGAAGCTCGACGCGATCCCCGGCCGCCTGAACGAAACCTGGTTCAAGGCGACGCGCGAGGGAATTTTCTACGGCCAGTGTTCCGAATTGTGCGGCCGCAATCATGCCTTCATGCCGATCGCGATCCGCGTGGTGAGCGAGCGCGAATTCGCGGCCTGGGTCGAGGAAGCAAAGAAGAAATTCGCGGCGGCGCCTGATCCGGCGACCGTCGTCGTGGCCGAAGCGGTGCGTTGAGCGCAGTGCGCACGACCGGAATCGAGAACGAGGCAAGCTAATGGCTTATGGAGCGACGCATCACGCTGGACACGACCACAGCCCGACCGGCTGGCGGCGCTGGCTCTATTCGACCAACCACAAGGACATCGGCACGCTCTATCTCGTGACCGCGATCCTTTCGGGCGTGATCGGCGGGCTGTTGTCGGTCGGCATGCGGCTCGAGCTGCAAGAGCCGGGCATGCAGTACTTCACCAACCCGCACACCTTCAACGCTTTCGTCACGGCGCACGGTCTGATCATGGTGTTCTTCATGATCATGCCGGCTCTGATCGGCGGCTTCGGCAACTGGTTCGTGCCGCTGATGATCGGGGCGCCCGACATGGCGTTCCCGCGCATGAACAACATCTCTTACTGGTTTCTGGCGGCGGCGCTGATCCTGCTGGTCTCCTCGCTGTTCGTTGAAGGGCCGCCCGGAGGCTTGGGCTTCGGCGGCGGTTGGACCGCCTACCCGCCGCTCTCGGGCAAGGCCGGGCATCCGGGGCCGTCGATGGATTTGGCGATCTTCGCGCTGCATCTGGCGGGCGCGTCGTCGATCCTCGGCGCCATCAACTTCATCACGACGATTTTCAATATGCGCGCGCCCGGCATGACCATGCATAAGATGCCGCTCTTCGTCTGGTCAGTGCTGGTGACCGCGTTCCTGCTTCTGCTGGCGTTGCCGGTGCTGGCAGGCGCGATCACGATGCTGCTCACCGACCGCAACTTCGGCACCACCTTCTTCGATCCGCAGGGCGGCGGCGATCCGGTGCTGTTCCAGCATCTGTTCTGGTTCTTCGGACACCCGGAGGTCTACATCCTTGTGCTGCCCGCGTTCGGCATCGTCAGCCAGGTGATTTCGACGTTCTCGAAGAAGCCGATCTTCGGTTACCTCGGGATGGCTTACGCCATGGTCGCCATCGGTGTGATCGGTTTCGTGGTGTGGGCGCACCACATGTACACCGTCGGCATGAGCGCCGGCGCGCAGGCCTATTTCGTGGCGGCGACCATGGTCATCGCGGTGCCGACCGGGATCAAGATCTTCTCCTGGATCGCCACCATGTGGGGCGGTTCGATCCGCTTCACGACGCCGATGCTGTGGGCGGTCGGCTTCATCTTCCTGTTCACGGTCGGCGGCGTCACCGGCGTGATCCTGTCCAACGCCGGCGTCGACCGCGCGTTCCACGACACCTATTACGTGGTCGCGCACTTCCACTACACGATGTCGCTCGGCGCCACCTTCGGCATTTTCTGCGGCTGGTACTACTGGTTCCCGAAAATGACCGGCTACATTTATTCGGAGTTTCTCGGCAAGCTGCACTTCTGGCTGACCTTCATCGGCGTCAACGTGGTGTTCTTCCCGCAGCACTTCCTCGGGCTTGCCGGCATGCCGCGCCGCATCGCCGATTACCCGGACGCGTTTGCCGGTTGGAACTACATCTCCTCGATCGGGTCCTATATCTCGGCGGCTGGCCTCGTCGTGTTCTTCGTTTGCATCTTTCACGCCTTCGCGCAGAAGCGGAAGGCGGGCGACAATCCATGGGGTGTCGGCGCGACCACGCTCGAATGGACACTGCCGTCGCCGCCGCCGTTCCACACCTTCGAGGTGTTGCCGCGGATTCGTTGAGCGCTCGCGCGGCGCTGCGCGAGCTTGAGCCGGGCATAGCCATGTCGCTGGTCACCAACTCGATCCCTTCCGACCGCACCGATACGCTCGGGCGCTCCGAAGCGTTCTCGAGTCATGCCGACGTCGCCGACTATTTCGCACTGCTGAAGCCGCGGGTGATGTCGCTTGTGGTGTTCACGGCATTGGTAGGGATGGTACGGGCGCCGGAGGCGCTGCATCCGGTGCTCGCCTTCACCGCGCTCTTATGCATCGCGATCGGCGCGGGGGCAGCTGGTGCGCTCAACATGTGGTGGGACGCCGATATCGACGCCAAGATGACGCGCACACGTGCTCGGCCGATTCCGGCGGGGCGCGTCGAGCCCGGCGAGGCGCTTGCCTTCGGACTGGTGCTGGCGTCGGCCTCGGTCCTGATGCTTGGGCTCGCGGTCGGGCTGGTGGCCGCGGGGCTGCTTGCTTTTACGATCTTCTTCTATGCCGTGATCTACACGATGTGGCTGAAGCGGCTGACGGCGCAGAACATCGTGATCGGCGGTGCGGCAGGCGCCTTGCCGCCCATGATCGGCTGGGCGGCGGCGACGGGCACGATCGGGCTCGAGGGCGTTCTCTTGTTCCTCATTATTTTCTTTTGGACGCCGCCGCATTTCTGGGCGCTGGCGCTGCTGCGCGCGCCCGAATATGCGCGCGCCGGCGTGCCGATGCTGCCGGTGGTGGCCGGCGCCGACGAGACGCGGAAACAGATCCTGATCTATGCGGCAATTCTCGCGCCCTTGGGGATATCGCCGGCGCTGTTCGGCTATGCCGGCATCGCCTATGGCGCGTTCGCGGCGGTGCTTGGTGGCCTGTTCCTGCTGCTCGCGTGGCAAGTATTCCGGCGCCGCGGAGTAGTAGGTGAGGCCGCGGCGAAGCGACTATTCGGCTTCTCGCTGCTCTACCTCTTTCTTCTGTTTGCGGCTCTTTTGGTCGAGGCGATCGCGCGATGAAGCACGACAAGAACGGAATCGTGCTGACCGAAGAGCAGCGCCGGGTCCGGCGGCGGCGCTCGCTGGCGCTGGCGATCGTGCTCGGCGTGGTCGTAATCCTGTTCTACGCGGTGACGATCGTGAAGCTCGGGCCGCAAGTGATGAATAGGCCGCTGTGATGGCAATATCGCCCGATCAAGCGCACGAACTTGCCGAATTGCGGAAGCGGCATTTGCGCGTCGCGTTTGCCTGCGGTGCGTTTGTCGGCGTGATGCTGGCGGTATCGTTCGCCGCAGTGCCGCTCTATGACTGGTTCTGCCGCACCACGGGCTTCGACGGCACGCCTTTGATCGCGCGGACTGCCCCGAAAGAATCGATCGAGCGCAAGATCATCGTCCGCTTCGACGCGAACGTGGCGCCCGGTCTAGCCTGGACCTTCACGCCCGGGCAGCACGAGATCGAGATCAAGGTCGGCGAAACCCTGCTTGTGCATTATCTCGCGCAGAACAGCGCCGCACAGGAGAGCATCGGTACTGCGACCTACAATGTCTCGCCGCCGGTCGCGGCCGCCTATTTCAACAAGCTTGAGTGTTTCTGCTTCACCGAGCAGCGGCTCAAGGCCGGCGAACGGATCGAGATGCCGGTTGCCTTCTTCCTCGATCCAGCCATCGACAAGGACCGTGAGCTCGACGGAATCCGCGAAATCACGCTGTCCTACACGTTCTTCCCGGCCAAGCGGCGGCCGGAGCCGGTTGCGAATATCGCCGGTCAACAAATGCGCTGAAGTAAGGGCTTGCCGCGCGGTGAAGCCCATGCTGATAGACTGAACGAAGACCACGGAGACGGGAATGGCCGACGCACACGCCAAGCAGCACGATTATCATCTGGTCAATCCGAGCCCGTGGCCGTTCGTCGGCGGATTCTCGGCGCTGCTGATCACCATGGGCGGCGTGTACTGGATGCGCGGCGGCACGTCGCTGATCGCCATCGCCGGGGTGATCGGCCTGATCTACGTGATGATCGCCTGGTGGCGGGATGTCATCATCGAGGCGCAGACCGGCTATCACACCCGGGTCGTGCAGCTGCATTTGCGCTACGGCATGATCCTGTTCATCGCTTCGGAGGTCATGTTCTTCGTCGCCTGGTTCTGGGCCTATTTCGACGCCGCGCTGCTGGCCGGGGCCAAGGATCAGTTCGAGCGCTACGACCTGCTGGGCGGCCATTGGCCGCCGGTGCCGACGGCGGACGCGCGTTTCAAGAGCACGTTCGATCCCTGGCACTTGCCGTTGCTGAACACGCTGATCCTGCTGACTTCGGGCACCACGGTGACCTGGGCGCATCACGCGCTCTTGGAGAACGACCGCAAGGGATTGATCCAGGGGCTTTGGATCACGGTGATCCTCGGTATCCTGTTCACCTGTGTGCAGGCTTACGAATATACCCACGCCACCTTCACCTTTGCCGGGCACATCTACGGCTCGACCTTCTTCATGGCGACCGGCTTCCACGGCGCGCATGTGATCATCGGCACGATTTTCCTGATCGTGTGCCTGATCCGCTCCTATGCCGGACATTTCACGCCGGACCACCATTTCGGTTTCGAGGCGGCGGCTTGGTATTGGCACTTCGTCGACGTGGTGTGGCTGTTCCTGTTCACCTTCATCTATGTGTGGGGCGCGGGGCATTACGCCGCTGCGCACTGAAGCGCGCGGGAGGCGGCGATGAACAGCCTCCCGCCGGTTTCGCCCTATAGCGCCGGATTGCGCTGCCGTTGCCCGCGCTGCGGCAAGGGGCGGCTATTCAATGGGTTTCTTGAGCTTGCTCCGCGCTGCGAATCTTGCTCGCTCGATTTTTCATTCGCCGATTCCGGCGACGGGCCGGCGGTGTTCGTCATCCTGATTGCGGGTTTCCTCGTGGTTTTCGCGGCGATGTTCGTCGAGATTGTCTGGCGGCCGCCCTATTGGCTGCATGCGGCCCTTTGGCTGCCGCTGATCCTGATCGCGACGCTCGGGCTGCTGCGGCCGGCCAAGGGGCTGATGGTCGCGCTTCAGTATCACCACAAAGCCGAGGAAGGCCGGCTCGACCGGAGCGGAGAGTGAGCGCCGCGCGCGCGGAGTTGCGCGGGCTGCTGTTGCTTAGCGCGCTCGCGGCGGTGGGGCTTGCCGTACTCGTCGGGCTCGGCTTCTGGCAACTCGAGCGTCGGGTCTGGAAGGAAGACCTGATCGCGCGCGTCGAGGCACGGACGAAAGCGCCCGCGGTGCCGATCCCGGCGGAGGCGAACTGGCCGAACGTGAGCGCCAGCCGCGACGAATATCGTCGGGTCAGCGCGAGCGGCCGTTTCCAGCACGCTCGCGAGGCGCTCGTTTACACCGTGCTTCCCGAGCCGAAGGGACGCTTCTCCGGCCAAGGCTATTGGGTGCTGACGCCGCTGGAGCTTGCGAATGGAGCGATCGTCATTATCAACCGGGGTTTCGTTCCGTTGGAGCGCAAGGACCCCGCGAGCCGGCGCGAAGGGCAAAGCGAAGGGCCGGTCATGGTGACCGGACTCTTGCGCATGCCGGAGGTGACGAACTGGTTCACGCCGGCGAACGAGCCAGCGCGCGGCGTCTGGTACCAGCGCGATCCGGCCGAGATTGCCAGGCACTTCGGTCTCGCGCGCGTTGCGTCGTTCATGATCGATGCGGACGCCGCACCCATTCCGGGATTACTGCCGCAGGGCGGTGAGACGCGGCTCGTTTTCGCAAACACTCATCTGGGCTATGCGCTCACCTGGTTCGGATTGGCGCTGGCGCTTCTCGGTGTGTTCACCGTATTCGCGTGGCAGCGTTTGCGAGGCGAGCACTGATCTTCTAGGGTGGCCGCGTTCCGAGGAATCCATGCGCTACATCTCGACCCGCGGCGAAGCGCCGCCCGTCTCTTTCACCGACGCGCTGATGATCGGACTCGCGCGCGACGGCGGACTCTATGTGCCGGAAGCGTGGCCGGTGCTGCCGCGCGAGACGATTGCGTCGTTTGCGGGTCGGCCTTACGCGGACGTCGCCTTCGAAGTGATCCGTTCGTTCGTCGGCGGTACGATCGCCGATGCGGACCTCAACCGCATGATCCGCGAGGCCTATGCGGTATTCGACCGCCCCGAAGTCGCGCCATTGCACGACCTCGGGGCCGACGAATTCATCCTCGAGCTGTTTCATGGGCCGACGCTGGCGTTCAAGGACATCGCCATGCAACTGGTAGCGCGGATGATGGATCACGTGCTCGTGCAACGCGGCGCGCGCGCAACCATCGTCGTCGCCACTTCCGGCGATACCGGCGGCGCCGCTGTCGAGGCGTTCCGCGGCCGCAAGCGCGTCGATGTGGTGGTGCTGTTTCCGAAGGGCCGCGTCTCCGACGTGCAGCGGCGGATGATGACTACGGCGGTTGACGCGAACGTACATGCGCTTGCGATCGACGGGACCTTCGACGATTGCCAGGCGATCGTGAAAGCCTTGTTCAACGACCAGGTTTTTCGCGAGCGGGTGAAGCTCTCGGCTGTGAACTCGATCAACTGGGCGCGGATTGCGGCCCAGGCGGTCTATTATTTCACCGCCGCCGCGGTGCTCGGCGGCCCCGCCAAGACCGTCACGTTCGTGGTCCCGACCGGAAATTTCGGCGATATTTTCGCGGGTTACGCCGCCAAGCGCATGGGGCTTGCGGCCGAGCGGCTGGTGATCGCGACCAACGTCAACGACATCCTCGCCCGTACGCTAGCGACCGGACGCTATGAGCCGCGTGGCGTGGTCGCGACGCAATCTCCGGCCATGGATATCCAGGTGTCCTCGAATTTCGAGCGGCTTTTGTTCGAAGCTTATGGCCGCGAGGCTGCTTCGGTGCGGGCGCTGATGCAGGCGCTCGTTGACGAGAAGAGTTTTCCCATCGGCAAAGCTACGCTCGATGCGATCCGCGCCGATTTCGAGGCCGGTAGCGCCGATGAGGACGAGACGCGCGCCACGATCCGCGAAGTGTATCGCGCGAGCGGCTATCTCCTCGACCCGCACGGCGCGGTTGGCCTTGCGGTGGCGCGCAAGCGCGGACATAAAGGCCGCTCGCCGGTCGTTGTGCTCGGCACCGCACATCCGGCGAAATTCCCCGACGCGGTTGAAGCCGCCACCGGCTTCCGGCCGCAAATGCCGGCCAGCCTTTCCAATCTGATGACGCTGCCGGAGCGCGCGACTGCGCTGCCGGCGGACAAGGAGAAGATCGTGAACTTCATCACAGAACAAAGCCGTGCCGCGACCAGCGGGGCGATCGCATGAGCGTCCGCCTCACCAAGCTGGAAAATGGGATCACCATCGTCACCGATCCGATGCCGCACCTGAAGACGGCGGCGCTCGGCATCTGGGTCGGCGCCGGCTCGCGCCATGAGGTGCTGGCCGAGCACGGCATTTCGCATCTGCTGGAACACATGGCGTTCAAGGGCACCAAGCGGCGCAACGCGCGCCAGATCGCTGAGGAGATCGAAGCCGTCGGCGGCGATCTCAATGCGGCGACCGGTCAGGAGATGACGGGCTACTTCGCGCGCGTGCTCGGCGAAGACGTCGGCCTCGCGCTCGATATCCTCACCGACATTCTCACCGAGCCCGCTTTCGATAAGGACGAGCTCAAGCGCGAGCAGGGCGTGATCGTGCAGGAAATCGGTGCCGCGGCCGATCAGCCCGACGATCTGGTGTTCGATTTCTTCCAGGAGAGCGCCTTCCCAAGCCAGCCGCTCGGCCGGCCGATTCTCGGCACGATCGAGAGCGTGCGGGCGCAGACGCCGGGGCGTTTGCGCGACTACATGGCAAAGCATTACCGGACCGGACGCATGGTGGTGGGCGCGGCGGGGGCCGTCGATCACGAGCAGGTGGTGAGCGAAGTCGGCCGGCGGCTCGCCAAGGTCGCGGCCGGACAGGCACCGGTCGCCGAGCGGGCGCGCTATTCCGGCGGCGTCAAGCTCAGTGCGCGCGACCTCGAGCAGGCGCATCTCGTGCTCGGGCTCGAGGGCCGCTCCTATCATTCGCCCGACATCTACGCGATGCAGGTGTTCGCAAATCTGCTCGGCGGCGGGATGTCGTCGCGTCTGTTCCAAGAGGTGCGGGAGAAGCGCGGGCTTTGCTACTCGATCTCAGCCTTCCATTCGTCGTTTTCCGACACCGGCGTGTTCGGCGTCTATTCGGGAACGGATGCCGGTGATGCCGGCGAACTGATGCGTGTCGTCATCGACGAGATCTCGGACGCCGCCGAGAACGCGAGTGAAGTCGAGATCGCGCGCTCGCGGGCGCAGCTCAAGGTCGGGCTGCTTGCCGCGCTCGAGAGTCCGCAGGCCCGCGCGGATCAGGTCGCGCGCCAGCTCCTGGCCTTTGGGCGCGTGATTCCGCTGGAGGAGATCGTGGCCAAGATCGAGGCGGTGGGCGTCGCCGAGGCGCGTGCGGCGGGCCGCGCACTGGTCGCCGGTGGCCGGCCGACACTTGCGGCACTTGGACCCGGCGCCGGCCTTGAAACGGCGGCGCGGATCGTCGAGAGTCTGGAGCGCAGGGCGGCCTGAGCCCGGGGCAAATTCCTCTTTTTCTCTATGGCCTTATTCCGGTCGGTGGTTTGGTCCGAGACG
>DATBTC010000080.1:0-2574 GCA_036559465.1 Xanthobacteraceae bacterium
TGGGTTCGGGTCGCATGCGTTACGAGAGTCCAGCAGTCGGGGGAACCGGTGCGTCGCGTGGAGCGCGCTCGGCCCATGTCGTCGTCATCGCCAACGAAAAAGGCGGATCGGGCAAGACCACAACGTCAATGCACGTCGTCGTCGCGCTCTTGAAGGCCGGCCAGAAGGTCGCCTCCATCGACGTAGACAGCCGCCAGCGCAGCCTCACGCGCTATGTCGCCAACCGCCGTCTGTGGGCCAGGAAGTGCGGCGTGCCGCTCGAATTACCCGATCACCACGCGGTCGATCGCGCTGATGGGCGCAACCTCGATGAGAACGAGGCCGCCGAGTTTGCGGCGTTCGCCGCCGCGATCACCGCGGTCGAGCACAGCCACGACTTCGTCGTGATCGACACGCCGGCAACCGACAGCCATCTGATGCGGCTTGCTCACGCCATGGCCGACACGCTGGTGACGCCGTTGAACGACAGCTTCGTCGATTTCGACGTGCTCGCGCATATCGATCCGGAGAGCTACGAGATCACCGACACGAACCACTACGCCGACGTCGTCACCGAGGCGCGGCGCCAGCGCCGCATCATCGAGGAGGCCGCCGCCGACTGGATCGTGGTCAGGAATCGCGTCGGCCAGTTCGACACCAAGAACGGGCGCAATCTCCAGGAAGGCCTGCAGAGCCTCGGGCGCCGGCTTGGCTTTCGGCTGTCCGACGGATTCTCCGAGCGGGTGGTCTATCGCGAGCTGTTTCCGCGCGGGCTGACGGTGCTCGATACCTTGAACGAAACCACGCTCGGACAGAAGCCGTCGCTCGCCCATCAGGCGGCGCGGCAGGAAGTGCGCGTCCTGATCGATGCGCTCCGGCTGCCGATCGACGAGCGTGGCCGGCGGCGCGCGGCGGCGCGGGCCGAATGGCAGCGCAATTCCGGCCAGCCGCTCGATACCGGCGAATTCATCGCCGAGTAAGGCTGGCGGCCGAAGTCAGCTTGCGCAACGCCACAAGACTCCCGATTTGACCTAGACTAGCGCGGGCGACCGCGCCCGGAGACCCTATGGCCGAAGACCGCAAGGATAGCCGCGCGCCTGCGCCGGCGGGCAAGGATACCCGGCCGGCCGTATCGGCACGTCCCGAGATCGATGCCTTTCTAAAGCAGGCACGTTCGCTTGGGCCCCGCACGGACGGCAAGCGCGGCCGGCTCGTGTTCGCGCTCGACGCCACCATGAGCCGCCAGCCGACCTGGGACCTGGCCTGCAAGCTGCAAGCGGAGATGTTCGAGGAGACGGCGGCGATCGGCGGGCTCGACGTACAGCTCGTGTTCTATCGCGGCATTTCCGAATGCGCCTCTTCCGCCTGGGTTTCGGACCCGGCGCGCTTGGCATCGCTGATGGAGAAGATCGATTGCCGCGGCGGCCATACCCAGATCGGCCGGGTGCTGTCGCATGTGCGCAAGGAGAGCAAGCGCGAGCGGGTCGACGCCTTCGTGTTCGTGGGCGACGCGATGGAGGAAAAGGTCGATGATCTGTGCGCCATCGCGGGTGAGCTCGGCTTGCTCGGCGTTCCGGCCTTTATGTTCCAGGAGAACCGCGACGGGATCGCCGAACAAGCGTTCCGCGAGATCGCACGGTTGACCAAGGGCGCCTGGTGTCCGTTCGACGCGGGAGCCGCCGCGCAACTGAAAGAACTGCTTCGTGCCGCCGCCGCTTATGCCGCCGGCGGGCGCGTGGCGCTCGCGGACCTCTCCAAGCGCGCGGGCGGCAAGGGCGCGGTGCGGTTGCTTGGCCAGATGCGCTGACCCATGACGCTATTTCTCGGCATCGCGGCGCTCTCGCTCGTCCTGTTCGCGGCGTGGACGTTCCTGCGCGCGGACCCGCAAGTTCTTGCGCAGCGATTGCAAATGGGCGCCGGCGTCATGCTGATGCTGGTAGCCGGATATCTCGGTGTCACCGGGCGGCTGTTCGCCGCAATACCGCTGGCGATGTTCGCCGCCGGACTGCTCGGGTGGTTGCCGCGGCCGGCGAGCATCGGCGCGCGCATGCGCAAGACGCCGGGTCAGGTGTCGCGCGTGCGTGCTTCGGCGGTCGAGATGGAGCTCGACCACGATACCGGCGACATGCGCGGAAAGATTCTCACCGGCAAGTATCAGGACGTGCCGCTCGACGCGCTCGACCGGGCCGCGCTTATCGGCCTGCTCGGCGAGGTAGACGCCGAGAGCCGTGCGCTAATCGAAGCTTATCTGGACCGCCGGGACGCCGGATGGCGAGAAGACGTCGAGAAAGATCCGGGTGCGCGGAGCGCCGAGCCGCCGAGCCATGGCCCGATGACCGAGGAAGAGGCGTACCAGATCCTGGGGCTTGAACCGGGAGCCGAGAACTTCCAAATCCGCCGGGCGCACCGGACGTTGATGAAGAAGCTCCACCCCGATCAGGGGGGCTCCAACTACCTCGCGGCCCGCGTCAACCAGGCCAAGGATATTCTGCTTCGTCGCCATCGTTGAACTCCGAACTTCACGCACGTGTTGGCGGCGCCTCTCCATCCGGACGTTGCCGGTCAGTTTTTCGTCGCCATACAGGCGATGTCGCT
>DATBTC010000081.1:0-4367 GCA_036559465.1 Xanthobacteraceae bacterium
TGATGCCCGAATAGTGCGAAAGATCGGGCGCGACATTGAGCGAGACGCCGTGATACGTAATCCAGCGACGCACGCGCACGCCGACGGCGGCGATCTTGTCCTCGCGGCCCTCGCCCTTATCGGGCCGCTTGACCCAGACGCCGATCCGGTCCGCGCGACGCTCGCCCTCGACGCCGAAGCGCGCGAGCGTCTTGATCAGCCATTCTTCCAGTGCGAACACGAAGCGGCGGATATCCGCGCCGCGAGGCTTCAAATCCAGCATCACATAAGCAACGCGCTGGCCGGGGCCGTGATAGGTGAAACGGCCTCCGCGGCCGGTCTCGAACACTGGAAAGCGCGCCTCGATCAGCTCACTCGGCTCCGCGCTGGTGCCCGCCGTATAAAGCGGTGGATGCTCCAGCAGCCACACTAGCTCCGGCTTGTCGCCCGAGGCGATCTCGGCGATGCGGGTCTCCATGGCGGCGAGCGCATCGGCATAGGCCACCGGCCGCGTGCTCGTGTGCCAGTCGATCGCCACGCGGCGGGGAACGAGCAGGGAGGCGGGACGGGCGGCTGGTTCGGCCATTCGTTGAACGGCGTTTCTCAGTTGAAATGTTCGGCAATTGCCGAGTTGTAGTCGGTGGAGCGTTTCGCAACCGGGCCGGCGACGACGAAGAACACGATCTCCTTGTCGGCCGCGCAACGCACGGCGCAGGTATAATCGCCGCGCTCCCCGAATACCGTGGTGCTGACGACCTCGAAGTTCTTGGTGAAGCCCTCGGCGCGGACCGCTCGTCGAGCCTTCGCCACGCAATCGTCGGAGGACAGGGTCATGTCCGCCCAGCGCGTGCTCATGCTCGGGGCGGCGGCGAGCGCGGCGGTAGCGCAGACTGCGAGCACGGCGGCCGGAACCAGGATGCGTGATTTAAGGCGCATGATGTTCTCCTTGCGGCGCTAGGTTAGCATCAGGGCGAGGCGGGCCGCACGTATTTGCGGCCTGCCGTGGTCCGGGCGGTGCCGGTCCGCCCTTGAGGATACAGGATCGATTTGTTACATCGAAGCGCGCGACGGGATAGCCGCGCATATCCACATCCTTGGCGGTCGTGGCGGAATTGGTAGACGCACTAGCTTGAGGTGCTAGCGGGGCAACCCTTGGAGGTTCGAGTCCTCTCGACCGCACCATTACTACCTGCGACGGCGGCCCCAGGGCCGCCGTTTCGCTTTGTCCGAGCCTGTCGCACGGCCTTTGCCGCGGTCGTGTTACGACCTACCATCCGCCGGCATCGGACGGCGGGCACTAGGGAGTCATTTCATGTTGAAACTCGTATCGGGCGTATTTGCCGTTGTGCTTGCGCTAGCGGTTCCGGCTCAGGCTGCCGAGGAAGTCGTCACTATCGGCGGTGGGCGGGCCGTGCTCGACAGGCCGGTCGGCGCGCGCGCGGGCATCATCTTGGTCGCAGGCGGCGACGGTAATCTCGGCATTGGTGCCGACGGCCAGATCAACCGGCTGCGCGGCAATCAGCTCATCCGCACGCGCGGTATGTATCGCGCGGCGGGGCTCGCGGTGCTCACGGTCGATATCGGAGTCGATCTCGGCGCCGCCGTGCAATACATGCGCGGCATCGTGCGCAGCGTGACGCTCGCCGGCACCAGCCGCGGCACGTTGCGCATTGCGCAGGCGGTCGCCGCCGGCGCACGGCCGGATGCAGTGGTGTTCACTTCCGGTTTCATGCAGCAGGTGCAGGGCATTCTCGGCTCCCCCGGTTCGCTGCCACGCACGCTCGTGGTGCATCACCGGCAAGATGGCTGCCGGGTCACGCCGCCCGACGCAGTCGAGCCGTTCAAGCAATGGGGCGGCGGCAAGGTGCGCGTCGTGTGGATGACCGGCGGCCGCGACGAAGGCAATCCGTGCCAGGCGGGCGGCCATCACGGCTTCGCCGGTCTTGACGGCCGCGTGGTCGGCACCGTTGCAGGCTTCGCCAAGGGCGGCGGGTGAGCGCGCCGAAAGCCAAAGCGGAGCCGAAGCCGCGCGATCCCGATTGGGACGCCAAGGTGCGCGCAAGCTTCGCGCGTCAGACCTTCATGGATACGATCGGTGCGCGCATCGCGGCGCTCACGCCGGGGCGGTGCGAGGTGGAAATGCCGTTCCGCGCCGACCTGTGCCAGCAGCACGGCTATCTGCATGGCGGAGTCGTTACGGCGATTGCGGCCAATGCGGCGGGCTACGCGGCGCTCACACTGATGCCGGCCAATTCGTCGGTGCTCGGCGTCGAGTATAAGATCAACCTGCTCGAGGCGCCGAAGGGCGAGCGGTTCATCGCGCGCGGCGCGGTGATCAAGTCGGGCCGCACGCTCAACGTGGTCGAATGCGACGTGGAGGCGGAGCAGGGCGGCAAGCTGCGCCTAGTGGCGCGCATGCTTGCGACCATGATGTGCGTCGAGGGAAGATCGGAACTGGCGGACTAGGGAACATCGCAATGCGCAACGCCTGGGAAGGCTTCCAATTCGATCTCGGCGAGACCGCCGACATGCTGCGCGAGACGGTGCGCAGTTTTTCCGCCGACCACATCGCGCCGCGCGCCGACGAGATCGATAAGACCAATGTCTTTCCGCGCGACCTGTGGCCGAGGCTCGGCGAGCTCGGGCTGCTCGGCATCACCGTGGAAGAAGAATACGGCGGCGCGGGGCTCGGCTATCTCGAACATTGCGTGGCGATGGAAGAAGTGAGCCGCGCTTCCGCTTCGATTGGGCTTTCCTACGGCGCTCACTCGAATCTGGCGGTCAATCAGTTGCGCCGGAACGGCAACGAGAAGCAGAAGCGCATGTACCTGCCAAAGCTGATTTCCGGCGAGCATCTGGGCGCGCTCGCCATGTCGGAGCCCGGCGCCGGCTCCGACGTGGTCGGCATGAAGACGCGCGCCGAAAAGAGGGGCGATCGCTATGTGCTGAACGGCTCGAAAATGTGGATTACCAACGGGCCGGGCGCGGACACGCTCATCGTATACGCGAAGACCGATCCGGCTGCCGGCCCGCGCGGCATCACGGCTTTTCTCATCGAGAAGGGCATGAAGGGATTTTCCACGGCCCAGAAGCTCGACAAGCTCGGCATGCGCGGCTCCGACACCTGTGAGCTGGTGTTCCAGGATTGCGAGGTGCCGGAGGAAAACGTGCTCGGCCGGCCCGGCGAGGGCGTGAAAATCTTGATGAGCGGCCTCGATTATGAGCGCGTGGTGCTCGCCGCCGGGCCGCTCGGCATCATGCAGGCGTGCCTCGACGTGGTGCTGCCCTATGTGCACGAGCGCAAGCAGTTCGGCGAGCCGATCGGAAATTTCCAGATGGTGCAGGGCAAGGTCGCCGACATGTATGTCGGCATGAACGCGTGCAAGGCCTATGTCTATGCGGTGGCGCGCGCGTGCGACCAGGGCAAGACCGCGCGCGAGGACGCGGCTGGCGCGATCCTGTTTGCGGCAGAGAAGGCGACCCAGGTCGCGCTAGACGCGGTGCAGTTGCTCGGCGGCAACGGCTATATCAACGATTATCCGACCGGGCGCTTGCTGCGCGACGCCAAGCTCTACGAAATCGGGGCGGGGACTTCGGAAATCCGCCGCATGCTGATCGGAAGGGAATTGTTCGAGAAGACGAAATGACGCTTCGACCCATCGCCTTTGCAATCGCTGCGACATACATTTTCGGCGTGGCGCAGGCGCAAACGCGCGAACCGACCGTGCAGGAACTCACCGCGGTGCGGTATTGTTTCGCGAAATATGAAGACAAGCTGGAAATCGAGACGAACTGCCTGTTCAAGCTTGTCGCCGAGCCCTGCATGGAACAGGAGGGCGGCTACTCGACGCACGGCATGGCCGATTGCCACCGCATCGAGACCAAGATCTGGGATCGGATCTTGAACGAGACTTTCCGGGAACTGCTCGCCGAAATGAAGGACAAGGAACGCGAGAAGAAGCTGCGCGAAATGCAACGCGCCTGGATCGTGAGCCGTGATCGCACGTGTGAGTTTTACGACAGGGAGATTCACGGCTCGCAGGCCATCCCGATGGGTGCCGCCTGCATGGCGCGCGAAACGGCGCGGCGCGCTATCTTGCTCAAGGCCTTTCAAGGCATCTAGTTCGCAATTATAAGGTCCGAATGTCCCTCACCCCCGATCTCCGCGCCGCGCTGCTCAAAGTCTCGGCCGCGACCGTCACCACCGTCCTCATCAAGAAGGGCGTGCGGCGCAATTTCATCGTGGGCGCGAAGCAGCTGATCGGCGAGGGCGAGCGGGTGGTCGGCGAGGCCTTTACGCTGCGCTTCATCCCGGTGCGCGAAGACATGGCGACCACCGAATCCTGGGCCAATCCGGTTTCGACCCGCACCGCGATCGAGGAGATGCC
>DATBTC010000082.1:0-56768 GCA_036559465.1 Xanthobacteraceae bacterium
GTGACTTCCTCCAACACCGTCGCGGCCCAGGCCGCGATCGGCTCGGGCCTCGGTCCGCGCGCGATCGACTACGTGCTCGGCATCACCAAAGCCTATACCACCCGCGTGGGCGAAGGGCCGTTCCCGACCGAACTCAAGGACGCGACCGGCAAGCCGAACGAAATTGGCAAGCTCTTGGGCGAGAGCGGCAAGGAATTCGGCACCGTCACCGGCCGTCCGCGCCGCTGCGGCTGGTTCGATGCCGCGATCGTGCGCCAGAGCGTGCGCACCGCCGGCATCGACGGGATCGCGCTGACCAAGCTCGACGTGCTCGACGGGCTGGACCCGATCAAGATCTGCGTCGGTTACCGCCTCGACGGCCAGGCGCTCGACTACCTGCCGGCCAGCGCCAGCACCCAGGCCCGGCTTGAGCCGGTTTATGAGAGTATCGAGGGCTGGAAAGCCTCGACCCACGGCGCCCGTTCCTGGGCACAACTCCCGGCGGCTGCGGTAAGGTACGTGCGGCGAATCGAGCAATTGATCGGCTGCCCGGTGGCGGCCCTATCCACCAGCCCCGAGCGGGAAGACACGATTCTTGTCCTAAATCCGTTCCAATCTTAAAAGAGTTACGCGTCGGATTATCGAAACGGACGGCAGCACGGATGCCCGATTATTACCCCTTGTTGACGCGTGCCCTTTCCGGCCTCGATCGCAATACGCGCGAGGCCCGGCTGGCGGTCTATGACCGCGCGCGTCAGGCCCTCCTGAAACAGCTTCGCGGGGTTACGCCGCCGCTGGCCGAGGCCGAGATCCCGCGCGAGCGGCTGGTGCTGGAAGAGGCGATCAAAAAGATCGACATCGAGACCGCGCGGAAAGAAGCACAAGCCGCGCGCACTCCATCTCCGCCGCGCGAGCCTTCGCGTCCGCCGGTGACGGCGCGCCCGGCGGCTCCGCCGCGCCCTCCGATGCAGTCGCGCGACCGTGCTCCGGGCGAGGGAGCGAAGCCTTCCGCCTACTCAGCGGTCAAAGCGGCTGCGGCCGAAAGCGTTGCATCCTCCGCCCCCGTCGATCTCGACCACGCGCCCGCCGGCGGAACGCCACCGGGCGACGCGAAGCAGGGCAAGCCCGCCGAACCCGCTGCCCCGGCGCAAGGACCGCGTCCGTTCCGCCCCGGCGCCGGCAGGTTCCTGCGCGACGGGGAGCGGCGCGCGCTCCAAGCCAAGCTCCTGGTGGGAGGGCTGGTAGCGCTCTTGATCGTGCTCGCCGTCGGCCTTGGCTACATTCAGCGGGACCGCATCTTCGCATTCTTCGGCGGCGGAACGGCCCCCAGCCAGGTGACCGACGGCAAGGTTGCCGACCGGATCGGTGCCGGGCCGCAGACGACGCCGGCGCCGGGACCGGCGCCCGGTCCGGGTACCGTGTCGCCGGTCGGCCAGCGCGCGGTGCTCTACGAGGAGAATCCCACCACCGGGCAGCAACAGCAGCAGGTCCAGACCTTCGTCGGCACCGCGGTCTGGCGCACCGAGACGCTCAGCCCCGGACCCGGCCGGCCACCCGAAATCGGTATCCGGGTCGATATCGACATTCCGGACCGGCGGCTATCGGCGGTCATGACGATCCGCCGCAATCCCGACCCCAATCTTCCGGCCAGCCACACGATCGAGATCCAGTTCAATACGCCGAATGACCCCTTCGGCGGCGTGGCCAACATGCCGGGTGTGCGGCTGAAGACTTCCGAGACGGCCCAAGGCGCGCCGCTCGCCGCGCTCGTGGTGCGCGTGACGCCGGGCTTTTTCCTGGTCGGCCTGTCCGCAGTCGAAGTCGACCGCGAGCAGAACATCCAATTTCTGCGCGAGCGGACCTGGTTCGATATTCCCTTCGTCTACAATAACGGCCGGCGCGCGGTGCTGGCGTTCGAGAAGGGCACGCCCGGCGAGCGCGCGATCAACGAAGCGCTGGCCAGCTGGCAGCAGTGATCTCGCAACTGCGCGGTTAGTGCGCCGGGATCTGCTTCGGCGTCTCGATGTCGTGCATCTTCGACATCACCGCCTGCTGCACCTTCTCGAAGGCGCGCACCTCGATCTGGCGCACGCGCTCGCGCGATACGCCGAACTCGGCGGCGAGCTGTTCGAGCGTGACCGGTTCCTCGGCGAGCCGGCGCGCTTCGAAGATGCGCCGTTCGCGCTCGTTGAGCACCGAAAGCGCGGACTTGAGCGCATCGCGGCGATTGTCGAGCTCCTCGCCTTCGGCCAGCGTGGTTTCCTGGTTGGCGCGATCGTCGACCAGCCAGTCCTGCCATTCGCCTGCCTCCGCGTCGGCCCGAATCGGCGCATTGAGCGACGCGTCGCCGGACAGCCGGCGATTCATGTCGATCACTTCCTTCTCGGTGACGTTGAGCCGGTCAGCGATCTGCTTGAGATGTTCGGGCTTGAGGTCGCCCTCTTCGAGCGCGGAAATGCGGCTCTTGGCCTTGCGCAGATTGAAGAACAATCGCTTCTGCGCCGCGGTGGTGCCCATTTTCACCAGCGACCACGAGCGCAGGATGTATTCCTGGATCGAGGCGCGGATCCACCACATGGCGTAGGTGGCGAGCCGAAAGCCCTTGTCCGGCTCGAAGCGCTTCACCGCCTGCATCAGCCCGACATTGCCTTCGGAGATGATTTCCCCGATCGGCAAGCCATAGCCGCGATAGCCCATGGCGATCTTGGCCACGAGCCGCAGATGCGAGGTGACGAGTTTGTGCGCGGATTCCCGGTCGCCATGCTCGCGCCAGGACTTGGCGAGCATGAATTCCTCCTGCGGCTCCAGCATCGGGAATTTGCGGATTTCCTGGAGGTAGCGGGAGAGACCACCCTCGGCGGAAACAGCCGGGAGGGCGGCAATGGAGCGGGCCATCTGGCCTCCTGTTCTCGGCCCCCTGGGACAGGCGGACCGGCGTGCGGTCGCTGAAAGCCGACCGCAGCGCACAAATATATAGGTTTGGGATAGGGCGGGGAAAAGGCGGCAAAATCACAAGGTTTTGAGCGCCTTTGTGAGCCGCGCCAGCTCCGGCGGCAGCTTGCTGTCGAAACGCAGCGCCTTGCCGTTCAGGGGATGCACGAAGCCGAGGCGGTATGCGTGCAGGGCCTGCCTGCCGAGTGCGGCCAGTGACGCTCGCGCGGATTCCGTCAGCGCCGTGCCTTTGGATCGGAAGCCGGAGCCGTAGACTTCATCGCCAAGCAACGGATGGCCGATCTTGGCCAGGTGTACGCGGATCTGGTGTGTGCGCCCGGTTTCCAGCCGGCACTCCACCAGCGCTGCGACTGGCTTGCCGCCCTTGCCGCGATAGGTTTCGACCATCGTGTAGCGCGTCAGCGCCCGCCGGCCGCCCGCCCGCACCGCCATCTTCACCCGTGATTTCGGATCGCGTCCGATCGGCGCTTCGATTTCGCCCCGCGCCGGCGAAGGCACGCCCCAAACCAGCGCGAGATACGCGCGCTCGAGCGGACCGGTGCGGCCGTGATCGGCGAATTGGGCCGCGAGCGTCTGGTGCGCGCGGTCGGTCTTGGCGACGACCAGAAGTCCGCTGGTGTCCTTGTCGAGCCGGTGCACGATGCCGGGCCGCTTCTCGCCGCCGATGCCGGAGAGAGAGTCGCCGCAATGCGCGATCAGCGCATTCACGAGCGTGCCGGTTCGGTTGCCGGCGGCCGGATGCACCACGAGGCCCGCGGGCTTGTCGATCACGATCAGCTCGCCGTCTTCGTAGACGACTTTGAGCGGGATCGCCTCCGCCTTCGGCTTCGCCGGCTCAGGAGCCGGCACGCGCAGCTCTACGCGCTCGCCGGGTTTGATCCGGTATTCCGGCTCGTCCAGCGTCCGCCCGCCAATCCGCACGCGGCCGTCGAGAATCAGACGCTTGAGCCGCGTGCGGCTCAGGTCCGGCAGCCGGACCGCGAGCCAGCGGTCGAGCCGCGCGCCGCGATCAGCAGTGTCGGCTACGAGCGTTTCGATGCGTTCCGGATCGATTGGACTCATTAACTGTTCCGATGAAGAAGCCGTTCCGTGGTTGAGCGCTTCCGCGGCGTCGCGAGTTACCGGTTCGATCGAACGGCACGCGGGCAATACCGTATTGGCGCGGCTATTGCGAACTTCCCTAGGTATGTCTCCTGAGTTGCCCATTTCCTCGCCAGGGCCGAGTTAGGAGCCCAAGCGACCATGAATAGGAGCAACTCGATGAATATCCTGTCCAGAGACCGGCTCTCCTTGTTCATCGCTGCAGTCATGGCCAGTTTGGCGATAACCGCGTGGGTCGGGTTATTGCCGGCGTCGAAGGCAGCGGCTCCCACCGCCCAGACCGCTACTCCGGCAAGCACGCCGCTAGCTGCCGCTCCCGCGACCAGAACATGGACGCCGATCCCCGCCAGCGCCAACGCACCGCTTGCCCATACCAAGACCGCGCTGGCCGCCAAGGCCGACGGTCCGGTCAACATCGTGCGCGATCCGGCCGACTTGCCGAAGCCGCTGGCCGTGCGCGAACCGCGGCGGGTGCGCGTCGATCTTGAGACGACCGAGGTCACCGGCACGCTCGCCGACGGCGCCACCTACGGCTATTGGACGTTCAACGGAAAAGTGCCGGGACCGTTCGTGCGCGTTCGCGTTGGCGACGTGGTCGAGGTGCGCCTCAAGAACCATGAGGACAGCGCCGTGATGCACAATGTCGATTTCCATGCCGTGACCGGGCCGGGCGGTGGCGCGGTCGCCACCGAAGCGCCCCCCGGCGAAAGCCGCGGCTTCGATTTCCGCGCACTCAATCCGGGCCTCTACGTCTATCACTGCGCGATCCCGATGGCGGCCCAGCACATCGCCAACGGCATGTACGGAATGATCCTGGTCGAGCCCGAAGGCGGATTGCCCAAGGTCGACCGCGAATTCTACATCATGCAGGGCGAAATCTATACCGAGCAGCCGTTCGGCACGAAGGGCGCGCTTACCGAGAGCCACAAGAAGCTGCTCGACGAGCGGCCCGAATACTTCGTGTTCAACGGTGCCGTCGGCGCGCTCAGCGCCGAGAAGCCGCTGAAGGCCAACGTGGGCGAGACCGTGCGCATCTTTTTCGGCGTCGGCGGCCCGAACTTCACCTCGTCTTTCCACGTGATCGGCGAGATCTTCGACCGGCTGTACAATCTGGCCTCGCTCACCGCGCCGCCGCTGCGCGACGTGCAGACCGCGACCGTGCCGCCCGGCGGCGCCGCCGTGGTCGAGTTCAAGGTCGAGATTCCCGGCAAGTACATCATCGTCGATCATGCCCTGTCGCGCGTGAACCGCGGCTTGGTCGGCGTGCTCGAAGTCACAGGGCCGGGCGATCCGAACGTCTTCCGGGATCACGAGCCCGCGAAGTCGGCCGACTCCAAGTCGCATTGAGCCGCTACGCTAGCGACGAGAATTGCCGTACGGGCTCCTGTCAACGCGGGAGCCCGTTCGATTTTCCGCCGTGAGTTTGACCGGCTATCGGCGCTCTCCTATCGTCCCGGCCGATGAACCCCGACCCCGACGAAGCCCCGCTCGATCCTGCACAGGAACGGATCGTGCAGAAGATACGCCGGCTTGCGCTCGGATCGAGCCTCATCATGATGCTCGGAATCCTGCTCGTGCTCGGCGTGATCGGCTACCGCCTTTTCACGACCGCAGATAGGGGTACACCGGATATCGAGGCGCTCGTCGCGCTGCCCAAGGGCGCGCGCGTCCTTTCGACCGCGATCGGGGATGGCAGGCTCGCAGTCACCATCGAGATCGGAGGCGTGACTGAGGTGCTTTTCTTCGAGCTCGCCACCCTGAAGCCGCGCGGGCGCCTGCAATTCGCTCCCGCGCCCTGAAGGTTCCGACGCATTTGACGCCTGAGAAAATCGAGGCACGCTTCCATCCGGTCCTGCGGCCGGTGGCAATGCGCACGCAAGAGCTGCTCAAGCCCACGCACGCCAAGGTGCATGCCCGGCCCGGCGTCGCCGACATCGACGCCAAGGGCGAGTTCAGCCAGCACTGGACCAGTTCGCTGCGTGAGCTGTGTGAGATCGTCCATGGCGACGCGCGCACGGATGTAGGCCGGATTCTTGAGATCGGCGCCTATGAGGGCCGCTCCACCACTTTTCTCGCGACCTTCTACCCCAACGCACAGATCGACACCGTCGACACTTTCGCCGGCAGCGATGAGCACAAGTTCATGGCCGCCGCCTCGCAGACCGAAGCCGTGTTCGATCGCAACACGGCGGCATTCAAGGCGCGCATCACGAAGCACAAGGGCTGGTCCTACGACCATCTGCCCCGCCTGCGCGCCGCCGGCTCGCAGTTCGACGTGGCCTTCGTCGATGGCAGTCACTTCTCGGACGATATTTACGTGGATACGTTTTACGCCTGGGCCATGCTGAAACCGGGCGGCGTTCTGATCTGGGACGATTATTTGTGGTCGGAATACGCCAACCCGCTCGGCGATCCGCGCGCCGCGATCGACCGTTTTCTTGATGTGCACCCGGGGGAATTCGAGCCGCTGTTCGCCGGATGGCTGGTAGCGGTCCGCAAGACGGCCGTGGACGTAGCGCGCGCGTTCCGGCAAGGGTGAACCGGTGCGTCCGCTTTCCCGTTGAGCTAGAGGTTGGTCATGAAGAACCGCCAGATCCAACTCGCTTCCCGCCCGGAGGGCGAGCCGAAGGCTTCCGACTTCCGTCTGGCCGAGAGCGAGGCGCCCGCTCCCAAGGACGGCGAGGTGCTGTTGCGCACGCTCTGGCTCTCGCTCGATCCCTATATGCGCGGACGCATGAGTGCGGCGAAGTCCTACGCCAAGCCCGTCGAGGTCGGCGAGGTCATGGTCGGCGGCACGGTATGCGAGGTCGCGGAATCGAAGCACAAGGATTTCAAGAAGGGCGACATCGTTTCTTCGTTCGCCGGCTGGCAGGACTACGCCATCTCCAATGGCGCCATGCTGATGAAGCTCGACCCGAAGCTCGCGCCGGTTTCGACCGCGCTCGGTGTGCTCGGCATGCCGGGCATGACCGCCTATTTCGGGCTGCTCGAAATCGGCAAGCCCAAGGAAGGCGAGACCGTGGTGGTATCCGCCGCCTCCGGTGCGGTGGGCGCCGTGGTCGGGCAGATCGCCAAGCTCAAGGGCTGCCGCGTCGTGGGCGTCGCCGGCGGCGCGGAGAAGTGCCGCTACGTGAAGAGCGAGCTCGGCTTCGATGAGTGCGTCGATCACCGTGCCGCCGATTTGCCAGCGCGCCTCGCCGCCGCTTGCCCCAAGGGCGTCGACGTCTATTTCGAGAACGTCGGCGGCGCCACCTGGGCGGCGGTGCTGCCGCTGTTCAACGATTTCGCGCGCGTGCCGGTCTGCGGCCTGATCGCCCACTACAACGACACGGCGCTGCCTTCCGGCCCCGACCGCACGCCGATCCTCATGCGCTCGGTGTTGAGCAAGCGCCTGACGCTGCGCGGTTTCATCGTCACCGACTTCTTCCCCAAGATGGGTGAGTTTTTCCGCGACATGCCCGGCTGGGTCGGCGCCGGCAAGATCAAGTACCGCGAGGACGTGGTGCAGGGGCTGGAGAAGGCACCGGAGGCGTTTCTTGGGCTGCTCAAGGGCAAGAATTTCGGCAAGCTCTTGGTGAAGGTGGCCTGACCACTTCGCCGGACGGATTTGCTAGATTGCCCCCATGACCAAGCCCTTCATCGACAACCAGCAGCGCGCCGAAGCGTATCTGGCGCGCTTCAAGTCCGGCCCGGTGCCGCACTGGATCGACGGCAAGGCCGATGCCGGCTCGGGCCATACCTTCGACGACCTTTCGCCGGTCGATGGCCGGGTGCTTGCGAAAATCGCCCGCGGCCAGGCCGCCGACATTGATCGCGCCGCCAAGGCGGCGGCGCGCGCCTTTCCGGCCTGGAGTAAGACCAGCGGCGAGCAGCGCAAGGCGCTGCTGCACAAGATCGCCGACAAGATCGTTGCACGCGCTGACGAGATCGCTTTCATCGAATGCATGGATACCGGCCAGGCGCTTCGCTACATGAGCAAGGCGGCGCTGCGCGCGGCCGATAATTTCCGCTTCTTCGCTGACCGCGCGCCGGGCGCCCGGGACGGCCTGTCGCTGCCGGCCGAGGGCCAGCTTAATTACACGATCCGCCAGCCGATCGGCCCCGTGGGTGTGATTACGCCCTGGAACACGCCCTTCATGCTTTCGACCTGGAAGATCGCGCCGGCGCTCGCGGCAGGCTGCACGGTGGTGCACAAGCCGGCCGAATGGAGCCCGCTCACGGCGATGTTGCTCTCGGAGATCGCGAGCGAGGTGCTGCCCGCGGGCGTGCTCAATCTGGTGCACGGGCTCGGCGAGGAGGCGGGCAAAGCGCTCACCGAGCATCCGGCGATCAAAGCCATCGGCTTCGTCGGCGAGTCGGGCACAGGCTCGCTCATCATGGCGCAGGGTGCGCCGACCCTGAAGCGCGTGCATTTCGAGCTGGGTGGGAAAAACCCGGTTATCATTTTCGATGACGCCGATCTGGATCGTGCCGTCGATGCGGCGCTGTTCATGATCTACTCGCTCAACGGCGAGCGCTGCACCTCGTCGAGCCGGGCACTAGTGCAGGCTGGCGTCTATGACGAGTTCATCAAGCGCGCGTCCGAGCGCATCAAGAAGATCAAGCTCGGCCATCCGCTCGATCCGGCGACCGAGATCGGGCCCTTGATCCATGTCAATCATCTGGAAAAGGTCGCGAGCTATTACGCGCTTGCCAAGCAAGAGGGCGCTCGGGTGATCGAAGGCGGGGCAGGGGAAAAGCCGGCGGCCGGCTATTACGCCAAGCCCGTGCTGTTCGCCGACGCCAGGAACGACATGCGCATCGCGCAGGAGGAAATTTTCGGTCCGGCGCTCACCGCGATCCCGTTCAAGGACGAGGCCGAGGCGCTGAAGCTCGCCAACGACGTGCGCTACGGCCTCACGGCTTACATTTGGACCCGCGACATCGGCCGCGCGCATCGCATGGCGCAATCGGTCGAGGCCGGCATGGTCTGGATCAACTCCGAAAACGTGCGCCACCTGCCGACGCCGTTCGGCGGCGTGAAGGCGTCGGGCATCGGCCGCGATGGCGGCGACTACAGCTTCGATTTCTACATGGAGACCAAGAACATCGCGGTTGCCTTGGGCGACCACAAGATCCAGAAAATCGGTGGGTAAACGCAATGCCGCTCAAACCGCCCGTCTTCAATCCGCCCTTCAACATCCTGCGCTCGAGCCACGTGGTGCTCGGGGTCAGCGACCTCGCCGCGTCGCGCGCCTTCTATGTGGATTGCTTCGGCCTGCTCGTCACCGACGAGACCAAGGACACGCTCTATCTGCGCGGCATCGAGGAGCGCAATCATCACTCCATCGTGCTGCGCCAGACCGGCCAGCCGCTCTGCTATGCGCTCGGCTACAAGGTCGGCGAGGAGGATGATCTCGATAAGGCGGCCAAATGGTTCAAGGCCAAGGGTCTGCCGGCCGCCTTCCGCGAGGTGCCCCATCAGGGCCGCACGCTGTTCGCCCGCGACGTGCGCGGCATGCCGCTCGAGCTTTATGCCAGGATGGAGCAGCGGCCGAGCGCATTGCAGAAATACGGCTTGCACCGCGGCGCGCGCATTCAGCGCATCGACCATCTCAACTGCTTCACCGACGACGTGCAATCGAGCTTCGAGTTCTACAACGATCTCGGCTTTCGCCTGACCGAATATACCGATACCGAAGACAAGCCGCCGCAGTTCTGGGCGGTATGGATGGAGCGCAAGGGCAACGTTCACGACATCGCCTTCACCAATGGCGCCGGCCCGCGCCTGCATCACATCGGCATGTGGACGGCGACCTCGCTCGATATCCTCAACATCTGCGACGTGATGGCCACGACCGGCTACGTCCAGAACATGGAGCGTGGACCCGGTCGCCACGGCATTTCCAACGCCTTCTTCCTCTATGTGCGCGATCCCGACGGCCACCGCGTCGAGATGTTCACCAGCGATTACCTCACCGTCGACCATGACCACGAGCCGATCCGCTGGACGCTGCGCGACCCGCAGCGCCAGACTCTATGGGGCCATCCGGCGCCGAAATCCTGGTTCGAGGAGGGCACCGTGTTCGAGGGTTGCCCCGTGCGCCCGCCGGTGCTCGAAGCACAGCCGATCGTCGCGCGGTAGGCCCGATGGATTTTTTCGTCTTCGTCGCGGTGCTGATCGCCGCCGTGATGCACGCGGGCTGGAACGCGGTGGTCAAGGTCGGGCTCGACCGCACCTCGTCGATCCTGCTCCTGTCGCTGGTGCAGAGCGGGTTGGCGCTTGTGCTGATGCCGTTCTTCCCGATGCCGGCCGCCGCCGCCTGGCCCTGGCTCGCGGCCTCGGCGCTGCTGCACACCGGCTACAAGCTGTTTCTCATCCGCGCCTACGAGCACGGCGATCTCTCGCAAGTTTACCCGCTGGCGCGGGGCGCGGCACCCTTGATGGTCGCGGTGGTCGGCGCGCTCGTGCTCGGCGAATCGATGACGCTGATCAAGGCGTTCGCGGTGATCGCCATCGCGCTCGGCGTCGTCGTGATGTCCTTGAAGGGCAGCGCCGATCTCGGCCGGCTGCCGCCCAAGGCGCTCGGCTACGCGCTGGCGACCTCCGTATTCATCGCCGCCTATTCGCTTGTCGACGGCGTCGGCGCGCGCATCTCGCTCACCGCTTCGGGTTTCGTGCTGTGGATGTTCGTGCTCGACGGGCTGGTGATGCTCGCCTACGGCTTCGCTACTCGCGGCCGGAGCGCGCTTGCGCGCCTGGTTCCCGCCTGGCGCGAGGGCGTGCTCGCCGGTGCGCTCTCGCTCGGTGCTTATTGGATCGTGGTCTGGGCCTTCACCCAGGCGCCGATCGCGCTGGTGGTGGCGCTGCGCGAAACCAGCGTGCTGTTCGCCATGCTGATCGCGGTCTTTATGCTGCATGAAAAAGCCGGCCGCTGGCGCTGGGCCGCCGCCGCGCTCATTGTCGGCGGCGTGGTGCTGATCCGGGTCTGAAAATGCGTTCGGCCCCGCAGGGATTGCCCGGCAGGGCCGAAACGAAACTGCGGCGCTTCTAGTTGTTACTTCTTCTTCCGCCTCTTCTTCTTCCGCCTCTTCTTGCGTTTTTCGCCCTTGGCTTTGCGCTTGATGTCTTGCCCCATCGCCCGTTTGTAAGATTGGATGTCCTTGAACTTGCCCTTCTTGTCGCGAACGGCATAAAGCTTCTTGCCCTTCGAGCTGCGCAGTACGGTCCGACGTCTGGCCATGGTGCCTCCCAACGGGCAAGAATCTCGCGCCCGGTCATGGAATTCTACTGGGTAGCGAACGCGGCGGCAACAATAGCGCTCCCATTATCCTCCGGCCTGCGCGGGCTTGATGGCTCAGGCCTTCGCGGCTAAGAGGAAGGCAACGCTCCCTTCGTCTAGCGGCCTAGGACGTCGCCCTCTCACGGCGAAAACACGGGTTCGATTCCCGTAGGGAGCGCCAATAGTTTCAAGGTGTTGCTGGTGATCTTGAGCTGGCACCAAAGTGGATGCCTACTTTTTGCCTATTATGAAAGGACGAGATTCGGCTTCGACCAAAAATAAAACTGTGACTATTTCGGTGGGCCACTCCCTTTTTGGTACATGACAAGTCGATCGCGCAATGCGACTTCGGTCAACGATCTTCGATTCCAAACTGATAAGAAAAGTCTGCTTTCCTTTCGAGTTGCAAAGGCTCATCGACTCAAAATCTGAGCACTCCAGGCAACCAAAGCCGCCTCGATTTCTGCGCGCACCTGTTGGTCGTTGCGTCCAGCGCGCACCGGAACGTGAAACGAATGATCGGCGTTGTCCACGACATGAAGAGTCGCCGCTGTGAGCCTCTTGCATACCGGTCGCAGAAGCGCGAGTTCGGCGAGTTTGTCGCGGGCTCCTTGTAGGAACAGCATGGGAACGCGCACTTCCGACAGGTGCTCCGCGCGGGAGATCGAAGGTTTGTCGGCCGGATGCAGCGGAAAGCCGAGGAAGACGATACCGCGCACGCCTGGAAGCGGCTCATGCGCCTGCGCTTGGGAAGTCATGCGACCGCCGAACGATTTGCCACCAGCAAACAGCGGAAGGCCGGGAGCAAGTAATGCAGCTTGCTTGACGGCTGCGCGGACCGCGGCTTCCGCGATTTTTGGCGGGTCGGGTCGGCGGCTGCGCTTCTCCATGTATGGAAACTGATAGCGGAACGTCGCCATGCCCCGGTCCGCAAGTTCGGCCGCAACCGCCTCGAGAAACGGATGCGTCATGCCTGCTCCGGCTCCGTGCGCCAGCACGAGGCAGGAATGTGTGGCTTTGGGTGCGCGCAGGAGGCCGGAAACCTTTCCGGCCCCTTCAACGTTGAAGGTTACGAGACCTGTCTTTGGCTTCATGGTTCGAACGATGCCAAGCCGGTTCGGCTCACAGTCGACCGCAAGTTAGCCTTTTGGTATGATTTTTGGAGGAAAAGAAGAAACTAGGCCCTGTGTCCGCTGTCGTAAGGAGTATCCAATGGCCCCGCGCGCATATTGGAAAGGCTACCTAAAGCTCTCGCTCGTGTCGTGTCCGATCGCTCTGTATCCTGCGACATCTAGCTCGGAGCGGGTGTCTTTCAATCGGATCAACCGGAAGACCGGCAACCGCCTCAAGCAACAGATGGTCGATTCCGAATCCGGAGAACCCGTCGACAAGGAAGACATCGCGAAGGGTTACGAGGTCGGCAAGGGCGAATATGTTCTCGTCGAGGACGAAGAGATCGAGAAGATCAAGATAGAGAGCACCCACACGATCAACGTCGATAGCTTCGTACCGAGAAGCGAGATCGACGATCGCTATCTCAGCAACAGTTACTATGTGGCACCCACCGACAAAGTCGGCCAGGAGGCGTTCGCGGTTATCCGCGACGCAATTCGCGAGCGAAAGATGGTTGCTCTCGGGCGCGTGGTACTGGCGCGGCGCGAGCACATCGTAATGTTGGAGCCGTTCGACAAGGGCGTGCTGGCGACCACGCTGCGGTATGCTTACGAGGTGCGTGATCAGACGTCGTATTTCGAGGATATCAGCGAGATCAAACTGCCGGCCGAGATGAAACAGCTTGCCAGCCACATCGTGGATACGAAGGCGGGTCATTTCGAGCCGGCGAAACTTGAGGATCAATACGAGACTGCCGTGGTCGAGCTCATCCGCAAGAAGCAAGCGGGGCGCCCGATCGAGGCCGAGAAACCCATGGAAGAGCGGCCTCGCGTGATCAATCTGATGGACGCGCTGAGGGCGAGCGTGAAAGGCGACGTCAAGAAGAAGCCGGCGGCGGCCCGCACCGAGGCCCGTCGCCCGGCGGCGAAGAAAAAGTCTGCACGCTAGACGAAAAATCTGCATTCTAGAGGAATGCCAGATGTATTGAGCAGCGCCGCGCTTCGGGGCGTCGTCGCCTTCACAGGGCGGCTTGCCTCGATGAAGGGCGATGAGGCGTTCGCTCTCGTGCGCGAGCGGGGAGGAAACCCTCGTCGCGGCGTCACCAAGAACACGGGCCTGCTTGTCGTAGGTGAACAGGGCTGGCCGCTGCTAGCCGACGGGCAGCCCTCGAACAGTCTGCAGCGAGCGAGGACCTTGGGCATCGGGATAGTGAGCGAGCGCCGCTTTCTCGAATGGCTCGGTCGGGCGCCAGCAGACGACCAACTCAAGAACTATCGCGCCGACCAGATCGCGTCACATGCCGGCCTGCCAGATCGCGTTATTGAGCAGCTCTCGATCTATGGTTTGCTGGAGCCGCGCGACGGGCGCTACGGCTTTCGCGATTTTTCGGCCGCGCGTCAGATTGCGGAGCTGCTCGCCGCCGGAGTGTCGCTTTCAACTATCAGCAAAAGTTTGCGCGAAGTGAGGAAGTGGTTGCCCGACGCAGGGCTCGCCAATCTGAAACTCTATCCCAAGTCGGCAGACGCCGTGCTGATTGCGCAGCTCGGCGGCCTCACTGACAAGAAAGGCCAGTTCGTTCTCCCGGTAGGCGAACACGAGGACAATCCTGACATCCTGTTCGAGGAGGCACAGGCGGCCGAAGACGCGCAGGAATTGGAGCGAGCCGAGCGTCTCTATCGCCGGGTGATCAAGATCGATCCGGCGGATGCCGCAGCTGGATTTAATCTCGGCAACCTGTTGCGCAAGGCCGGCCGCATGGTGGAGGCAGAGGCCGCCTACCGCAAGGCGGCCAAGTCCGATCCTCGTTTCGCCGAGGCTTGGTATAACCTTGCGGACATTCTGGACGACAAGGGTCGCGTCAAGGATGCCGTTAATTGCCTCAGGCGCGCGCTCGAGGCCGCACCCGACTATGCCGACGCGGCATTCAACCTCGCGACCTTGCTACAACGGCTGGAGCGGCACGCGGAGGCCGCCGACTATTGGCGGCGCTATCTCAGGGCGGACAACGACTCGCCTTGGGCGGCGCGTGCAAGGCGCGCGCTCAAGTATTGCGAGATGGTGGGGCGGGCAGGGGCGTAAAGACGAGTCTAACCTGGCAGGCGCTGGCGGGTCTTGGGTAGGTCCTGCCAGGGATCGTCCTTCAAAAAGTCGAGACGTCTGCGAAGGTTATCGACGTTGAAATGGTCGGATTTGATCTCGTGCGAGAGCTCGTTCCATCCGATCGGTGTGGAAACCGTCGCGCCGTCGCGCGCGCGGGTCGAATAGGCGGCAACAGCGGTCGAGCCCCGGTCATTCCGCAAATAATCGATGAAGATTCGTCCGCGGCGGGCAGACTTCGTTGCGGTCGCGACGTAGCGTCTGGGGTTGTCCCTAGACATCACGTTGGCGATGCCGACAGTGAAGGCCTTCGCGGTCTTCCAATCCACCTTGGGAGTTAGCGGCACGACAACGTGTAGCCCCTTGCCGCCGGTGGTCTTGAGAAAGCTCTCAAGGCCGGCGTCCTTAAGCCGTTGCCGGACCTCTAGCGCGCCCGACATCACAGATTCCCAGCTCACATCCTCGTCCGGGTCGAGATCGAAGATCAGGCGATCCGGGTGCTCGAGGTCCGCAATCGACGAGCCCCAGGGATGAAGCTCCACGACGCCGGATTGCACGAGCGCGATCAGTCCCTCGAGGTCGTCGATCCAGAGCATCGGCTCGCCCTTTCCGACCTCGATCTCGTGCACCGCGTCGTCTATGCCCTTCCATGGATGCTTGGCAAAAAAGCACGGCTCGTCGATGCCGGATGGGCAGCGCATCAGGCTCAGTGGCCGCCGCACGAGATGCGGCAGAATCCGGTCGGCGATCGCGGCGTAGTACTCGGCGAGTCCCTGCTTGGTGACGCCCTGCTTCTTCCACAATAGCCGTTCCGGATGGGTGAGACGTATTCCCGTGAGGTCGGCGCGCGCGCCGCCCTTCTTGATGGCCCCTTCCTCGCGGTGGATCTCTGCCGCCGCGCGATCTTCCCGTAAGCCCTTGAATGCAGCCTGCCGCAGCATGCGGTCGTCGGTCCAGCCGCGGAACTCGACCTCGGCGACGCGCGAGGGCTCGACCCAGCGCATGTTCTTCTCGGCGCCAGGCGGCAGCTTTGTCGCGAACTGCGGCTTGAGAACCTTGATCTCCTGGAGATCGGCAGCGAGCGCGCGCGCCTGCTCCGCGCTGAAGCCGGTGCCGACGCGGCCGGCGTAGCGCAGCGCGCCCTGCTCGTAGTAGCCGACGGCCAGCGAGCCCACCGCGCGCTTTTCGGTGCTTGATGGCATGTAGCCGCCGATCACGAACTCCTGGCTGAAAACGCACTTCCGCTTCACCCAATGGTCGCCACGGCCGGACCGGTACGGGAGATCGCGGCGCTTGGATATGATCCCCTCCAGCCCGAGACGGCTCGCGTGCTCGAACATCACCTCGCCGTTCTCCTCCAAATGCTCGCTGAAGCGGATGCTGGTGCCCTCCGGCAGCCGGTTGAGAATGAGCTGCAATAGATTCTTGCGCTCCACCTGCGCCGCGCCGCGCAGGTCTGTGCCTTCCAGATACAGAATATCGAACGCGTAATAGAGGAAGCGGTCCTGGCGGCCTGCCTGCAGGTCCGCTTGGAGGCTCGCGAAGCTCGAAATGCCGGCGGCGTCCTCCACCACGATTTCGCCGTCGAGCAACGCGGAGCCGAGGCCGTGCTTGGCCAGCGCCTTCGCCACGCTCGCGAATCGCTTGGTCCAGTCGAGGCCATTGCGGGTGAGAAGCTTGATCTCTTTGCCGTCGATGCGCGCCTGCGTCCGGTAGCCATCGAATTTGATCTCGTGAATCCACCGGTCGCCGGTTGGGGCGCGGTCCGACAAGGCTGCCAGGCTTGGCTCGACGAACGCGGGAAGCACGCCGAGCTTGGCGCCGCGAATACGCTTGGCGTCAGGTAGTGCGACCTGGCGTGCGTTTACAATTTTCGCTCGCGCCCTGTGATCCGTCCGCACGTCGTCGGCCGCGGCCACCTCCGCGATCTCGCGCCCGGTTAGCAGCGAGTCCGATTTCTCGTCGACGATGTCGGGTCCACCTGGCTTTCGCGCAAATTCGTCCTCGGCCTTCATGAGTAGCCATGGCTCGCTGCGCTCTCCTGCGCGCGGCTTGATGCGAACAAGATGCCATTGTCCCTTCAGGCGCCGACCGTCTAGGAAAAAGCTTAGATGACCCTTCTCGAGTCCTTTCTGCGAGTCAAATTCCGGAGCCCAGCGGCCCCGGTCCCAGACAATCATCGTCCCGCCGCCATACTCGCCCCTCGGAATCACGCCTTCGAAATCGAGGTACTTCAGCGGATGGTCTTCGGTGCGTACCGCGAGGCGTTTCGTTTCCGGCACTAGGCTCGGGCCGCGTGTGATCGCCCAGCTCTTGAGCACGCCGTCCATTTCGAGGCGCAGGTCGAAATGCACGCGGCGCGCTGCGTGCTTCTGCACGACGAAGCGGCCACCGCCCTTCTTGCCGACCCGCGCCTGCGGTTCGCGCGTGCGCTTAAAGTTCCGCTTTTCGCGGTAGACTTTGAGCGGGTCTCGCTTTTGTGGGGCCATACGAACCATCCGGTCTTTCTAACCCACTTTGATGTTCACTAGCACTGATAAGGAAAGACGATTTTCCTTATCAGTGGCGCACTACGGCCACCCTGGTTCTTCGTTATTTCTGCTGAAATACTTTCCGATTTCCGAGACTGTGGAGAATCTTAGAAAGCTCCCGTCCGGCTACGCGGGATCGCGCTGCGATGTAGTGTTTTTCGGTGGTTCCAAAAGAGGAATGCCCGAGGAGATCTTTGACTCCCCGAACATTCCTGGGATCCGAGGCCGACCAGAAGCTTCCAGCAGCGCTTCGGAACCGATGCAGATTGATCGGCAATCCGAGAGCCGCTTTCGTCCGGCGGCAGACTGCGTCGTAAATGGCTCCGCCCCGCATCGGGCCCCGTTTCTCCGATGCCCAGAAACCATCATGCTTGGTTGCTCCGGGGATGTGCACGCGGAAGCTCAAGAGATAACGGTCAATGTGATCGCACAACGCTTCAGGCAGTGGAAACTCGAGGGCTCGTCGCGTCTTGGTGTCTACGGCCGGAATTTCCACCCACCGGGTTCCAACCCGTACCAAATGCTGATCGATCCTTAGGGCTGCGAGCCCTGACACAGCGAAAAAACGCATTCGATTCCAGTAGAGAGTCCACCGCGCCCGGGCTAAGCCGCTTCGGCTGCCTCTCGCCGTCCCGCCGGTCTGCGGAACAACGTGCGGAATACCGAACGGATCCACTCGTTGCCCGGCTCGCGGTGGAACCGCTCGTGCCAGTATTGCGAGATTTCGATCTTCGGCAGCTTGACAGGTGGCGTCACCAGTTCGAGATCGATATCCTCAGCCAGCACCATGGCGATCGAATAGGGCAGCGTGGCCACCGCGTCGGTGTGCTTGGCCACCACGGCGGCGGCGAGGAAAATCGGAACCCGGCAGATGATGTTCTCCGGCGGGATTGCCGCTTCGAGTGCGCGCTCGGCCGATTGATGCGCGTGGCCGGTCCCGGCCATCGAAACCAGCACGTGCTTCTCCGCCGCGAAATCTTTGAGCGAAACTTCCGCCGAAATTCGCGGGTGTCCTTTGCGCACCACGCTCACGTAGCGCTCGACCCAAAGCGGCTGGCGCCGGATTCCCTTCACCAGTTCGGGAAACGAGCCCATGGCGAAATCGATCTTGCCGGACTCGAGCCAGGAATCGAGATTTTGCGACTCGAGCTGCATCGCGCGCAGGCGCACGTGCGGCGCCTGCTTTGCGAGCAGCGTCACCAGCGGCGGCAACAGCTTGATCACGCCGGCGTCGACCACGCAGAAGTTGAAGGTGCGGCTCGAGATCAGCGGGTTGAACGGCACGTGATCGCTCTTCAGCCGCCGCATCTGATCGAGGATGGCGCCGACCGGCGCCTTGAGCTCGAGCGCTTTCGGCGTCGGCTCCATCCGTAGCGCGACGCGCACAAACAACGGATCGTCGAAATAGCGCCGCAGCCGCGCCAGCGTCTTGGAGAGCGCCGGTTGCGTGAGGCTCAGCACCTTGGCCGCGCGCGTGAGACCGTGCTCGCGCAACAGCACGTCGAGCACCTGCAGATGATGCAGGTCGAGCTCATCCTTATTCCTGTTCGGAATAGAGTTTATACTCATGGACGAATAGTATAGGGACGGCCGCGAGCGTACGCTAGCGCCACTGAGGGGGAGGCGCGGATGTTGCGTACCGGCAAGCACTATCTCGAATCCCTGAACGACGGCCGCAAGGTTTGGGTCGGCAACGAGCAGATCGACAACGTCGCGACCCATCCACTGACCCGCGACTACGCCAAGCGTATCGCCGAATTCTTCGACCTGCATCACAGGAAGGACCTGCAGGAGGCGCTCACCTTCGTCGACGAGCAGGGCGAGCGCCGCTCGATGACGTGGTTCCGGCACACCAGCAAGGAAGCGCTGGTCCGCAAACGCAAGTATCACGAATTCATCATGAAGCATTTCGTGGCGGCGTCGTGCCCGCGCACGCCCGACGTGCAGAACTACATCATGGTGACCTATATCGACGATCCGGAGCCCTGGGAGAAGGCGGCGATCGGCGCCGATGGCCGCGGGCTCGCCGACAACATCCGCACTTTCTACAAATTCACCATGGACCACGATCTGGTCTGCGCGCCGCATTTCGTCGATCCACAGGCCGACCGCGCCGATCCGAACGCGCACGCCAACTCGCCGGCATTGCGCGTGGTCAAGACCACCGACGAAGGCATCGTCGTCAACGGCGTGAAAGCCATCGGCACCGGCTCGGCCTTCGGCGATTTCCTGCACATGGGCGTGTTCTTCCGCCCCGGTGCCAAGGGCGACCAGATCATCTACGGCGTGTGCCCGGCCAATACCAAGGGCGTCACCATCGTCTGCCGCGAGAGCGTGGTCGCCGCCGATCCGGTCGAGCATCCGCTTTCCTCGCAAGGCGACGAGCTCGACTCGACAGTGCTGTTCGACAACGTGCTGATCCCCTGGAAATATATTTTCCACATCGGCAACCCGGACCACGCCAAGCTCTATCCGCAGCGCGTGTTCGACTGGGTGCATTATCACGCGCTGGTGCGCCAGGCGGTGCGCGCTGAGCTGCTCGCGGGGCTGGCGATCCTGATCTGCGAGCACCTCGGCACCGCCAAGATCGAAGCCGTGCAGTCGCGGCTGGCGCGCATCGTGGGCTTTTCGCAGTCGGTCGCCGCGCACGTGATTGCGTCGGAGGATCGGGGCTTCTATACGCCGGGCGGGCTCTACAAGCCCGACATCCAGCTGTTCAACTGGGGCCGGGTCTATTTTCTCGAGAACTTCGGCGCCATGATCCAGGAAGTGGTCGACCTGTGCGGCCGCAGCGCCCTGATGTTCCCGACCGAGAAGCAATGGCAGGACGAGAAAATGCGGCCCTGGTTCGAGAAGCTGAACAAGGGCCCGGTAGGCGAGCCTTATGACCGCATCAAGATCGCCCGCGTGATCCGCGATCTCTACCTGACAGACTGGGGCGGCCGGTTGTATATGTTCGAGAACTTCAACGGTACGCCGCTGCAGACGCTCTTGTCGCTCACCATGAAACGCGCGGAATTCACCGGCTCCGGCCCCCTGGCGGAATTTGCTCGCAAGGTGGTCGGGATTGAGGTGAAAGACGACGCGTCCGAATATAAGAAGACTGCCGACTACGCCAAGGCGCAGGATGCCGCGCGTACACCGCCCTCGGTCGCCGCCGAGTGAAAGCTGAAACGAGGAACCCCATGGCCAAGCAACGCATCAGTTACATCCCGCTCGACAAGATGGACGCGGAGATGCGCAAAGAGATGGAGCGCTGTCAGCGCGAGGGCACGCCGCGGCCGGAAAGCTCGGCGGTGCGCGCGCATGTGCCGGCATGCTTCTGGTTCTTCGCCAATTCTTGGCGCGATATTTTTAGGAACGGCGTGCTCGACCACTCCATAAAGGAGCTGTGCCGCCTCTATATCTCGCGCTCGGTGCAGTGCGAGTATTGCGGCAACCAGCGCTCGGTGAAGGCAGCTAAGACTGGTGCCGTCATCGAGGACCAGGTGTTCGATCTGCTGAACTTCGAGAAATCCACCCGTTTCAACGACCGGCAAAAGGCGGCGCTCGCCTATGCCGAGGCGATCGCCTGGCATCTCGATACCGACGACGCCTTCTGGGACCGTCTGCATAAGCATTTCAGCGAACCGGAACTCGTCGAGCTCGGCTGCATGATCGGTCTGACGCTCGGGCAGCAGAGCTGGCTTCGGCTCTTGAACATCGACCATCACGAGGTGATGGCCGGAACCGACGCTTCGATGGCGCCGGGCTTCGAGGACGCCAAATCGTTGGCCGCCACGAAGGCCGCGGCTGGTTATTGGGCGAAGTCGAAGGCGGCGTCCGGGAAGAGCGCCTGATCGCGGGTGGGTCGCTAATCAAAAAAAGGGGAGGGGGAACATGCAAGGCCTCTATTTCAACGATGCGTCCTGGCTCGACACCGCCGGACGGCTGCTGATCGTCGCGTTCTTCGTGATCGTCGGCATCCGCAATCTCTCGAAGTTCCACATCGAGGACCATATCAAGCGCCTGACGATGTCCGGAACGCCGATGCCGGCGGCCGCGTTCTGGGCCGGCGTGGTGATCGAATTCGTCGGCTGCGCGCTTCTGCTGGCAAACTGGCATCCGGCCGTCGGTGTGCTGTTGCTGATCGTGTTCACGGTGCTGGCGACCGCGCTGCTGCTGCGCTTCTGGGAAATGGACGATCCGATGAAGCGGATCGGCATGCAGAACGGCTTCATGTCCAACGTCGCCATCGTCGGCGGCCTGCTCCTGCTCCTGCAGAACGTGCGCTGAGGCGCACATGCCGCCACGGCTCGCTCCACTGTCGCCGGAGCATTCGCCGGAACTGAAGCCGGAATTCGACTCGTTCCTGAAGTCGCTCGGCTTCGTGCCGAACAGCGTGCTCACAATGCAGCGCAAGCCCGCGCTGGTGCGGGCCTTCGTCGCGCTGCAAGGCGCGATCTGGGGGCCGGACGCCAAGGTCGACCGCGGCTTCAAGCGCTTGATAGGCCACGTGGCGAGCGCGGCCGCGCGCGATCCCTACTCGATGGCCCATACCGCGAGTGCCGCCATGCATTTCGGCATCGACGAGAAGAAGCTCGCCGCCGTACGCGACTACAAGTCGAGTTTTCTATTCAACTCGGCGGAACGAGCAGCGCTCGATCTCGCCGCTGCGGCGAGCGCGATCCCCAATGCCGTCACCGAAGCGACGTTCATGGAGCTGCGCAAGTATTGGTCCGAGGAACAGATCGTCGAGATCGTCGCCGCCATCGCCGCCACCGGCTTCGTCAACCGCTGGAATACTACGATGTCGACGCCGCTTGAGGACGAACCCATGGCGGTAGGCGAGAAGCATCTCGCGTCCCGCGGCTGGTCGCCGGGCCCGCACCGGCCGTAGGGCTGCCGCCTTACTAGACTTGCATCCGGCAGGCTGGCCGCTTACTCGTGACACACGAAAAAGCGCACAGGGAGTAAAGCCATGGTCGATCGTAAAGCCGTCGAGATGCGGACGCTGGGCAAGAGCGAGATCAAGGTCTCGGCGATCGGGTTGGGCTGCATGTCCATGTCCGGCATCTATGGCCAGAGCGACGACGCGGCTTCGACCGCCGTGATCCACTACGCGCTCGATCGCGGCATCAATTTTCTCGATAGCGCCGATGCCTATGGCAACGGCCAAAACGAGGAGCTCGTCGGCCGCGCCATCAAGGGCCGCCGCGACCAGGTGGTGCTCGCCACCAAGTTCGGCAATCTCGGCCCCAAGGGCGTCGCCGGCAGCCCCGATTATGTGCGCCAGGCCTGCGAAGCGAGCCTGAAGCGGCTCGGCGTCGAGACCATCGATCTTTATTACCAGCATCGCGTCGATTCGACGGTGCCGATCGAGGACACGGTCGGCGCCATGGCCGAGTTCGTGAAGCAAGGCAAAGTGCGTGCGCTGGGTCTATCCGAAGCGCATCCCGACACGATCCGCCGCGCCCATAAAGTTCACCCGATCGCCGCGGTGCAGACCGAGTATTCCGTGCTCTATCGCGTAGAAGCCGAAGAGACCCGCGCGGTGACGCGCGAGCTAGGCATTTCCTTCGTGGCCTATGCCCCGCTCGGCCGGAGCTTCCTCACCGGCACGCTCAGCAACGCCGACGACGTGAAAAGCGACCGACGCGCCGACCATCCGCGCTTCCAGGGCGAGCATTTCGCCAAGAACCGCGAGCTGGCCAAGCGCGTCGAAGCAATCGCCAAGGAAAAGGGCTGCACACCGGCCCAACTCGTGCTCGCCTGGCTGCTGGCGCAGGGTCCGGACGTGGTCCCGATTCCCGGGACGAAGCGCAAGGAGCGGGTCGAGGAGAACCTCGGCGCGCTCGACGTGAAGCTGTCGCCGCAGGAAGTCGCGCGCATTTCCGCGGCCATCCCGCCCGGAGCAGCCTCTGGTCTTCGCTATCCCGAGGGCGCCATGAAGGCGCTCTATCGCTGAGGTTGACCGCGGATGGAAGGCGCGAAGCAGGATCCGAGCGTCCGCTCGGCGATCGCCCATTGGGCGCCGCGCTTCGTGTCGAACGGTGTCGCGCTCACTGACTTCGAGGAAGTGACCGTTTCGATTTCTTCTTGGGACGACTGGTGCCGCGCCTGGTCCGCGCGCGCCGCGATCCACGAGGCGATCGGCCGCGAGATGCTCGCACAGAACCATTTCTTGAGCGCCGGTGAGCATCTGCAGCGCGCCGGGGTCTATTATCACTTTGCCAAATTCGTCTTCGTGCACGATCTGGCACAGATGAAAGCTGCGCACTTGAAAGCGGTCGAGTGTCGCCGTCTCGCGCTGCTGCATCTCGTGCCGCCGGGCGAGCGCGTCGAAATTCCCTACCAGGGCAAGCACTTATACGGGATTCTGCGACGGCCCTCGGGCGTCGCGCGGCCGCCGGTGCTGGTCATGGCTTGCGGACTCGACTCGGCAAAAGAGGAAACCGCCGCCTATGAGGAGCCTTTCCTCGCGCGCGGCGTCGCGACGCTGGTATTCGACGGGCCCGGTCAGGGCGAGGGCGAATATGACTTCCCGATCCGCGGCGACTACGAAGTGGCGGTCAAGGCGGTGATCGATTTCATCGAGACGCGGCGCGATTTAGATGCGGCGCGCATCGGCCTATGGGGCGTGAGTCTTGGCGGCTATTACGCGCCGCGCGCCGCCGCCTTCGAGAAACGCGTGAAGGCCTGCATCGCGCTCGCCGGGCCCTATGACTGGGCGGAAGCCTGGGAAGGATTGCCGGAACTCACGAAAGACGCCTTCCGCGTTCGCAGCCATTGCAAGACAATGGAGGAGGCGAAGCGGCATGCCGCGACACTCTCCCTGAAAGGGGTCGCGGAAAGAATTTCTTGCCCGCTGTTCGTCATGACCGGCAAGCTCGATCGCATCATTCCCTGGCAGCACGCCGAGCGCCTCGCCCGCGAGGCGAAAGGTCCGGTCGAATTGCTTGTGATCGAGGATGGCAACCACGTCGCCAACAACCGTACTTATCGTTGGCGCAGCCAGACCGCCGACTGGATGGCGGAGCAATTGCGCGCCTAGCGTGAACGCTTCTTTTTCGCCGCTGACTTTTTCGTTGGGGCGGGTTTCTTCAGCGTCTGGCACGCACGCCAGACTTTCTCCGGCGTCGCCGGCATGTCGAGCTTGGCGCCCGCGCCGGGGATCGCGTCGGCGATCGCGTTCATGACCGCGGCGAGCGAGGCGGTGGTCCCGGCCTCGCCTACGCCCTTGACGCCCAAGGGATTGGTCGTCGCCGGCACCACGTGCTCTTTGCCGGTCACGCTCGGCACGTCGTCAGCGCGCGGCAAGGCATAATCCATGAAGGTGCCGCTCTGCACCTGACCGGAGTCAGCCTCGTAAACGAAATTCTCCATCAGCGCTTGCCCAACGCCCTGTGCCACGCCGCCCTGCACCTGCGCCTCGACGATGACGTGATCGAGCACGTTGCCGCAATCGTCCACCGCCGAATAGGCGACGATCTCCACGACGCCGGTTTCCGGATCGATCTCGATCTCGGCGATGTGGCAACCGTTCGGATAGGTCGTAGGAATGTCGGTCGTGAGCTTGGTGTCGAGGCTTTCCTTGATTTCGCCGCGCGCCGCCAGTTGCTTGGCGCGCTCCGCGACTTCAAAGAGCGAAAGGCGGCGGTCGGTGCCCTTCACCTCAAACGAGCCGTTGCGGTATTCGATATCGGCTTCCGCCACTTCGAGCATATGCGCGGCGGTGCTTCTACCTTTGGCGAGCATGGCCTCCGAGGTTCGTACAATCGCGGTGCCGGCAGTCATGGCCGAGCGCGAACCGACCGAGGCATAGCCCGCGAGATTGAAGCGGCTGTCGCCCTGCAAGACGCTCACCTGCACGGCGCCGATGCCGAGCTTTTCCGCGAGCAGGCGCGAGAACACCGTCGCGTGGCCTTGTCCGGTTGATTGCATGCCGAGCGCGACCGTCAACGCTTCGCCGCCGGGGAAGGCGATGGCGGCGCTTTCCTTCGGCTGCGCGCCGGAGTGCTCGAGGAAACACGAAATGCCGAGGCCGCACAGCTTGCCGCGCTTGGTCGCCTGCTTCCGGCGCTGCTTGAACTTGGCAAAGCCTGAAAGCTTCAAAGCCTTGTCGAGGATGGTCTCGAATTCGCCGCTGTCGAACGTCGAGCCGACTGCGGTCTTGTAGGGCATGGCCGAAGCGGGAATGAAATTCCTGCGGCGGATGCTCACACGGTCGAGACCGGTGACGCGCGCGGCCTCGTCGATCAGCCGCTCCATCATGTAGTTCGCCTCGGGCCGCCCCGCGCCGCGATAGGGCCCGATCGGCACCGTGTTGGTGAAAACGCAGACCGCTTCCACGGCGATTTTCGGGATCGCATAGACCGTCGGCAGGCAACGGGCGAAGCTCGCGGTCGAAATCTGCGCCCCGACAGCGGACAGCAGCGCGCCCACGCTTGCCGTGTGCTTGGCACGCAGCGCCAGAATGCGGCCCGCTTTGTCGAGCGCGAGCTCGGCTTCGGAGAAGGTGTCACGCGCCTGGTTGTCGCTCTGAAACGCCTCCGTGCGGGTAGACATCCAATGCACCGGCCGGCCGACCATGCGGGCGGCGACCAGCAACGCCGGATATTCCGGATAGGCCGGCGTCTTCATACCGAAGGCGCCGCCCACGTCCTCGGTAATCAGTCGCAGCTTTTCACCGCTCCAGCCCATGACTTCGATCATCTGCGCGTGCTGGGTGCCCGCACCTTGAGAGCAGGAGCGCAACAGATAGGTATCTGTGGCCTTGTCGTAGCTCGCAGTAGCACCGCGGGGCTCGATGCTCGCGATCGCGACGCGTTGATTGACCACGCCGATGCGCGCCACATGCGGCGCCGATGCAATGATGCGCTCGACCTCGCGTGAATTGTCTTCGTCTTCCTTGAAGCCCGGCCAGTCGACGGCGATATTACCCGGCGCTTCCGACCAAAGCTGCGGCGCGCCGGGGGCCATCGCGGCGCGCACATCCACGGCCGCTTCAAGCTCTTCATATTCGACTACGACCCGCTCGGCCGCATCCAGCGCCGCGAGCAAGGTCTCCGCCACCACGAGCGCCACGGCCTGGCCCACATGCATCACGCGCTCGCCCGCGAGCGCTGGGCGGAAAGGAACATGCAGCGGCTTGCCGCCTTTGCCGGGGAGCGGCGGGCAACGCGACACGTTGCCGACGCCGGCTTTTTCCATGTCCGCGGTGGTGAGTACCGCGAGCACGCCGGGCATGCCGCGCGCGGCCTCGATATCGAGCTTGCGGATGCGGGCGTGCGCGTGCGGCGAGCGTACGAACGCGCCGATACACTGGCCGGGCAGGGCGGCGTCATCCATGAAACGCCCGCGCCCGCGCAGCAGGGCTTCGTCCTCGATGCGCGGCTGCCATTGCGGATGCGCAGTCATGCGAGCCCGTTGCCTAAATTGCCGAATTCACGTGGATTGAGCGCTATCGTCAGCCGCGGCCGGAGCGGCTCTGCAGCGCCCGGATACGGTCGGCAAGCGACAGGCGGGCGCCGCTCGTAGGGGCCGCTGTTGCGCCTGCTGCGGCCGGCATGCGGCTGGAGCCCCCGTTCTGTCGAGGGGCGGCCGGAGCCTTGTCGAGGAGCTGGTTGATCGAGGAGCCGGGGCCCTCCAGCGTTGCGGTCATGCGCGTCACTTCGGCGGCGATGTCGTTGATCCGTTCGCGCAGGAGCGCGTTCTCGACCCGCTCCGAGGCCCAGGCGGTTTCGGCCTGATGCTTGTAGGCGGCGACTTCCTGCTGCAGGCGGTTGCGGTCCTCGCGCAATTGGGCGAGCGCCCCCTCGAGCATGGACTTTTCCGATTTCAGCGTTTCGATCGTCGTGTTGAAGGCGCGCGCGGCGCCTTCCGCGTCGCGGCGCGACGCCAGCATCTCCTCGCGATACTTCGCCGCCTCGGCGCGCATGCCGGTCAGCTCCCGCTCGCGCTCGGCCACGATCTCGGTCTGGCGGCGGATTTCGCTTTCCAGGCTTGCGACGTTGCGCGAAAGATTTTCGGCGGTCGCGCGGCCCTCGGCCACCAGTCGCTCGGTGTCGGCCAGTCGGCGATTGAGGTCGTCGACTTTCTCGCGTTCTTCGGCGAGCGTTCGCGCGGTGCGCTCCACGACGCCGCGCTCACTGGCCAGCCGTTCCTCGGTCGCCGCCACGTCGCGCTCCAGATCGACGACGCGGTGCTTGAGCGTGTCGCACTGGGTCTCCAGCGCCACGATCTCGACGCGCTGGCTGTCAGCCTCGATGGATTTCTCGGAAAGCGTACGGTTGATTTGGCTGAGTTCGTTCAGTTTGCTCGAGAGATGACCCTCGGCTTCATGCAGCTCCCGCGATTTGGCCGAGAGCTCCTCCTCGGTCGCGCGCAACTTGTCGCGCAATGCCCGTTCTTGCGCTTCGAGCGAGCTGACGGCCGCTGTCGTCTCCTCGACGTCGGTCTTCAATTGGCGGACCACGTCGGTCTTGCGGCCGATCTCGGCGAGCTGGTCAGTGGTCTTGAGTTTCAGTTGTTCCACGCTCGCTTCGAGGCGACGCGTGGACATGGCGAACTCGGCGCGGAGCTGATCCTTGTCCGCCTGGATTTCGGCCATGGAGACCGGGATTGCGCCCTCGATCCGCCGCGTAGTCAGCCGGACGGCGCGATGCCAGACGGCCGAAAGCAGCACGAGCGCAATCAGGCTCGCGGCAAGGAAACCCAGGGCAGAAAACATGATCGCTTCGATCATGTCGTGGCCTCAAAGAGGGGCGGAAACTCCACTTTTACCATGACACGCGCACGCCCCGACTTCCAGAGAAACCGATCATTAACCTTATCTGGCGCGGAAATTAGGCGGCGCCCGCCGCTTGCAGACTACCTGCCGCTTCAGGTTGCGAAAAACCGGGTTCGGCTCAGAACGGGTTCCAGGTCGCCCGCGGCGTGAACTTGATGTAGCCGACATTGGCGCCGAGCCGGAGGCCGACGCCCGAGCGGATCGGAACCACGACGATATTGGCCCAGGTCAGCGCCGTCATTCCCAGCCCGCCTACGAAATAGGCGGAGCCCGAAATGCCCGCGAACCGGTTGAAGATGTCGTCGACGCTGCGCAGGTTATAGACCAACATCATCGTGCGCGCGCCGTCGCCGCCCCAATCGAAGCCGAGCGTTGGCCCCTGCCAATAGACTCTCAAGTCGCCCGCATTGCGCGTGTAGAGCGAGCCTTCGCCGTAACGGAGCCCGGCTACGAAGGCGCCCGAGCCTTCCTCGCCGAGAATGTAGCCGTTCGGTTGTCCCCATTGCCTCGTCGCCCGCTCGACCAGGAGCGCGAGCTCTCGCGATACGCCGCCGAAGAAGCGATGTCCGGCCGAAAGCACTTCTTGCGACGAATAGGTCGAGCTGGGGGGCGGAGGTGGGGGTGGTGACTGAGCGACCGCCGGCGCGGCGGCCAAGCTAAACAGGGCGAAGGCGAGGGTAGTGCGCAAGGGCGTCATTGCGGTCTCCGTGGCCGGCGTGGACCGATCCGCGCGCGCCGGCAGGACCATGATTCGTACGACGATTCCTGCTTACCGACTATGACGGGCGCGAGGCAACCGGCGGGTATTTCGAAGCGTGCATCCCAAGGTCTACCCAGGAGCCCCCCAGGCCACGAAACCGTCGATCCGCCAGCCTTTCTCAGGGCAGCCATAGACCAGGGGTGTGCCATCGGGCGCGGCAATGGAGCCACCGGCGGCCACCAGTAGCGCGTGGCCCGCCGCCGCATCCCATTCCTGCACCGGCGAAAGCCGCGGATAGACGTCAGCGGCGCCCTCCGCCAGCCGGCAGAATTTGATCGCCGAGCCGACCTGAATACGCTGGCTGACCGGCAATTTTGCAAGGAACGCCTCGCTCGCCGGGTCGAGATGGGAGCGGCTGACGGTAGCAACCAGCCGCTCGGGCCGGCGCCGGGCGCGTATCGGAACCGCGTCGGCCTCGGCGAAACAGCCGCCGGCCGGCAACTTCGCGCGCAGCGCTCGCTCTTCGCCCCCGGCATAGAGAACACCATCAGCCGGCGCGTAGACCAGGCCGAGCACTGGCCTGCGCTTTGAAACCAGGGCGACATTGACCGTGAAGTCGCTTCCACCAGCGAGGATTTCGCGCGTGCCGTCGAGCGGGTCGACGAGAAAAAACGCATCCGCCGCGGCTATCGTTTGACCGTGGGCTATTGCTTCCTCTGCGACGATCGGAATACCGGGCAGAATCCGCTCGATGCCTGCGCGCAGGATCGCTTCCGCGGCTTCGTCTGCGTCGGTGACCATGCTCGCGTCGGGCTTCGATCGTCCGCGCAGCCCCTTGGCGGCGAGCTCGAGAATGCGCGCGCCGGCCTCGCCCATCAGCGAGGCGAGCGCCGGCACGAGCCGGCCGTGATCGGCAAGGTCGCCTGGCCGCGTATTCCCGGATTGCATCGGTCAAGTTCCCGAACCGGCTGGCAGGGGCTCGGTCGAGGGTGTATCACGCCGCAACTTCGCTCGCGCGCCGATTCGCACACCTCGACCGATCGGACTCCGATGGCCAATCCCGTCGTTCTGGAAAGCCTGGATCTCGCAGCGCTCCTGTGCTCGCGCGTCTGTCACGACGTGATCAGCCCGGTCGGCGCCATCGTCAACGGCCTCGAAGTGCTCGAGGACGAGAAGGACGAGGCCATGCAAGCGGTCGCCCTCGACCTTATCCGCAAGAGCGCGCGCCAAGCCTCGGCGCGACTGCAGTTCGCCCGCCTCGCGTTCGGCGCCGCCGGCTCGGCCGGCGCGCAGCTCGATCTCGGCGATGCCGGGGAGGTGGCGCGCGGCTTCATCGAGGATGACCGCACCAAGATCGCCTGGAATCTGCCCCGCATGCTTCTGCCCAAGAATCGCGTGAAGTTGCTCCTGAATCTCCTCGTCGTCGCAGGCAGCACTATTCCGCGCGGCGGCACGATCAAGGTCGATCCCGCAGGCGAGGGCGAGCGCATGGGCTTCCGCCTGGAGACCCAGGGGCTGAACGCGCGTATCCCGCCGGCCGTCACCGCGCTTCTGGCCGGGACCCCGGGCGAGGGGGTCGACGCCCATGTCATCCAGCCCTTCTATACCGGGATGCTGGCACGGGCCTCGGGCATGAAGCTCTCGCTCGCCCTGCAAGGCGACCGCGTCACGCTGACCGCCGAAGAAGCCTGAATTTATAAGGCTTTGTTCGTGCCCGTAGGGCCCGACTTTCAGTGAAAGTTTACCTTTCCGGGCCGAAACTCGCCCCGCGCGAGGGCCGAGCGTTTCCCGGCCCGCTCATGCTTGCGGCCGGGCCATTATGGAAGACCTGCTCAAGGAATTCCTGAGCGAAACGAACGAGAACCTCGATCTCGTCGATGTCGAGCTCGTCCGCTTTGAGACCGAGCCCGACAACGCCGAGATCCTCGCCAATATTTTCCGGCTCGTTCACACGATCAAGGGCACCTGCGGATTCCTCGGCCTGCCGCGCCTCGAGGCGCTCGCGCACGCGGCCGAGAGCCTGATGGGCAAATTCCGCGATGGCATGCCGGTGACGACCGACGCTGTCTCACTGGTGCTTTCGAGCATCGACCGCATCAAGGAAATTCTCGTTGCGCTGGAGCGCACCCAGAGCGAACCGGGCGGCGGCGACGAAGACTTGATCGATGCGCTTGGTCGCATTTCGCATTCCGATACCGTCAAGTCTGCCGCGCCGCCTTCCACGGGAACGCTCGCTAGCCAGACGCTCGAGCGCGAGCTGCGCGCGGACGAAGTCCCCCTCGACGAGCTCGAGCGCGCTTTCCGCGACGCGCCCGGACCCGAGCCCGTAGTCCAGACACCGGATCGCCGCGCCGTAGCGGACCGGCGCGATACCGACGAGCGCGAAGCTACCAGCGCACGGACACCCACGATCCGCGTCCCGGTCGATACGCTCGAGCAGTTGATGACGCTAGTCTCCGAGCTTGTGCTCACGCGCAACCAGCTCCTCGATATCGTTCGCCGCCAGGACGACAGCGAGTTCAAGGCGCCCCTGCAGCGCCTCTCCAGCGTCACCGCCGACCTGCAAGAAAACGTGATGAAGACACGCATGCAGCCGGTCGGCGCCGCCTGGGCCAAGCTGCCGCGCGTGGTGCGCGATCTTGCCACCGAGTTTGGCAAGGACATTCGGTTAGAGCGTTCCGGCGCCGCGACCGAGCTCGATCGCCAAGTGCTCGAACTGATCCGCGATCCGCTCACCCATATGGTGCGCAACTCCTGCGACCATGGCATCGAGACGCCCGCCGAGCGCAGCAAAGCCGGCAAGCCAGAGATGGGCACGATCCATCTCTCGGCATTCCACCAGGGTGGTCAGATCGTGATCGAGATCGCCGACGACGGCCGCGGCCTGGATCCGGCGAAGATCCGTGCCCGCGCGCTCAAGCTCGGCCTGGTGTCGGAGACCGAAGCCGAGAAGCTCAGCGAGCATCAGCTGCAGAAGTTCATTTTCGCCCCGGGCTTTTCTACTGCGACCACGGTGACCAGCGTCTCGGGCCGTGGCGTCGGGCTCGACGTGGTCAAGAACAACATCGATCAGATCGGCGGCACCATCGACCTCAAGTCGCAGCCCGGCTGCGGGACGACCTTTACGATCCGCATCCCGCTGACGCTCGCCATCGTTTCGGCGCTGATCGTGGAGACCGGCGGTGAGCGCTTTGCCATCCCGCAGATTTCGGTCGTCGAGCTCGTCCGCCTGAGCACCCGCTCGGAGCACCGTATCGAGCATATCCACGACGCGCCGGTCATGCGGCTGCGAGACCGCCTCTTGCCGCTCCTGCATCTGAAGACGCAGCTCGCGCTCGGCGACGCCGACATGGAACAGGACAACGGCTTCATCATCGTCATGCAGGTCGGGCATGACACCTTCGGCGTCGTGGTGGACAAGGTTTTCCACACCGAGGAAATCGTCATCAAGCCGATGTCCGCGCTGTTGCGCGGCGTCGCCATGTTCTCCGGCAACACCATCCTCGGCGATGGGTCGGTGATCATGATCATCGACCCGAACGGCCTAGCCAATACGCTCGGCTCGCGGCTCGAGGCGGAGGCCGCCAAGCCCGCGATCTCGATTTCAGAGCCGGAACGCCTGCAGGTGAATAGCCAGGTTGCACTCCTGGTGTTCCGTGCCGGATCGGCCGAGTTCAAGGCTGTCCCGCTCTCACTGGTCACGCGGCTCGAGCAGATCGACGCAAGCGAGATCGAGTTCTCCGACGGCCGCCACGTCGTTCAGTATCGCGGTGCCCTGATGCCACTGGTGCCGGTGAACGCGGAGACCAAAGTTCGCAGCCAGGGCAAGCAGCCGCTTCTCGTCTTCTCCGATGCCGGTCGCTCCATGGGCCTCGTGGTCGATGAGATCATGGATATCGTCGAGGAGCGCCTCGACATCCAGGTCTCCAGCCACACCCCGGGCATGCTCGGCTCGGCTGTCGTCAATGGCCGGGCCACGGAAGTCCTCGACATGGGCCACTATTTGCCGCTCGCCTACGAAGACTGGCTACGCCGCAAGGCTGCCGAAACCGCCGCACCATCGCGCCGGCTCCTGCTGGTCGATGACTCCGCATTCTTCCGCAACATGCTGACCCCGGTCCTGCAGGCCGCAGGGTTCGAGGTGACCGCACTCGCCAGCGGCGAAGAAGCGCTTGCGTTCATCGAGAAAGGCGCGCGTTTCGATCTCGTCGTTTCCGATATCGAGATGCCCGGCATCAACGGCTTCGAACTTGCCGAACGCTTGCGTGCCGATGCCCGCACCGCGCACGCGCTGCTGATTGCGCTTTCTTCCCATGCCGCTGCAGCGATCGTCGAGCGCGGCCGCCAGGCCGGGTTCGATCAGTTCGTCGCCAAGTTCGACCGCCGCGGCTTGATCGCCGCGCTTTCGGAATTTCCAGACTCCATGGCGCGCGCCGCATGACTTCGAAGCCGAACCAGATGACCGCTCATCGCGATGATGAAATCGAGTACGTGACCGTGACGGTCGGCGAGCAATTGTTCGGCCTGCCGATCGCCCGCGTGCACGACGTATTCCTGCCCGCGCGCGTCACCCCGGTGCCGCTCTCCCGGCCGGAGATCGCGGGCGTGCTGAACCTGCGCGGTCGCATCATCACTATGCTCGACATGCGCAGCCGCCTGGGCCTGCCGCCGCTCAAGAACGACGCTGAGCGGATGGCCGTAGGCGTCGAATTCCGCGGGGAGGCCTATGGGCTCCTTGTCGATACCATGGGCGAGGTGATGCGGCTTGGGCGATCCAGCCGCGACCCGAACCCCACCCATCTTGATCCGTCTTGGGCAACGGTCACCACCGGTGTCCATTCTCTCGAAGCCAGGCTCATGGTCGTTCTCGATATCGACCGTTTGCTCGAACCGCAAACCCATGCGCTCGCCGCCTGAGCGCATATTGAAGGAGCTGCAACGATGAAACGTTGCCTCATCGTCGACGACTCGAGTGTCATCCGCAAAGTCGCGAGGCGAATCCTCGAAGGATTCGGCTTCACCGTGGTGGAGGCTTCCGACGGCCGCCAAGCGCTCGACTCCTGCATGAAGGAAATGCCGGTCGCCGTGATTCTCGACTGGAACATGCCGGTAATGGATGGCTACGAGTTCCTGCGGGCGCTGCGCGCACTGCCCGGAGGCGACAAGCCCAAGGTGGTGTTCTGCACCACCGAGAACGACCTCGCCCATATCGCTCGCGCCATGCACGCGGGCGCCGACGAGTACATCATGAAGCCCTTCGACCGGGAGATTGTCGAGGCCAAGCTTCAGGAAGTCGGCTTGCTCTGAGTGGCGGCGCTGCGGCGCCGCCGTTCGCTCTTTTTTAAGGCCAGGTCCTCGTGCAGTCCGTGTCGAGCTCGATTTCACAGCCTTTGCTCGTACAGCCCTCGCTGCCGGCGCACGTCATTCGCGTGATGATCGTCGACGACGCTGTAGTCGTGCGCGGGCTGGTTTCGCGCTGGGTCAGCGAGGAGCCGGACCTGCATGTGGTCGGCACCTGCGGCAATGGCCGCGAGGCGGTCGATAACCTCACCCGGCTCGACCCCGAGGTCGTCATTCTCGACGTCGAGATGCCGGTGCTCGACGGGCTCAACGCGCTCCCACTGCTGCTCGCCAAGAAGCCCAATCTCGTCGTGGTCATGGCTTCCACCGTGACCCGCCGCAACGCCGAAGTGAGCTTGCGCGCGCTTTCGATGGGCGCGGCCGACTATGTGCCCAAGCCCGAGAGCAACCGCGAAATCTCGACCTCGCAGAACTTCCGCCGCGAATTGATCGACAAGGTCCGGCATCTCGGTCGCCGGCGTCGGCTGCAACGCATCGCGCGCGGCGGCCTCGCGGACCAGGCGCGCGCGCCGCTGGCGCTACGCCCGTTTTCCAAGATGCCGCCACGCGCCCTGTTCATCGGCAGCTCGACCGGCGGGCCCCAGGCACTGCAGGCGGTCGCCCGCGGGCTCGCGCCGGCGCTGCCACAGCTGCCGGTGCTGATCACCCAGCACATGCCGCCGACCTTCACCACGATCATGGCCGAGCATCTGGAGCGCGAGACGGCGCGCCCCGCCCATGAAGGCGTGGACGGTGAACCGCTTATCGCCGGGACCATATATGTCGCCCCGGGCGGCCGTCACATGCGAGTGGAACAACGCGGTTCGGCGCAGGTAATCGCCATCGATGACTCGCCGCCGTTGCATTTCTGTCGGCCGGCGGTCGATCCCCTGTTTGCCTCTGCGGCCTCGATGTTTGGCGCAGGCGCGCTTGCGCTGATTCTCACCGGCATGGGCTCCGACGGCACCGCAGGCGCCGCAGCCATCGCACAGGCCGGCGGCAGCATCATCGCCCAGGACGAAGCCACCAGCGTGATCTGGGGCATGCCGGGCACCGTTGCCCAGGCCGGCCTGTGTTCGGCGGTGCTGCCGCTCGAAGAAATAGGGCCGCGCGTCGTGCGGCTCATGAATGGAGAGCGGCCGTGACCCCGCGCGAATTCGAGTTCCTGTGCAAATTTCTGAAAGAGCGCTCGGGTCTCATGCTTCTGCCTGCGAAGCAGTATCTCGTCGAGAGTCGACTGATGCCGGTCGTCCGGCGCGCCAAGCTGGCCGGAATCGGCGAGCTCGTGCAACGGCTGCAAGAGCCCGCGGCCGAGGCGCTGCGGGTCGAAGTTACCGAAGCGATGACCATCAACGAGTCGTTTTTCCTCCGCGACAAGATTCCCTTCGACCGCTTTCGCGATACCATTCTACCGTGGCTGCTTTCTGCGCGCGCGCCGCGCAAGCGCATCCGCATCTGGTGCGCTGCCGCGGCAACCGGGCAAGAACCCTATTCTCTGGCGATGATTCTGGATGCTGCGGCCGCCATGCTGCAAGGCTGGCGCGTCGAGATTCTCGCTACCGATATCAGCCACGAAATGATCGAACGGGCGCGCGCCGGGACCTATAACCAGTTCGAGGTGCAGCGCGGGCTTCCGGTGCAGATGCTGCTCAAGCATTTCAAACAGACCGGCGACCAGTGGCGCATCAGCGACAAGCTGCGCGGCATGGTCCAGTTCCGGCAGATGAATCTGCTCGACGATTTCGCCTCGCTCGGCACGTTCGATCTTATATTCTGCCGTAACGTTCTGATCTATTTCGACACGGCGACCAAGATTGCCGTGCTCGAGCGCCTTTCGCAGGTGCTGGCGCGTGACGGGTTTCTCGTGCTCGGCGCCGCCGAAACCGTCGTCGGGCTCACCGGCGCATTCGTGCCGCACCCGGACAAGCGCGGCCTCTATGTGCGTGCAGCGGCGGCGGTGGATCGGCTTGCGCCCAAGCGCACGCCCAGCGCCGGAAGCGCTCGCGTCGCTTAAAATCGTCACAAGCTGAAAGAAAAAAAGCCCCGCCATTTCTGGCGGGGCTCGGGGGTCCTGGCCTAGTTTGAGGGAGGATCAGGCCGAAATTCTGGTATCGCCTTCGGTCGGTTCGCGCAGCACGTAGCCGCGGCCCCACACCGTCTCGATATAGTTCTTGCCGTGCGAGGCGTTGGCGAGCTTCTTGCGCAGCTTGCAGATGAAGACGTCGATGATCTTCAGCTCCGGCTCGTCCATGCCGCCATAGAGATGGTTGAGAAACATCTCCTTGGTCAGTGTGGTGCCCTTGCGGAGCGAGAGCAGCTCGAGCATCTGATATTCCTTGCCGGTCAGATGCACGCGCGCGCCGCCCACCTCGACCGTCTTGGTGTCGAGATTGACGACCAGGTCGCCGGTATTGATGACCGACTGCGCATGACCCTTGGAGCGGCGCACGATCGCGTGGATGCGCGCGATCAGCTCGTCCTTGTGGAACGGCTTGGTCATGTAGTCGTCGGCGCCGAAGCCGAGCCCGCGCACCTTGTCTTCGATGCCGGCGAGGCCCGACAAGATCAGGATCGGTGTCTTGATCTTGGCAACCCGCAGCGAGCGCAGAACTTCGTAGCCGGACATGTCCGGCAAGTTCAGGTCGAGCAGGATGATGTCGTAATCGTAAAGCTTGCCGAGGTCGACGCCCTCTTCGCCGAGGTCCGTCAGGTAAACGTTGAAAGCCTCGGATTTGAGCATCAGCTCGACGCTCTTGGCGGTCGCGCTGTCGTCTTCGATTAGCAAAACTCGCATGCCTATCCCCTCCAGGCTTCGTCTCGAGGACGGAATTCGTCCGTGCGAGAGCCGACGCCTGCCCGGTCGGTCTCACGAATCACGCTAACGTTTAATGGTTAATAGAATCTGATTCCCGCGGCAAAGCTTTAGGGATGTTGGCCGGCGAAATTCGCGTCAAACCGTTGCAAATGCTGGTTTTCGCCTGGAGGGGCCGGTTAATGTCGGACTTCAAGAGCGACTTCCAAGCGAATCCGGAAGCCCTTTTGATTCAGCAATGGCGGGCGTTCGCCGCCGATGCACCGTGAGCCGGCGACCGCTTCGATCAACGAAAGTGCCGCTCTGCCGCCGAGTAAGGAAGAAACAACCATTCTCGCCCAAGGATACTGCACACCGCGCGGGGCTTGGCGTTCGCCGCAACTGAATCCTAACCGGTGTCGTGGAGTATCGTCAGTATGAAGTCGCGTGAAACAGTGATCCGCTTGAAGCGCTTCCAGACCGACGAAAAGCGTCGCCAGGTCGCGCAGATCGAATCCATGATCGCCGAGTTCGAGCGCATGGCCAACGATCTTGATCGTGAAATCGGCGTCGAGCAGGAGCGCGCGGGTATCTCCGATCCCGCGCATTTCGCCTATCCCACCTATGCCAAGGCCGCCATCCAGCGCCGCGACAACCTCGTGCGCTCGGCCGGCGAGCTCAAGACCCAGCTTGCGGACGCCCGCACCGCCTTCGATGAGGCGCTCGAAGAGCTCAAGAAGGTCGAGGCGCTCGACGAGCGCGATCACGGCCGCGAGCACTCCGCGCTTGCGGGCGCAGCGGAACGCGCGCGCGCCTGAACGGCTTCGGCCGAGTTATCCCCAGAGTCGGATTTGCCCCGGCGATGACCATCGCGGTCATCAGCCTGTAATACTGCGCTGTTGGGCGGGTGCAACGCACAACCACGCATTCGTGCGTGGATCCTGCCGGGACAGCGGTCTCTCCCTCCGGTAAAATTTTCCGGCGCGCTGGGAGATGCGGCCTTGTCCAGTTCCACCGCTCGTCTCAACGATCTCATCGACGCTGTCGCCGAGGGCGACCGGCCTGCGCTCGAGGAGCTCTACAAGCTCACCTGCGCCAAGCTCTATGGCGTCGCACTGCGCATCCTGCGCCGGCCGGAGCTGGCCGAGGAGGCATTGCGCGAGGCGTACCTACGCGTCTGGCAGGAGGCCGGCGCCTACGATCCGCGGCTCACCGACCCGATGATCTTCGTCGTCGCGGCAACCCGAAATGCCGCGCTCGCGCTCGCACGCAAGCGCGGCGAGAACAATCTCCATGCCGCCGCCGCGCCGGCGGAAGCGACGAGCGAAGACGCCAACGTAGCGCCGCTGCCGATGAGCGACCCGCTCAAGCGGCTGATCACGGCACTCGCCGGGCTTTCCGAGGACCTGCGGCGCATGATGCTGCTCGCCTATTACGACGGCTTTAGCCGGCAGGCGCTTGCGGTCGAGTTCGACGCACCGGCCGGGACGGTCGCCACCTGGATCCGCCGCAGCCTTAGCCAGATCCGCGACGGCATCGACCGATGAACCTGCTCGCCGATCCCGATCTGCAGGCCGGTGAATACGTGCTTGGCGTGATCGAGGAGAACGAGCGTGCCGGTGTGGAGCAGCGGGCGGCCGAGGACCCTGCGTTTCATGCAGCGATCCGGCTCTGGGAGCGGCGGCTCGGACCGCTGCACGAACTGATCGCGCCGGTGACGCCGCCCTACACGGTCTGGCCGCAGATCGCCACGCGCCTCGACGCCATCCCGCAGTCGGCGCGTGAAAATCGCGGCTTCGCCCGGGCCGCAATCGAGATGGCCGAAGGCGCAGGTGGAGATGCGGGCGGCACGCTCGTGCGACGGCTGCGCCGCTGGCGCGCGGCCGCGATCCTGGCGGGCGCGGTCGCTGTTTCGCTCTCGGCGCTGCTGCTGGCTGACGCCCTGCGAAGCATCCCTCCGCCGCAGCATTGGGCCGCAGTTCTGCAGCCGGAATCCGCGGCTCCGGCGATCGGGCTCTCGCTCGATTTGCAGAGCCGCAGCTTGACCGTTCGGCCCCAGGCGCCGCCGCCTGAAGGGCAGATCTACGAGCTTTGGCTGCTGACCGGGGAGTCGCCGTCGGCCACCGCGCTCGGCCGCGCGCGAGGCGAAGCGGTGCTGCAGCCCGATGCCCTGCGGCGTCTGACGCGCTCCCAATTGCGCAACGCCACTTTTGCGGTCTCGCTGGCGCCCACCGACAGCGCGCCGTCGAGCCAGCCGGCGGGCGACTTCGTGCTGCGCGGAAAACTTCTCGCCGAGTAAGCCGGCCTTAGCGCTGGTCAGTTTGCGAGGATTGGAACCTGTGGCGCGGCCGTACGCGGCAACAGCCCCGCGAGACGCGGATCGTCGGCGATCTCGACCGAACGCGCATAGGGCACGAAGCCGTTGCGCATGTAGAACTCGAGCGCGCGCGGATGATCGAGCGTGCAGGTATGGACCGTGACCCGGCGCGGGCCGCGGCCCCAGACCAGATCCAGCGTCCGGCCGATCAGATAGCGGCCTGCTCCCTTGCCGAGCAGATTGGGTACGACTCCGAGGAACGCAATCTCGACGTCGGGGAAGTGCCGAAAGTCGAATTCGACCATGCCCTCGTCGCGCCCGCGATGACGCAGTGCATGCACCTCGACCGCCGGATCATGCAGGATCGCGGCGAGCTGTGCATCGTCTAGCGCCAGCCGCGAGAACCACAGCCAGTCCGCGCCGACCCGGCGGAACAGGTCGCGATACCAGTCGAGCTCGGGCTGTACCGGCCGCCGTATCGCATAGGGGCCGTCCGCGGCCGCGGGCTTGAGCGATGGCCGCGTGCGCATCTCCAGATGCGTCACCACAGTCGCTATCTTGCCGGCGGGGAGGGTGGTGTACCCGGAAGGACTGATTACGGGAGCCTTGGCCATGGCGAAGCGAACCATGGCGGGCGTCTTGCCGCAATCGCACAGCGCTTGGAAACTCCCAGCTTATTCCGGGACTTGGGGACAGTGACACGCGACTTTAGGCCGCTTCTAAACTATCATTGCGCAACGCCCGATGCCGGGTCTAGGTATTCCGGACGACCAAGCCGGAGCCGAGGGAGCGGAAGGTAGTGGACTACGAAAGCGTATTCGCGAGCGCCCTCGACGGCCTCAAGCGCGAGCGGCGCTATCGCGTCTTCGCAGAGATCACACGCGACGCAGCGCGCTTCCCGCGCGCCATCTGGCATTCGCCGCAGGGCCCGCGCGAAATCGTGGTCTGGTGCTCCAACGATTATCTCGCCATGGGCCGCCATCCGGCGGTGATCGATGCCATGCGCGAGACCGCGCGCAAGATGGGCGCCGGCGCCGGCGGCACCAGGAACATTTCCGGCACCAGCAACGTGCTCGTCGAGCTCGAAGCGGAGCTCGCCAGCCTGCACGGCAAGGAATCGGCGCTGGTCTTCACCTCGGGCTATGTCTCGAACGAAACCGGCATCGCCACGCTCGCGCGGCTCTTGCCCGGTTGCCTGGTGCTGTCCGACGCCGGCAACCACAATTCCATGATCGAGGGCGTGCGCCAGTCCGGCCAGGAGAAGGCGGTCTTCCGCCACAATGATCTCGATCACCTCGAGGAGCTGCTGCGCGCGGCGGGCAGCCGGCCCAAGCTCGTGGTGTTCGAGAGCGTCTATTCCATGGAAGGCGATATCGCGCCGCTGCGCGCGATCTGCGATCTCACTGTGCGCTACGGCGCCATGACCTATCTCGACGAGGTGCATGCGGTCGGCATCTACGGCCCGCGCGGCGGCGGCATCGCCGAGCGCGAAAGCGTGATGGACCGCATCGACGTAATCGAGGGCACGCTGGCCAAGGCCTTCGGCGTGATCGGCGGCTATATCGCCGGCAAGCGCGCAGCGGTGGACGCGGTGCGCTCGTTCGCGCCCGGCTTCATCTTCACCACGGCCTTGCCGCCGCCGGTCGCCGCGGCGGCGCTCGCTTCAGTCCGCCACCTGCGTGCGTCGAACGTGGAGCGCGACCGGCAACGGGCCCAGGTCGAGAAAACCAAGGCTGCACTGGTGCGCGCGGGCCTGCCGGTGCTGCCGACCGAGACCCACATCATTCCGGTGATGGTCGGGGAGGCCGGCGCCTGCAAGTCGGCGAGCGATCTGCTGCTTGCCGAGCACGGCGTTTATCTGCAGCCGATCAACCACCCGACCGTGCCGCGCGGCACCGAGCGGCTGCGCATCACGCCGACGCCGCTGCACGACGACGCTTTGATCGAGGCACTGGCCCAGGCGCTCGCCGAGGTGTGGCGCAAGCTCGATCTGCCCTTCGCGCGCGCGGCGGAAGCCGCGGAATAGCCAAGGCTAGAACGGCTTTTCCGGCGTGATATAAGCCCCGCGGGCGACAATCGGAGAGCGTCCATGGTTCGCGGCAAAATCACGCGCCGGGGCTTCGCGCTGGGTGGAGCAAGTTCGCTCGGCGTTCTTTCCCTATCGGATCGGATTCCGTTCCGGCTGCTGACCGCGGCCAACGCTCAGGCATCGCGCCCGATCGTGCCGCGGCGCCTTTTCTTCGAGAGTGCCGAGCGCTCATGGCTACGGATCAGCCCGAACGGCACCAAGCTCGCTTGGCTGGCGCCGGTCGACGGCATCCCCAATCTGTGGGTCGCGCCGGCCGACGACCTCGGGCAGGCGCGCCCAGTCACCCGCGCCACCGATCGCGCGATCGGCTCGTATTTCGCCTGGGCTTGGAACGACAAGCACATCGTGTTCTTCCGCGAGCGGGACGGCGACGAGAACTGGCGCGCCGCGAGCGTCGATATCGAGACCGGCGCCATTGTTCCGCTTACGCCCGAGCAAGGCGTCCGCTCCGGTGTCTGGGCGCGCAACCCGAAACTGCCGACGGAAATGCTGCTCGGTCACAACGCGCGGGATAAGACTTTCTCCGATCTCTACCAAGTGGACATCCTCACCGGACGCTCTTCGCCAGTGTTCGAAAATCGCGAGTTCGCCCGCGTCTATGCCGACTCGGCCTTCAACGTCCGCTTCGCCAACCGTACGCGACCCGACGGCTCCGCCGAAATCCTGGAGCGCAAGGACGACGGGTCCTGGGCGAGCTTCACAGAGATTCCGCTGGAGGATCGCGAAGCGACCTGGATTGCATCCGTTCCGGCCGATCGGCAGTCGATCTATCTCATCGATTCGCGCGGACGCGACAAAGGCGCGCTGTTCGAGATCGACCTGAAGACCAGGGCGCGCAAATTGCTCGCGGAAGACCCCGAGGCGGACATCAGCGACTTCGTTCTGCATCCCGATACCCACCGTCCCATTGCCGCGATGGCCAAGGCCGCCAAGGGCCGCTGGCACGTCGTCGATCCGGCCTTCAGTGAGGATTTCGCCGCGCTGGAGCGTTTTGCCGGGCGTGGCGAGCTGTTCGTCAGCTTCGCCAACGAAGCGAAGCAGGTTGCCGTCTTCATCGACCGCGATGACGCTTCCGGTGAATTTGTCCTCTACGAGCGCGAGCGGAAGCAGAGCCGCTCGCTCTTCCGCTCGAGGCCGAAGCTCGACGGTCTCGGCCTTCGCCCAATGTTGCCGGTATCGATGCCGGCGCGCGACGGGCTCACCATTCCCGGTTACTTGACCCTGCCGAACGACGATTTCCGCAACGGCCCGCTCATGCTGGTCATTCATGGCGGTCCCTATTGGCGCGACAGCTGGGGCTTCAACAGCATGCATCAATGGTTCGCCAATCGCGGCTATGCGGTGCTGAGTGTGAATTTTCGCGGCTCGACCGGCTTCGGCAAAGCCTTCGTCAACGCCGCCGACCGCGAATGGGGTGGCCGCATGCACGACGATCTGATCGATGCGGTCGAATGGGCCGTCAAGGCGGGCTATGCCGACCGGGCGCGGGTCGGCTTTCTCGGCGCGAGCTATGGCGGTTATTCCGCGCTGACCGCCGCGACCAAGACGCCCGAGGTATTCGCCTGCATCGTCGATATTTTCGGCATCTCCAACCTGATCACCTTCATGAATACGATCCCGCCTTACTGGGCGCCGTGGTTCGCGGTGTGGAAGCGGCGTCTGGCCGATCCCGCGACCGAGGAGGGCAGGGCGTGGCTCAAGGAGCGCTCGCCGCTGACGCACGTCGATCGTATCAAGCGGCCCCTGCTGATCGCGCAGGGCATGAACGACGTGCGCGTGGTCGCCGCCGAGTCGGAGCAGATCGTGCGCGCCATGGAGCAGCGCAAGATTCCCGTGACCTATGTCACCTTCCCGGACGAAGGGCATGGTTTTTCCCGGCAAGAGAACCGGTTCGCCTTCAACGCCATCGTCGAGCAGTTCCTGGCCAAGCACCTGGGCGGGCGCGCCGAGCCGATCGGCGACGCGTTCGCTGGCTCAAGTCTGAAGATCGAAACCGGGCGCGATCTCATACCCGGATTGGGCTAGCGCACCGCTACCACCCCGACCCGCCACCGCCTCCGCCGCCGCCGCCCGACGAACCGCCGCCGCTGCTGCCCGAGCTGCCGCCGCCGCTCGATCCGGGCGGCGTCGAGGCCGAGGCGATGGTCTGCGACAGCTCGCCGCCGAGATGGCTGGTGAACGAGACCGGGTTGCTGGTGAAGTCGCGATTGCCGGAATACCAGCTCATAGTGGTCGCGGTGCCCGCTGCTGCCGCGGCGGCCAGTACGCCGGCGAAGCGCTGACCCCAGGCATTCTCGACATCGAGCGCCACGGCATAGGGCAGGAAGCGCTCGAATAATTCCGGGGTCTCTTTCGGCGGGTTGAGGAACTCGAGCCGCTCTTTCTCGGCGACGCCGAGGTAATGCCGGAAGCCATCGATCTGGTCCATCACCTTGCGCCCGGCCACCGAGGGCGCCCTGAGCCACGAAAATCCGACCGCGACGAGCGGCGCCAGCAGCGCCGGAAGCGCGGCCGGCAATATATCGGCCCACACGCGCGCGAAGGCGGCCATCACGCCGAACCCGGCGCCGACCAGGCCGATCGCAAACAGCGCGCCGATAATTTTTCCCCACGTGCCGGGTGTTCCCCGGCGCCATACGCGCAGCGTCAGCGCGCCGGCGATCATGCCCGGGATAGCGAGCGCATTGCCGAGCAGCATCCCGAGGCCGGACTCGTCGCCAACAAAGACCGTGATCACCACGACCAGCGACACGAGGAACCACAGCGCCAGCCCCATGCCCGCCCACCACGCATTGGCATTGAACAGCTTTCCGGAATAGGCGTCGGCCAGCTCCTCCTTCAGTGCGTCCTTGGCTTTGCCGAGCGGCCCGTGATTGGCTTGTTCGAGCTCGAGATCGGAATCGGACTTGAACAGCTCCCGCATCACCGCCTGTTCCGGCGCGGCGATGGCGTGGCCGCCCTTGCGCTGGATCAGGCGCATCGTGTCGCCGGTTTCCTTGAGCGATAAATGTCCGCCCACACCGAGATCGATGATCGCCGCGGTGAACGCCTTGTCGTCGAAGCTCATCTGCGAGACGTAGCGCACGGCCGCGGCCGACATGCCGTTCGGCGGGCCGAACAGCGGAACCACGACGCCGCGCTTGGGATCGCGCCCGACGCTCATCCACGCAAACAGGTAGTAGCCGGCCACGAGGATCAGACCGAGGCCGGCGAAGACCAGCGCGAGGTTGTCGCGCAGCCACCAGCTCGCCAGTTGCGCCGTCGTCGGCGGCTCGACGATGCCCTTGGCCCATGCGGCCGCCACCGTCAGGCCGTTTCTGGGCGGCAGCGGCCGCGTGGTGCGGAACACGATGCGGCCGGGCTCCTCTTCGACCACCTCCGCCTCCCTTCCGCGCGCGCCTTGCGGGCCGGTGTAAATCGCGCGCTGCGTGAACGGCACGCGCTCGGGCAGAGTGATGCGCGCCTCGGCCCGGTCGATGGCGAAGGTCCATCCGGTGCCGGTGGCGTTCCAATAGAGCTCGTCGAAGTTCTGGAAGAAGCCGATCTGCCGCGTCGTGCGATAGGCGATGACGTATTCGTGGACGCCGGTGCTGAGCGTCTGGCTCGCCCGGCCGATCCGGATGCGGACGCCGTTGGCCAGGTTTTCGGACACGAAGTTCTCTGAGCGGCCGTTGCGGGTGACCGACTGCACCTCGAAATCGACTATTACGAGCGTTCCGTCCCTGCGCCGGTAGGTGGTCGGAAAATCGCGCAGGATGCCGCGGCGGATTTCGCGGCCCTCGGCCTGGACGCGGATGGTCTCGGTGACCTGCAGGTCACCGTTGTGCTGCACGCGGACGTCGCTGAGGAAGAAAAGGATCCGCTCGACGGCCTGCGCGGGAGTCAGCGCGCCGAACAGGACCGCGAGCGCAAGCCCGAGGCGTCCGATTGCCTTCATGAGCCACCCGGCGACAGCGAAATCTTCGGCGTTTGTGCAGCATCCTGATCATCGAGTTCGAAGAACGCCGCCTCGCCGAAACCGAACGGCCGCGCGATCAGGACGCTTGGAAACGACTGGACCGCCACATTCAGGTCGCGCGCCGACCCGTTGTAATAGCGGCGCGCCATCTGCAGTTGATCTTCGATTTCGGCGAGCTGCTCCTGCAGCTTGAGATAATTCTGATTGGCCTTGAGTTCCGGGTAGCCTTCCGCCAGCACCTGCAGCCGGCCCAGCGCACCCTTTAGCGCGCGCTCGGCGGCGGCCTGCGCCGAGACGTTGTCGGCCGCGATGCTCGAGGCGCGCAGCTTCGTGATCTGCTCGAACAGCCCACGCTCGTGCGCCGCATAGGCTTTCACCGTATCGACCAGATTGGGAATAAGATCGGTGCGCCGCCGCAATTGCACGTCGATCCCGCTCCAGCCCTCACGCACCTGATTGCGCAGGCGCACAAGACGATTGAAGACGACGATGACGTAGAGCACGACCGCGACAAGTACGGCGATCGCGATCCATTGCATGCGCATCGGGATTGCCTCCTGCGGCCGCGGCCAGCGATCCTGAACCGAATTCTAGCTCAAGTGCTCCGGATTGGCTTGTCGTCGAACGAGGAGGGTTGGTAGCGGAGGAGGGACTCGAACCCCCGACACAAGGATTATGATTCCTCTGCTCTAACCAGCTGAGCTACTCCGCCGCCATGCGCTTGGCGTCGCGCGGGCCGGATATGGGGCCGCGCGAAATAACCTGTCAAGGCAAGTGCTCAGCCGGCTGCGGCGCGCGCGCTGCGCTCCTCGAGGCCCGTGCGTCCGAGCCGGATCAGGCTGAACATCCCGAGCGGCGGCACCTTGCGATGTTCCAGCAGCAGGACGCCGCCGTTTTGCTGCATCCAGCTTTCGATGCGCGCGAACGGAAATTCCGACCGCCAGCCGAAAGTCCCGGAATGCTGCGCGAACCAGCGCTCGAGATCGGCGCGCGGCCCGCGCTCGGCGCTGATGTGGTTGACCAGCACGATTTCGCCGCCTGGCCGCACCACGCGCGCCAGCTCGTCGAGCGTCGCCTCCGGATCCGGCACCGTGGTGATGACGAATTGCGCCACCGCGCAGTCGAAGCTCGCGTCGGCGAAGCCGAGCCGCGCCGCGTCCATCACCGAGAGCCCGTCGACGTGCGTGAGGCTTTCGCGCTCAACCCGCTCCTGGGCCTTGCGCAGCATCGGCTCGGAAATGTCGATGCCGACGATGCGCGAGTGCCGCCCGAACACCGGCAGCGAAATGCCGGTGCCGACGCCGAGTTCGAGAATCCTGCCGCCGACCCGGTCGGCCGCGGTGATCGAAGCGCGCCGGCCGCGCTCCAGCACCGGGCCGAATACGATGTCATAGACCGGCGCCCAGCGCGCATAGACCTTCTCGACCGAGCCTCTGTCGATATCCGCTACCATTGCCCCGTTCCGTTCCCCTAGAGCGCCGCGTGCAGCTCTGCGCCCAAAACCTTTTCGTGCGCGGCACCCGCCGCCGCGCGAATCGTACCGCCGCCGAGCACGCGAGCGCGCGGCTCCGGTCCCTCATAAATCACGCAAGCCTGTCCCGGTGCAACGCCTTCCTCGCCATCCACAAGTTCGATCTCGATGCCTGCGGCCGCGGTGCACAAATGCGCCGGTTGCGGCCGCCGCGTGGACCGCACGCGCACATGGACAGGAAGTTCGTGTGCCGCTGCCTCGGACAAAGCGACGTCGCCGAGCCAGTTCACATCGCCAATCCGGATGCGGTGCACGGCGAGCGCCTCGCGCGGCCCGACCCGGACCTCCCGGCGCTTGGGATCGAGCCCCACCACATAGAGCGGCTGGCCGGCCGCCACGTTAAGGCCGCGGCGCTGGCCGACGGTGAAGTTCACAATGCCGGGATGGCGGCCGAGCACGCGCCCATCCACATGCACGATCTCGCCCGGCTCCGCCGCGCCGGGCTTGAGCTTCTCGATCACGTCGGCGTAGCGGCCTTCGGGTACGAAACAGATGTCCTGGCTATCGCGCTTTTCGGCGACGGCAAGTCTCAGCTCGCGCGCGATCGTGCGCACCTCGGGCTTGGCCAGCGCGCCGAGCGGGAAGCGGACGAAATCCAGTTCCTCCTGCGTAGTGGCATAGAGGAAATAGCTCTGGTCGCGGTCGGCATCGTGCGCGCGAAACAGTCCGCGCCGCCCCGACGGCAGGCGGCGGCTCTCGACATAGTGGCCGGTCGCCAGCGCCTTGGCGCCAAGCTCGCGCGCGGTCGTGAGCAGATCCGCGAACTTGATCTTCTGATTGCACAACACGCACGGCACCGGCGTCTCGCCCGCGACGTAGCTCTCGACGAACGGCGCGACCACGGCGGCGCGGAAGCGCTCCTCGTAGTCGAGCACGTAATGGGGGATACCGAGCCTTGCTGCGACCAGGCGCGCGTCGTGGATGTCGTTGCCGGCGCAACAGGCGCCCTTGCGGGCGGTGGCGGCGCCGTGGTCGTAGAGCTGCAGCGTGACGCCGACCACGTCGTAGCCGGCCCGCTTCAGGAGCGCCGCCACGACCGAGGAATCGACCCCGCCGGACATGGCGACCACGACCCGCGTATCCTGCGGCCGGCCGTCGATGTCGAGATCGAGCTTCATCGCGTAACTCCGCCGGACTCGGGGCCAGCCCATTAACAAATCCCTTATAGGAAGGCGGACCTTTGGGTGCAAAGCCCGGCTGCGTATTTCCCGAAAGCCAGCATGATCGGCCTTTGCGGCGCTTTCGCGCCGGAAACACTTTGGAAACATAGCCTTAGGGAAATCTTCATGGCTGCCGACTAGGGTCATCGAGTGTTGTGAGTGTGTGAGTGAGTAACATGACTGAGGCGCATCGCCCCCGGGCCAAATACGTGATCGGCCCCGACGGCAGCCCCCTGACGATCGCGGACCTGCCCCCCGCCAATACGCGGCGCTGGGTCATTCGCCGCAAGGCCGAAGTCGTAGCGGCCGTGCGCGGCGGACTGCTTTCGCTCGAGGAAGCCTGCAATCGATACACCCTGACGGTCGAGGAATTTCTCGCCTGGCAGGAGTCGATCGAGCGCCACGGTCTCGCCGGTCTCCGCACCACGCGCATTCAGCAGTACCGCCAGTAAATCGTCCGGTTCGAGTGAACGGTTCGCCGCTTCAGAGTGGCAGCCGCAACAGCACGATTCCGCCCACGATCAGCGCAAGCGCGATCCATCGCTTCGGTCCGAACGGTTCGCCGAAGAAATACGCGCCCATAATCGCCGCGAACAGCACCGAGGTCTCGCGCAGCGCGGCGACCAGACCGATCGGTGAGAGCGTCATCGCCCACAGCGCGATCCCGTAGGAGCCGAGCGTGAGCACGCCCGCGACCAGCGCGAGGCGCCAGCCCTTGCGCGCGGTCTCGATCGAGCCTTTCGGTTTGATCGCGAGCACTAGCAGCGCAACGAGCGCGCCGGTCCCCGCAATCATCCACGCGCCGTAAGCGATGCCGTTACCGGCGGCGCGTGCACCGAGGCCGTCGACTAACGTATAGATGACGATGACGGCGGCATTGGCGAACGCTGCCGCGGCCGTTTTCCTCGTAAGCCCGCCGCGGATCAACGCGTCGGCCGAGAGTGCGATGATGCCGGCGGCGATAAGGATCACCGCGAGCCAGCCGTTCAGGCCGAGCGTCTCGCCGATCAACAGGAAAGCGATCAGCGCCGTGAAGACCGGCGCCGAGCCGCGCGTCAGCGGATAGGCGACGCCGAGATCGGCGGCGCGATAGGCGTAACCGACCAGTGCGAAATATCCGACATGGATGATCGCCGACGCGACGATGTAGGGCACCGCTGCCGGCGCCGGCAGCGGCAAGAACAGCATCAGCGGGATCGCCACGATCCCGGCCCCGACCGCGACCAGGCCGGACGCCGATAGCTGGTCCTTCTGCGCCTTGAGGATCGCGTTCCAGCTCGCATGCAGGAGCGCTCCGATGAGCACCATGACGAGGACGAAACTGCTCACTGATTTCTCCGGCCGATCCGTTGTGGCCGCAATGTCGCGGGACCAGGCCATGCGTAGCAAGGATATTTCTGCCCTTTCCGCAGCTTATCCAAGCCGCTAGCTTAGAAGCGGACGGGAACCATGGACGAGACCGGACGGGCGCGAGCGGAACCGACGCCTTTGCGTAAAGCGTTGCGCGAGGCGCGCATCGAGGTGGCGGAGCGTTCCGCCGTCATCGTCGAACTGCGCGACGCGGAAGCGGCGCGGCTCGAGATCTTGAGCGACGCCATCAACCCGATCTTCAAGGAAATCGCCTCGGAGCACTCCGATCTGTTCGACCGCGGCCTCACCCAGGGCTCGACCCCGCGGCTGTGGATCGACAACGTGGCGCACGTCGTCATGGGCCGCGACAAGCGCACCTATCGCTTTCTGCTCGACACCTTCTATGGCCGCAAGGTGCTGGGTGAATCGACGGAAATCGAGCCGATGGTGGCGGCGATCACGCGCTATGTCGCTCGCCGCATCGTGGCGCGCGAGCAGTCGCTGGTCGCGTTGCCTTCGGGCACACCGCAGCGCTGGACCGCGTCCTTGCCCGCCTTCGCTATCGGCGTGATCGCCGGGATCGCGGTCCTGTTCGCCGCCGCTTTGCTGTTCGCGCCGCGCTGACACGCGGGCGCTTTCCCGCCCTCTTTGACCCTGCCGCCGGCTTGCGCGCGCCGAGTACGAATTTTTCCAGCAAGATAATTCCGGCGCCTGCCGAGTCGAGCCCGCGGCGCTCGACCTCGCAGCGCCAGCGACCCGCTTCACCGCTGATCCGGTAGAGATTGTAGGCGGCCCGGCCGCGCGGATCGTCGTGGGCGGCTGAAGCCGAGGGCACGCCGATCACCGGCACCGGCCCGCGCGGCCCGGCGATCTCCTCGTGCAGCGCCCGGTGATCGTGGCCGGTGAGAACGAGTTCCGCGCCGAAGCGCGCGATGACCTCGCGAAACGCCGCCGCGTCGGTCAGGCGTTTGTGCACTGAGCGGTGCCCGGCGGGCGGATGATGGATCAGCACGACGCGGAAGACGTTTTCCTTGCCGAGCGCGGCAAGGGTTTTCGCGAGCGCATCGAGCTGTTCGCACCCGAGTTTCCCGGTGGCAAGGAACGGCGCCGTCGGCAACGCGGTGGAAAGACCGACGATAGCCAGCAGTCCGCGCCAGCGCACGAACGGGAAGGTCGGCGCCTGCGCCGCGTCGCCGAGCAAAAAATCCCGCCACGAAGAAAGATGCGTTTTCGCTTGGCTGCGCACATAGGCGTCGTGATTGCCGGGGATTACCGTGACCCGTTCGGCGGACCCGAGATTGCTGAGGAACGCGAGCCCGATGGGAAACTCGGCGGGTAGCGACAGATTGGCGAGATCGCCGGTCACCGCTATATGCTGCGGTGCCTGCGCCTTGATGTCGGCGACGATCCTGTCGAGCACGTCCCGGCGATGATGGCCGCCGCGATTGACCCGCCAGTTGAAATAGCCCGTTGCCCGTTTGCCCATGAGCTCAATGAAGCTCGGCTCCGGCAGCGGCGGAATATGCGGGTCGGAGAGATGCGCGAGCACGAACATTGAATCGTCTTTCGGCCGTATCTCAATTCCCGAAGCGTGCGCGGTCGTGCGGCCTGGAGAAATCCTGCGCCGGTCCGACCGGCACGATGCCGAGCGGATTGGTGGTCGGCCGCGCCCGGTAGTAGCTACGCTTGATGTGATCCATGTTCACGGTCTCGGCGACACCCGGCACCTGGTAGAGGTCACGCAGGTAGTTGGAGAGGTTCGGATAGTCGGCGATGCGGCGCAGGTTGCACTTGAACAGCACGTAATAGACCGCATCGAAGCGCAACTGCGTCACGAACAGCCGCCAGTCGGCCTCGGTGATGCGGTTGCCGACGAGGTAGCGCGACTTCGAAAGCCGCGCTTCCAGTTCGTCGAGTGCCGCGAACAGTTTCTTGAACGCCTCTTCGTAGGCGGCCTGAGTCAGCGCGAAACCCGCGCGATAGACGCCGTTATTCACGTTCGCGTAAACGAGCTGGTTGACCTTGTCGATCTCCGTGCGCAGTTCGGCCGGGTAAAAGTCCTCGCGCTCGTTGGTGAATTCGTCGAACGCCGAGTTGAACATGCGGATGATCTCGGACGACTCGTTGTTCACGATCGTTTTGCGCTGCTTGTCCCACAGCACCGGCACGGTGACGCGGCCGGTGTAATGCGCGTCGGCGAGCAGGTAGACCTCGCCCAAAAACTTCTTACCGTTGACATTGTCCGGGATCGAGCCCGGTACGTCGCCGAACCACCAGCCGCGTTCCTCCATGGCAGGTGCCACGATCGAGAGCGAGATAGCGTTTTCGAGCTTCTTCAATTTGCGGAAGATCAGTGTGCGATGCGCCCATGGGCAACCATGTGCGATATAGAGATGATAACGGCCGGGCTCCGCCTTGAAGCCGCCATCGCCCTCCGGTCCGGGCGCGCCGTCGGGCGTTACCCAATTGCGGAATCGGCTCGGTACACGGACGAACTGCCCGCCTTCCTTCTTCGGATCGTAGCTGTCTTCTTTCCAGACGCCGTCGACGAAATGGCCCATAGGCGCTCCTGCTTCCATCTACATATCGGCGCTCGCGCGGCCGCAAGCAATGGACCCGTTGCCGCCGCCGTGATATCCCGCGCGCGTCTCGCCGGGGACCCGCCTTGAACGACCTGTCGCTCACCATCATGCCCGAGCAGCCCGACGACGGACCGGCGATCGAGAAGCTGTATGAACGTACCTTCGGCCCGGGCCGCTTCGCGCGCACCGCCTATCGCCTGCGCGAGCGGATGGCGCACCGGCGCGACCTGTCCTTCACGGCGCGCATCGGCACGCTGCTCGTAGGCTCCGTGCGGCTGACGCCGATCAGGATCGGCGATGCGCCCGCCATGCTGCTCGGCCCGCTCACCGTGGAGCCGCCGTTCCGCGAGCACGGCATCGGCCGCTCGCTGATCGAGGCTACGAACAAGGCCGCCGCCGCCGCCGGCGTGAAGCTCTTGCTGCTGGTCGGCGACGAGCCCTATTACGGCACCTTCGGCTTCAAGCGCGTACCGCGCGGGCGCGTCACACTGCCGGGGCCGGTCGATTCCAATCGCATCCTCGTCGCCGAACTCGTGCCCGGCGCCTTCGAGGGCGTCGAAGGGCGCACGCGGCCCGATTACCGGTCCGCGCCGGCCGCTTGAATCAATAGGCTCGCATCACCACGTTTATGCCGCCGCGTTTTCGCCGCGCGGCATGATAGGATGCTGGCGCCGGGGCGGACCGGCCGCGCTGCAGGAGAAGACCATGTCTGGCATGACCGGATGGATCGTCCTCGGAATCATCGTTGCGCTCGTTCTGTGGATCATCGTCATCTACAACGGCCTCGTTGCCATGCGGCAGCGGGTCAACCAGTCCTTTGCCGACGTAGACGTGCAGCTGCGGCAGCGCCACGACCTCATTCCCAACCTGGTCGAAACCGTGAAGGGCTACGCGGCGCACGAGCGCGGGACCCTCGATGCGGTGGTGAAGGCGAGGAACGCCGCGATCGCCGCGAGCGGGCCCGATGCCAAGGTCGCCGCCGAGAACATGCTTACCGGTGCGCTGCGCGGGTTGTTCGCGCTGGCCGAGGCCTATCCGAACCTGAAAGCCAACGAGAATTTCCGCCAGTTGCAGGACCAGCTCGCCGACATCGAGAACAAGCTCGCCGCCGCGCGCCGCTTCTTCAACAACGCGGTGCAGGAATACAACACCGGCATCCAGCAGTTCCCGGCGGCGCTGTTCGCTGGCGCGCTCGGCTTCTCGCACAAGGAGTTCTTCGACCTCGGCGAGGACCGCAAGACCGTGTCGGAAGTCCCGAGCGTGAAGTTCTGAGCGGCGCCTAGCGCCGCAAACCGCAGGCGAAGCGGCCATGGCAGCCGCCTTTGGTCTCTACACCCACATCCGCGCGAACCGGGTTCGCTCCGTGTTCCTGCTGATCGGGCTGTTCTTCCTCGTCTATCTGATGGTGTTCGCCGGCGCGCTGTTCGCAGAGGGCTTTCTTGCCGACGGCGCGCCGCTCGAAGTGCTGCTCCGACGCGCGCAACGCGATTTTCTCTTGGCCTTTCCCTGGGCCACGGGCGGCGCCGCACTTTGGGTGCTGATCGCCTACCGCTTTCATCAGTCGATGATCGATTCGGTCACCGGCGGTCACGAGGTAACGCGCGAAGAGCAGCCGCGGCTCTATAACCTGCTCGAAAATCTCTGCATCTCGCGCGGCATCCCGACGCCCAAGCTCAAGGTGATGGACGACCCGGCGCTCAACGCCTTCGCCACCGGCCTCAGCCCGCGGCAATACTCGATCACGGTCACCAGCGGGCTCCTGGAGCGACTCGACGACAAGGAAGTCGAGGCCGTGCTCGGCCACGAGCTCACCCATATCCGAAATGGCGACGTGCGCATGATGGTGATCGCCATGGTCATGGCCGGCGTCATCTCGTTCTTCGGCGAGATGTTCTTCCGGCTGTTCTTCCAGACCGGCGGCTCGTGGCGCTCGAGCCGCTCGTCGAGCGACCGTAAGGGCGGCGGCGGAGTGGCAATCATTATCGCGATCGTGCTCGTCATCGTCGCCTGGGTGCTCTCAATCGTCATCAAGTTCGCACTGTCGCGCTCGCGCGAATATCTGGCCGACGCCGGCTCCGTGGAGCTAACCAAGAACCCGGACGCCATGATTACGGCGCTGCGTAAGATCGAGGGCCGCGGCGAGCTGCCCGGCGCAAATTCCGCGATCATGGAAATGTGTATCGATAACCCGCGCTCCGGCTTCGTCGATCTGTTCGCCACCCATCCGTCGGTCGACAAGCGCATCGACGCGCTGGTGAAATTCGCCGGCGGCCACGATCCCGGCCCGATCTTGCTCCCGGCGCCCGAAGGGAGTTCGGAGGAGGGGGGCGAGTCGGGAGAGGAACAGTCGCAGGAAGAGACCGAGACACGCAACCCGTGGCTTTCGCAACAGAAGGGCCCGTGGGGGCCACGCGCGGAATAGGGGGCAGGAGCATGCGTGTCTTGGTCGCGATCGCTGCCGCTATCGGCTGGTTCGCCCTCGTGCTGCAATATGTGCTGCTGGTACGGCGGAGCCTACCGATCGATCTTCTCACGCGCACGATCAATTACTTCAGCTTCTTCACCATCCTCAGCAACATCATGGCCGCCTTGACGCTAACCTTCGCCGCTTTTCCGCTCACGTCCGCGCCCGCGCGCTTTTTCACCCGGCCATCGGTGCGCGCCGGCGTCGCCGCGTATATGACAATCACCGCCCTGGTGTATTTCTTTCTGCTGAGGCACCTGAGGTCGCTGGAGGGTTGGGCGCTCGTGGCCGACCGGACCTTGCATGACATCATGCCGGTCCTTTTCGTAGGATTCTGGCTGCTCGCCGCGACGACCGGAACCTTGCGCGTCAAGAATGCACTCGTCTGGCTGATCTTTCCGGCCGCCTTCACGATCTATTCGCTGATCCGCGGCGCCTATACCGGCCGCTATCCGTACCCGTTCCTCGATGTAGCGAAGCTCGGCTATCCGCAGACCTTCACGAACATTGCGATGTTGCTGGCCGCGTTCGCCGTTCTCGCGCTGATCCTGATCGCGCTGGATCGCGTGATCGGAAGGCGGCGCACCGGCTAGGAGATCAGCGGCCTTCGCGCGCCCAAGCCGCCGCGACGCCCGCGAGCAGCAAGAGCAGCCCCGACAATCCGGCGAACAGCGGGAACAACCCGAGCCCACGCACCACGCTGACGTCGCGCAGCTTCAGGCCGAGCCAATCGGGCCCGGCGAAACGCTCGCCCGAACGCACCGGGATCACACGCGGCGACGGATTGCCGAGTTCGGCGATGCGCCAGACGCCGCCGCCGGTCGTGGTGGAAATCGGCGTCAGCACGTCCTTGGTGCTGGTGACTTCCGCTAATTCCAGCGGGTTGATCGGCCCGACATTGACGAGCGCGGTGAGCGTCCCGTCGGTAGCGCGCCACAGGCCGAGCTCGTTGGCGTCTACTGCGCCGCGAAAAATGCCGGGCTCCGCCGTGTCGAGCGTCAGTGTGCGCGTGACGCCGGCGGGCGAAGTGACGGTGACCGGCGCCGCGGTCGGGCCCATGGTGCGGCGCTCGACCACGAGCTGGTTGCCGCGCACAATAAGCGCGAGCCGCTCTTCCTCGAGGTCCGGTTGCTTCATCAGCCAGTGCGACAGCCGCCGTAGCAGATCGAGATGCGGCCCGCCGCCCTCAAAGCCCCGCGCCCACAGCCAGATATGGTCAGAGAGTAGAAGCGCGATCCGGCCTTCGTTCCTGCGCGCCAGCAGCAGGAGCGGCGTGTCGTTCGGCCCCTTCATGACAATGGTCGAGGTCGGCTCGGCGCGGGCGTCGATGGCGCGGAACCAGCGGCTCCATTGCGGCGGCTCCTCGGCCGCGCCCGCGAGCGCCCGCGTCACCGGATGCCGCTTGCCATCCTCGGTGAGCCGCGCGTGATAGGCGCCGTCGCTCAGCCGGCCGGTCGGTTCGGCCGGCAGGATCGCTTCCAGCGGCGATTTGTAGATCGAGCCGGCGCCGGCGTAATCGGGGCCGGCCGCCACCAGCACCGCGCCGCCCTCGCGCACGTAGCGCACGACGTTGTCGAGATAGATCAGCGGCAACACGCCCTGCTGCGCGTAGCGGTCGAAGATGATGAGATGGAACTCCTTGATCTTCTGCTGGAATAGTTCGCGCGTCGGGAACGCGATCAGCGACAGCTCGTTGATCGGAGTGCCGTCCTGCTTTTCCGGAGGGCGCAGAATGGTGAAATGTAAGAGATCCACGTTAGCGTCGGACTTGAGCAAGTTGCGCCACGTGCGCTCGCCCGCGTGCGGCTCGCCGGAGACCAGCAGCACGCGCAGCTTCTCGCGCACACCTTCGATCGTGAGCGCGGCGCGGTTGTTGAGCGGTGTCAGTTCCCCTTCGAGCGGCGACGCCTCGATCTCGACAATGTTCGGCCCCGCGTGGCTGATCTCGATCGAAGCCTGGGCCGGCTGGCCGGCGATCACGTCCGCGCGCCCTACCACTTCACCATCGCGGCGCACGACGATCGGCACCCGCGCCCCGCGCGGCGCGCCTTCGTCCTCGATCCGGTAGCCGACCGTCTGCCGCTGCCCGACGATGCCGAAGCGCGGGCTGGTGGTGAGCACCACGCGCCGGTCGCGCTCGTTGGCCCGGCCGGTGACGAGCGCGTGCACCGGAGCGGCGAAGCCGAGCAACGAGGCCGCGGGCACGTCGTGCACACGGCCATCGGTGATCATGATCGCGCCCGCCACCCGCTCTGGCGGAACGTCAGAAAGTATCGCGCCGAGCGCGGTAAACAGGCGCGTGCCATCGATGTCGCCGGCGCCGGCCTCGACTGTGCGCACTTCGAGGCCCGGGATGCGGCCAAGCTGCGCCATGAGCGCAACGCGCGCGGCTTCGGTCGCCTGGGTGCGGTCGCCGAAGCGCTGGCTCGCGCTCTTGTCGATCACGACTGCGGCCACCGCGGGCAGGGGCTCGCGGTCCTCGCGGGTGAATGATGGATTAGCGAGCGCGAGCACGGCGAGCGCCAGCGCGAACGCCCGTACCAGCGCGCCGCGCGAGCGCGATAGCAGCAGGAGCGCCACAACCAGCACGGCCGCCACCGTGGCGCCGATCAGCACCGAGAGCGAAACGAGCGGATCGAAGGCGAGACCGAAAGCCATCCTACTGCCCCAACCGCTCTAA
>DATBTC010000083.1:0-13495 GCA_036559465.1 Xanthobacteraceae bacterium
ATATTGGAATGGCTCACCTTGTGGCCGGACAAAGGTCCCTTGCCAGTGAGCTCGCATCGCCGCGACATCGTGTTGATCCTTCGATGAAACTCGAGGCCGCGGGGGCCATTCGAGGCGGCGCAGCTATAGTAAGGCATGGCTTCTGCGTCAAGCATCTGGGGTGCGGGACATAGTTCGGTCGTATTGGCCCGGCACGGGCCCGACCTGCTACAAGTGACATGATTTTCGTTCACCATGACCTTGCGCCGCGAAGCTGGATGCGGCGCGCCGCGATGGGGCGACAGCACGTGATGAAGCAGCTCCGGGGTGCGATTGCGTTCGCGCTGCTGCTTGCCGCCGCGACCTCGGCCGCGGCCGATGCAAGGCTCGAGGGCCGCTACGCCGTGTCGATCGCCGGCCTCACCATCGGCACGGCCGCCATCGTGCTCGATGTCCGGTCCGACGGCTATGTCGCCGCCGGCAGCGCGAGATTGACCGGCGTGATGCGCGCCTTCGCGACCGGCCACGGAACGGCCGCCGTGCGCGGCAGCATCGTCGGCGGACGGCTGGTACCGCAGTCCTATTCGATGACCGCGGAAAGCCAGAAGAAAACCGACGAGGTGCGGATGTCGATGGCGAACGGGCTCGTGCGCGATTTCTCGGCCGTACCGCCGCTGGAGCCGGAGGAGGACCGGGTGCAGCTTACCGAAGCGCACCGCAAGGGAGTACTCGACCCGCTGAGCGCCGCTCTTTTCATTGTCCCCGGCACCGGCGACGTTCTGGGCCCGGAAGCCTGCAACCGCACGCTTCCGATTTTCGACGGGCGATACCGTAGCGAGGTCGAACTCACTTTTGTCCGTGTCGAGAAGGTCTCGGGCGCCAAGGGCTATACCGGGCCGGCTGTGCTTTGCACTGCAAAGTATCGCCCGATCGCCGGCCACCGGACGTCGAGGATGCCGGACAGGTATGCGCGCGGGAACGATCCGATTCGCGTCTGGCTCGCGCCGATCGTCGGCACGCGCACCCTGTTTCCGTATCGCGCTACGGTCGGAACGATTTTGGGGACCGCCATGTTGCAGGCGACCGCGTTCAATACGGAGCAAAAGGAGCGCGCGGCCGCGACTCCGGCACCGAGATCGCAGTAGTCTGTCGAACGGGAGACGAAAAAAACCATTCCTTAACGCTGATGATCCGTTTCAAGCGACCTCTTCGGGCCCTGTTTCGCAGCACTCGTAGCACCAGGCGCGCGGCACCCCACATCTAGCCGGGAACGAAGCTGGAAGTGGATCGAGTCACCGATTCGGACGTGATTCGTTCCGAGCGTGTTCCAATCGTCACCAAGGTCCGTTCGAACGGCGCGACTTTGTCGCGTAATGGTACATAAATCCGAAGGAACGCCTGCGCGCGTACGATTGATGGCCTCCATGAGCTCCTCGGTCCAGGCGCTGCGGCGCGGACGCGGCGTTACCGCCGTGCTCGGCCCGACCAATACCGGCAAAACCCATCTCGCCATCGAGCGCATGCTTGGCCATTCGTCGGGCCTGATCGGCCTGCCGCTCCGGCTGTTGGCGCGCGAGGTCTATAGCCGCGCGGTCGAGAAGGTCGGCGCGGAGTCGGTCGCGCTGATCACCGGCGAAGAGAAGATCAAGCCGCCGAACCCGAGCTACTGGATCTCGACCGTCGAGGCGATGCCGAGCGATCTCGACGTCGCCTTCGTCGCCGTCGATGAAGTGCAGCTTTGCGGAGATCTCGAGCGCGGCCACATTTTCACCGACCGCATGCTCACCCGGCGCGGGCGCGAGGAGACCCTCATGCTTGGCGCTGCGACCGTGCGCCCGCTGGTGGAGCGACTGTTGCCGGGAGTCGACGTGATCCAGCGGCCGCGGCTGTCGCAGCTCACGTTTGCGGGCGAGAAGAAGATCTCGCGTCTGCCGCGCCGTTCCGCGATCGTCGCGTTCTCTGCCGAGGAGGTCTATGCCATCGCCGAGTTGATCCGCCGCCAGCGCGGCGGCGCTGCCGTGGTGCTCGGCGCCCTGTCGCCACGCACCCGGAATGCCCAAGTCGATCTCTATCAATCCGGCGACGTGGATTACATCGTCGCCACCGACGCGATCGGCATGGGGCTCAATCTCGACGTTGATCACGTCGCCTTCGCCTCGGATCGCAAGTTCGACGGCTACCAGTTCCGCCGCTTGTCGTCGGCGGAGCTGGCGCAGATCGCGGGCCGCGCCGGGCGCGCCCAGCGCGACGGCACGTTCGGCACCACCGGCCGCTGCCCGGCTTTCGAGATGGAGATGGTGGAGCGGCTGGAAAGCCATAGGTTCGAGGCGGTGCCTGTGCTGCAATGGCGCAATACCGCGCTCGATTTCCGTTCGATCGAGACCCTACTCGAGAGCCTCGCAACCACGCCCAACGAAGAGGGGCTGACGCGCGCGCCGGTTGCGGAAGACGTGCGTGTCCTGGAACGGGCGGCGCGCGAGGACGAGGTGCGTGAACTCGCCACCACCCCCAAGTCCGTGCAGCTCCTGTGGGAGGCCTGCCAAGTCCCCGATTACCGCAAGATCGCGCCGGCGGCCCACGCGGAGCTGATCCTGACCCTCTATGGATTCCTGGCGCGAGAGGGTAGGATTTCCCCCGATTGGTTTGCACGCCAGGTAGCGCAGGCCGATCGGACCGACGGCGACATCGACACGCTTTCCTATCGCATTGCCCAGGTGCGAACCTGGACGTTTGCGGCGAACCGGTCCGACTGGCTCAAAGATCCCGAGCACTGGCAGGGTGTAACAAGAGGCGTCGAGGACAAGCTTTCCGATGCACTTCACGAACGGCTCGCCCAGCGCTTCGTCGATCGGCGCACCAGCGTCTTGATGCGACGGTTGCGAGAGAACGCGATGCTGGAGACGGAGATCAACAAGAGCGGGGACGTGGTCGTCGAGGGCCACGTTATCGGCCGGCTTTCCGGATTCGAATTCGTGCCCGATGTCTCCAGCGGCGCAACCGACGCTAAGGCGCTACGCGGAGCGGCACAGAAGGTTCTTGCGATCGAGATCGAGGCGCGCTCGAAGCGGCTTGCCGAAGCCGCCGACGAAGCGTTCGTGCTTTCCAACGACGGTGCGGTGCGCTGGACCGGTGAACCGGTCGCCCGCCTGGTGGCCGCCGAGAACCTGCTCGAGCCGAGACTGAGATTGCTCGCCGATGAGCAACTGACCGGCCCCGCGCGCGAGGCGGTCGATGAGCGTCTCGCTAGATGGCTGAAGAGCCACATCGAAAAATTGCTCGGGCCGCTGCTCGCCGTGAGCAAAGCAGAGGACATCGTCGGGATCTCGCGGGGCGTCGCATTCCAGCTCGGCGAGGCGCTCGGCGTCCTGGAGCGGCAGAAGGTCGCCGACGAGGTCAAGGGGCTCGACCAGGAAACGCGCGCGGTGCTGCGCAAATACGGCGTCCGCTTCGGCGCCTATCACATCTATATGCCGGGGTTGCTCAAGCCTGCGCCGCGCACGCTCGGGCTTCTGCTCTTTGCGCTAAAGCACGGCGGCCTCAATCAGAAAGGCCTCGACGACCTGCCGGCGCTCGCTTCGAGCGGACGGACTTCCATCGCCGTCGATCCCGAAGTGGCGAAGCCGCTCTATCGCGTGGTCGGCTATCGGGTATGCGGGCCGCGCGCGGTGCGGGTCGATATCCTCGAGCGGCTCGCCGATCTGATCCGGCCGCCGCTCTCCTGGCGCCCGGGCATGCCGGGCGACAAGCCCTCGGGTGCGACCGACGGGCGCGGTTTCACGATCACCGTTGCGATGACTTCTCTGGTCGGCTGCTCGGGCGAGGACTTCGCCGCCATCCTGCGCGCGCTCGGCTATCGCATGGAGAAGAGGCCGGCACCCCCGCCCGAAGCCGCAGTGCCGGCTCCCGTGCCGGCAACGGCAATCGAGGCGGCCTTGATGGGCCCGACCGACAGCGAGCCAGTAACCTTGGCTCCTGCCGATCCGGCGCCCGTGCCGGAAGCCGCCGCTGATCAGGCTCCGCAGCCGGAGGCGACTACTCAGCCGGATCAGGTTCCCATCACTGCAACCGCCGAAGCGGCGCCGAGCGAGCCCGCGATGATCGAAATCTGGCGTCCGGGCCGGCCGGAAGGCGCGCGGCGCCCGAGACGCAAGCCCGAGGAGCGCAGTCGGCAACCGGACCGTCCAGTACCAACTGCCGTCAGCGCACCTGCCGAAGGCGCTCCGAAGGAAGGCGAGCCGCGCCCGGAAGCGCGGCGTCCACGGCAAGACGATCGCCCTCGCCGCGAGGAGCGTCCACGGCGCGATGAACGGCCTCGCCGCGACGATCGCGCCCGTCACAAGCGCGACGAGCGCCCGCGCCGCGAGCGCGAGCGTGACGACTGGAAGCGCGAGCTGCCGCGCGAGCGCAAGGAACGGGTGGCGGATCCGAATTCGCCGTTCGCGGCGCTCGCCGCGCTCAAGGCTCGGCTCGAGGCCGGCAAGAAGGACGACTGAGTGGACGGCGAGCGCCAGCGCGTCGACCGTTTTCTCTGGCATGCGCGGCTCGTGCGTACACGCACGCTCGCGGCCAAGCTCACCGCAGCGGGCCATGTGCGGGTGAACGGCAAGCGCATCGACGCGCCGGGCCGGGGCTTGAAGATCGGCGACGTGCTGACGGTCGCCATCTCCCGCGACGTGCGCGTCTTGAAGGTACTCGCCTTCGCCGAGCGCCGCGGTGGCAGCGAGGCGGCGGGCCGCCTATATGAGGATTTGAGCCCGCCATCACCGAAGCCGGTGCGCTCCGTCTCCCCGGCACCTAGACTCGCCGGCAGCGGTCGGCCGACCAAGCGGGAGCGGCGCGCGCTCGACCGGCTGCAGCGAGGGTTCGATGCCTGACGCGCTTGCTTGCGGGCGGGCTTTAGCTGGGCTAGGCCCGGCCTGATTTCGGCCTGGACGAAAGCAATGACCTATATCGTCAACGACAGCTGCATCCGCTGCAAGTACATGGATTGCGTCGAGGTGTGCCCCGTGGATTGTTTCTACGAGGGCGAGAACATGCTCGTCATCCACCCCGACGAATGCATCGATTGCGGCGTGTGCGAACCGGAGTGCCCGGTCGATGCGATCAAGCCCGACACGGCGCCGGGGGCCGACAAGTGGCTTGCGTTGAACGCGGACTACGCGAAAATCTGGCCGAACATTACGATCAAGCGCGACGCGCCGGCTGACGCGAAGGAATGGGAGGGCAAGCCGGACAAGATGGCGCAGTTCTCACCCAATCCCGGCACGGGCGATTGAGCGGCTTTCGTTCAAAGAACACGATCGGCCGCTAACCCTATCTGCGGCGAAAATACGCCGCGGTGCACTAAAACCTTGATTTTTGAAGGATTTGTGCTATATTGCCGCAATCGTCGAGTGTTTCCGCCATGTTGCAGTGCTCCCCCAGGGAGCCATTCTCACGGAATCGGGGCGTGAATAACGTTCGCCTTACAGCGGGTCGTCCGCAGCGAGGCGCGCGAGGTCTGGGTCGTCGTCTGTAAGGCCCCCAAAGGTACCAGGAGCGTCAGAAACGTCATGCCGTCCAAGACTGCCAAGAAGTCCACGCACAAGCCGGCCGCCAAGGCCGCGCACAAGCCTGCGCCGAAGGCCGCGGCCAAGCCCGCGCCTGCGCGCCAGAGCCATACCCGCCAGGGTTTCCGGACCAACGAGCACATCGTTTATCCGTCCCACGGCGTCGGCCAGATCGCGCGCATCGAGGAGCAGGAAGTCGCCGGCTTCAAGCTCGAGCTGTTCGTGATCAGCTTCGCGAAGGACAAGATGATCCTGCGCGTGCCGACCTCGAAGGCGCTTGCCGTCGGTATGCGCAAGCTCGCGGGGCCCGAGATCGTGAAGCGGGCGGTCGAGACACTGAAGGGCCGCGCCCGTATCAAGCGCACGATGTGGAGCCGCCGCGCCCAGGAATACGAGGCCAAGATCAATTCGGGCGATCTGATCGCGATCGCCGAAGTGGTGCGGGATCTATTCCGCTCGGAAAATCAGCCCGAGCAGTCCTACAGCGAACGGCAGCTCTACGAGGCGGCGCTCGACCGCATGCTGCGCGAGATCGCGGTGGTGGAGGACGTCACCGACACCGAGGCGCAGAAGCTGATCGAGACCAATCTCCTCAAGGGCCCGAAGCGCGGTGCGCCGAAGCCGGCCGAGGAAGCCGAGGTCGCACAGGAAGAGGCGGCCTAAGCCCCCTTCCCGGCTAAGGACCAAATAGACGCCCGGCGAAAGCCGGGCGTATTCTTTTGGGGAATACGCTGCATAGCTCACAAGCGCGGCAACCGTACTTTTCCGGTGTATCCACCCGCAGTAGGCTCTCCAAACCGTGCTCCTCGCCGCCGACGCGTAGCGGATGACCCAGCGGAGGAAACGCCATGAGCAAGACATTGAAGCGGGTGAAGATCGCTCCGAAGGGCATGGGGCTCAACGACTGGGTCGCCAAGCAGGAAGGCTATTTCGAAGCCGAGGGGCTCGATGTCGAGTTCGACTGGAAGACGTTCAAGGGAACACAGTCGAGCTGGAAGGGCTTGGACTATTTCCAGCGCCCTCAGGACCGGCCCTATACCGAGAGCAAGGAGGACGTGATCCAGGGCGCGTGTGTCTGGGGCACGATCTGCAATGCGAGCGCGGGCATGGGCAGCGTGGTGGCCGAGGCTTATGGCGACTCGCCCTGGGCGATCTACGTCAGGCCGGATTCGAAGATCCGCGGGCCGAAGGACTTGAAGAACATTCCGATTTCGGTCGGCCTGCGCGCCGGCAGCCATTTCAACGTGCCCTACCGGCTCGAGAAGTACCTTCCGCTCGCGCACATCAAGACGGTGAACACCGGCGGCTTCGGCGCCCGGCTCAAGGCGTTGCTGGAGGGTGAAGTCGAGGCCGCGAGCCTGTTGCCGCCGCAGATGGACATGGCCGAGCAACTTGGTCTGCGCAAAGTCATCGAGGATCGCTTCCATACGCTCTGGTGGGTACCCGGCAACGCCGCGGCCGACGTGGTGCAGGGCTACATGAACGCGCTGCAGCGCGCGGAAGAAGCGCTTGAAGCGGACCTGCCGAAATATCTGCCGCTTTGGCGGTTCTCGATCCCCGGCGAGTTCGAGGATTTTCACCCTTGGGATTTCTCGAAATTCACGCGCGGCGAGAAGTTCGTCAACAAGCCGCTATCGCAAACGGAATTCGACGACACGCTGAAGCAGGTGAAGCGCTGGGGCCTCGACCAGCACCTCAAGGAAACCCGCCTGGAAAACCTGGTTCATACGCAGCGCTAAAGCGCGCCAGCGCCTCACTCCACCACGGTCTTGACCAGATCGCCGGGCTTGAGCGCCGCGCCGCGCTCGAGCCCGTTCAGCACCAGGAACCGCTCGAGTGCGCGATCCGGCACCACCATCTTGGCCGCGAGCTTTTCCATCGTGTCGCCGCGCGCGACCCGTACGACCTCGACGCGCAGCGGCCGCGCCTGGCGCGCCTCGTCGATCGGGACGCGGCGGAACGTGGTCGCCGCAGCATGAAAGCGCTTGTCGAGCTCGGGCGGTAGCTCGCGCGCGGCGAACACCAGGCGATAGACGTCGGTGCCGAAGCGGATCGCATAAAGACGGAAGGACCATTGCGAACCCCGCGCGATCGCGGTCGCGGCCGGAAAGCCGTTGATGACGAGGGTCTCGACCGATGCCGCATCGACGCCGTCGATCCAGCCCGAGGCGAGATAGGTGCCGAGCGGCTGCAACGCCGAGACACGGGCGGCGTCGAGCCGCAATGCCTCGCGGCCGGATGACGTCGCACCCAAGACCGCCTGTGGCGTGTTTTCCATCGCGAAGCCCTCGGGCGCGGTGAAGGTGAAGCCCAGGTTCGGATGGAAGAAACGGCGCCCGCGCACGAAACCTTCCTTGGGGTCGTCGCCGTAAACCATGCCAGCCATCGCTTCGACGAACACCGCGCGGTCACGCTCGACGTTGCCTTGCGCGGAATATTGCCGCGCGTTGGCGACAGCGATCGAAATGCGCTCGGGCGTCGACGGGTGGCTGGAGAGGAAATCCACTTGGTCCGCGCTCGCAGGCATGCTGCGGCCGAAGGCGGCGCCGCGCAGCGTGGAATAGCGGCCCATGGTGTTGAGGAAGCGCGAGGCGCCGTAGGGATCGTAGCCGGCGCGCGCCGAAATGCCGACGCCGACCGCGTCGGCCTCCAATTCCTGGCCGCGCGAGAAGGTGGCGAGCGTCATCCGGCTGCGCGCCATCGCCAGCGCGCCGAGATCTGCATCGTTGAGCACGTCGGAGATGACGCGGCTCACGATCACCGCCTGGCGCACCTGGTCCTCGCGGATCGCGGCATGGCGGGCAATCACATGCGACATCTCATGGGCGAGCACGGAGGCGAGCTCGGAGGTGTCGTTGGCCAGCATGACCAGGCCTCGCGTCAGGTAGAGCGTTCCGCCGGGCAACGCGAAGGCATTGATCGCCGGCGAATTGAGGAGAACGACGCGATATTTGAGTTCCGGCCGCTCGGAGGCGGCGACGAGCCGCTCCACGGTCTGGGCGATCAGGGCTTCCAGTGCCGGCGCCTGATAAATGCCGCCATAGGAAGAGACCAGCCGCTGATGCTCGCGCCGCTGATCGGCGGGCAGATCGGCGGCGATGTCGTCGCGGGTGGCCGGCGCTTCCGATAGCCCGATGCGCTCGGGATCGAGATTGGCGCAGCCGGTAGCGCCGAGCACCGCGGCAAGAGCCACGGTGAGCCACGTGCGGCGGAGGAATTCGGCGGGAGCACTCATGAGCCCTCCCGCTCCAATATCTCTATTGCCGCGGGCAGGCGCGCCTCGATCGCGGGGCCACCGAAGGCATAGAGCACGCCGCGGACGCGTATGCGCTTGCCGCGCATGGCCTTGAGGTCGATGCCGGCGGCCTGGAACGCGCTTTGCGCCGCGCGAGGCACCACGATGGTGAAGTCTTGCGAATAACGCCGGCCGAAATCGAGGAAGGTTCGCCCGCCCGACTCGCCCACGCGCAGCACCGAACCTTCGACGATCGCGAAGCGGCCGCGCGCGGCGCTGAGCGCCTCGATCGCCTGGGCGTCTTGGACCGCGAAACGGGGTTCGGCCCAGAAGCCGAGCTTGGCCGCGCGGGCGCTGCGCTCGTGGGTTAGGAGTGAATCGAAGCAAGCGGGCTCGCCCGCCTCGGGCGCAATGCGCAACATTCCGGCGGCGACCAACTCTGCTGCGATCCAGCGCGGTTCATCGGCGAGCGTGGCTTGCGCGACGATGCGGCCGTAGCGGTCCTTGGTGTCCGGCTTGCCATGGAGCGCAAGGCGCTTGCCCGCAACGAGCGTGTCCAAGGCCGCAGTGGCGCGTCTTACGGCTTCCGCATCGCCATCGAGATCATTGGCGGCGATCACCCCGGCGAGGCGCAGCTCGCGGCCGTCGGCGAGGCGGATGGTGGCGCCGTCGCGCGCGCCGGTCGCTTCGACCGTCGCGAACGGCTCACCGGCTTCCTTGCAGGCTGCGAGCGGGCTTTCGGCCAGGGCCGAGGCATGCGCGAGCACGAGTGCAAGCGCGGCCGCCCCGAGGAACGCCCACGCCACCCGCACGACCCCGATATTTTCGTCCCCGTGGCCTCGCATCAGCTCGCCCTACCAAAGGCTTCAAGCAGGCGATTCTGGGGCATGGCGAGACTTGTGCAAGCCCTTCGATGCGCAGGCAGATTCGATCCTCTAGGCGGCGCTCAACCCCGCCGCCGAGAAAGTTCTTGATTACTCGCACGGCGGCTTCACCCGCCGATGCGTCCTGATACTGTGAAATTTCGCCGACTCGCCCGAGTGGACCACAATGAATACGCAGGTTCTCAGACACACCGCCATTCCCGAACTTGGGGAGCGTTTCGAGGGCAAGGTTCGTGACGTCTACCGGCAGGCAGACCGCCTGTTTTTGATCACCACCGACCGTCACTCATCGTTTGATCGCGTGATTGCGCACATTCCGCGTAAAGGTGAAGTGCTGAACCAGCTCAGCGCGTATTGGTTCAAGCAAACCGCCGATATCGTCGCCAATCACGTCATTTCGCTGCCGGATCCCAATGTCACCATCGCGAAGCGCTGTCGGCCGCTTCCATTGGAAGTGGTGATGCGCGGCTACCTCACCGGCGTCACGTCGACGTCGCTTTGGACTCACTATGGACGCGGGCTGCGGGATTTCGGGTCGTTCATCCTGCCCGATGGAATGAAGAAAAACCAAAGGCTCCCGCAGCCGGTCTTCACGCCCTCCACCAAGGAACAGGAGCACGACCGCACGATCACTCCAGCGGAAGCGGTCAAGCTCGGCCTCGCTTCGCGAGAACTCATCGAACACGTGGAGGAGGTCGCCCGGAAGCTGTTCAAGCGTGGCCAGGAGATCGCTGCGGCTCACGGCTTCATCCTGGTGGACACGAAATACGAGCTCGGTTTTGACGACAACGGCGCGTTGACGCTGATCGACGAGGTGCACACGCCGGACTCCTCGCGTTACTGGATCGAGGCCACGTACGAACAGCGTTTGGCTCAGGGATTAGAGCCGGAATCTTTCGACAAGGAATTCCTTCGGATCTGGTTCATCGAGCACTGCGACCCGTACGCGGACAAAGTATTGCCCAAGGCTCCCCCGGAGATGGTTCAAGAACTCAGCAACCGATATGCCTCCATTTTCCACCAGCTCACTGGCGAGAGCCTGTCGCCATTGCTGCCGAACGAAGCGATCGAAACGAGAATTCGGCGAAACTTCGGGCTCGCGCGGCAGCGCACTTCGGCCTGAATTCACGCGTGGCCGCAACGAACAAGATGGTTTCAAGAGTTCTCAAGAAGCCCTATTTTGTGCCGGGGGTCCCGTAGCTCAGCGGATAGAGCAGCGGTTTCCTAACCTTTCCCCTTCTTGCCGGAAACGCGCGGAGGCTCGGTACTAAAGGCCGGCTAGGAGGATTCTACGTCCGCTTAGTGCCACAACCAGACATCCCGACCAATTCATTTCCTGATCGGCAGTACTATCGAACCAGCACTAAGATCACGCTACAGCTCCTCGCTCGCGCTGACGCGGTGGCCGACTACACTATCGAATAGTTGGATTGCGGGCTTGGTAGATCGTGGGGGACAGAACGCCATAAGCATGACGGATGCCGCCCCTTTGCTTCGACATACCTCAGAGTAATGCTAGCGCTCACGCTGATCATTAGTCGTCTGGAGAATGTCGGATGAGGAGTTCCAGGCCGATCACGGCGGCAAGCAGGAGATAGCCTGGCCAGCGGTTCCACCGATCCGAACACGTGGCGCGCCCAATCACGATTCACAAGCGGTGATTGCGGATTGGGCGGTGTGATGCTGCAAGATTAGCCGCCGTCACTTGAGCATTGACGCGCTCTCATTCAACGCTTCAAAGGCGCGCGATCGAACCAGTTTGGCACTTTGCTTGCATTCGCTCGCGTATGTGGTCTCATGCCGAAACGGATGAAATGGGGCCAATCCAGTGTTCCACAAGATGAAATTCGCGATCCAGGAGGAGTGATCATGAGACGTCGGGAATTCACCCAACTGGCCCTGGCCGGTACGGCCGCCACCATCGCCGCGCCGGCCGTGGTCAGGGCACAAACCACGTTCAATTGGAAGATGACGAGCTTCTACGGGCCGAACGCCGCGTTCTATTCGGTCGGCCCCGGCAGCGCCAAGGATCTCGTCAAACGCATCGAGGAAATGTCAGGCGGGCGCATCAAGATCCAATTCTATGGCGCTGGCGAGCTCATTCCCGCCGCCGAGGGCTTCGATGCCGTGTCGTCCGGAACGGTCGAGATGAATTTCGCGAACTCGTACTTCTGGACCGGCAAAAGTTTCGCCGCCCAGTATTTCACCGCCGTTCCCTTCGGTCTGAACTTCCAGGGCTATAACGGCTGGTACTATGATGGCGGCGGCGCGGGGCTCTGGCGCGAGGTCTATGACCGCTTTAATCTCGTGCCGTTCCTGTGCGGCAATACCGGCGTGCAAATGACCGGCTGGTTCCGCAAGGAGATCAAGACCGTCGACGACCTCAAAGGCATCAAGATGCGCATCCCCGGCTTGGCGGGACGCGTCTATAAGGAACTCGGGGTCGACGCGCGCTTGATCGCGCCGGGTGAAATCTTCCCCAATCTCGAACGCGGCGTGATCGATGCTGCCGAGTTCGTCGGCCCCTTCCTCGACCGGCAGCTCGGCCTGCACAAGGTCGCCAAGTACTACTACACCACCGGCTGGCACGAGATGGCGACCGCGAGCGAGCTCACCATCAACAAGGCGAAGTGGGCGAGCCTGCCGGCCGACCTCAAGGCGATCGTCGAGAACGCCTGCGCCGCCTGCAACGTGATCAGCGAGGCGTGGTGCCAGAAGAACAACGCCGAGGCGATGGAAGACCTGGTCAAGAATCACGGCGTCATCGCCCAGCCATTGCCCGACCCGGTGGTGAAGGCGCTGCGAGTGGCGACCGACAAGATCCTCGCCGAGGCGGTGGCGAAGGATCCCGTCACCAAGAAGGTCCACGACTCCTACATGGCCTACAAGGCCAAGTACGACGCTTGGGCGGATTTGAGCGAATTGGTCTACCACACCAAGATCCGCAAGGCGTGACGGTGTGAATAAGGCCGAGAAGCTGGCCGACGGGATCGACGTCTTCATCGATCTCGTCGGCCGGGCCACTTCCTGGATTGCACTCGTGCTCGCGCTCGTGATGGGCGCGAACGTGTTCCTGCGCTACGGCTTCTCCATAGGGTTCATCTGGTCGCAGGAACTCGAATGGCACCTGATGGTGCCCATCTGCCTGTTCGGGATGTCCTACGCGCTTCGCCACGGCGAGCACGTGCGCGTGGATATTTTGTTTGCCTCGTTCAGGCCGCGCACCAAGCTCGCCATCGACGTTTTGTCGGCGGTACTCGCCATGGCGTTTTCCGCGATCGTGATCTGGCTGTCGATCGCCTATGTCGGCCAGTCGTGGGCGATCGGCGAAGGCACGGCCAATCCCGGCGGGATCGAATACCGCTACGTGATCAAAGCGTTGATTCCGATCGGCTTCGCATTGCTGTTCCTGCAATCTTTGGCGCAGGCCATCCAATGCACGACCGCTTTCCGGAGAGCCTGATGCCGTTCACCGAGGTTCTCGCCATCTTGATGCTGATCTCGTTCTTCGCCCTCCTGATGGCGGGCGTGCCGGTCGGCCTGACGCTCGCGACTGCGGGTTTCGTGTTCGGCTTCATCGGTTTCGGACCGCTGCTATTCAGTCTTCTTCCGCTCCGCATTTTCGGCGTGGTGACGAATTCCACGCTACTCGCGATCCCCCTGTTCGTGTTCATGGGCGTGATGCTGGAGAAATCGAGACTCGCCGAAGAGTTGATGGATGTGATCGGCCACGCTGCGGGCTCGTTGCGCGGCGGGCTCGGCATCGGCATCATCACGGTCGGCGTGCTGATGGGGGCAACCACCGGTATCGTCGGGGCGACCGTGGTGACGCTTGGCTTGCTGACGCT